>CAZRJT010000008.1:0-34132 GCA_964600585.1 uncultured Bacteroides sp.
GATCGTTGAATTTAGTGTTGGTGAGCTGCTCAACGTGTGCAATAGCTTCCTCAACTTCCTTTTTGATGCGTTTCACCACTTCGTCGCGGCCATACTGCGTGTATTCCGTACAAACTTCGGTAGTGATGGTAAAACCCGGAGGAACGGGCATTCCCAACAAATTCATTTCGGCGAGATTCGCGCCTTTACCGCCAAGGAGATTGCGCATTGAAGCATTTCCTTCAGCTTTGCCGTCTCCAAACGTGTAGACTCTTTTCATTTGCTGTTATTTATAATTAATATTGAATTTTGATATGTATTTTGTTCTGCATATTTTATAAATATACGGAGAGTTTACTGCAAAAATAAGACATTATTCCCGTACCGTGAAATTATTTTTAAAGATTTTATCAGAAATGCGTGATATTTTCTCTTTAATGCGTAGCTTTGCATAAGATTTTTCATTTAATATAATTACTGTGTCACGTAAACGCAAAGAGCTTCCATTGCTCGCCGATATAAATATAATTGACGTTGCGGCCGAAGGCAACAGCCTTGCCAAAGTCGATGATTTTGTGATTTTTGTGCCCTATGGCGCCCCGGGTGATATTGTCGATGTTAAAATCGACCGTAAGAAACGCAATTATGCCGAAGGGCATATAGAACGCATCGTATCGCCTTCACCGATAAGGATTGAGCCTCGTTGTGAACATTTCACTATATGTGGCGGTTGTCGTTGGCAGCATTTGCCGTATGAATATCAGCTCGAATGCAAGCAGCGTCAGGTGAAGGATGCAATGGAGCGTATAGCGAAAATCGACATACCTGAAATATCGCCTATTTTACCGTCGCGTAACATCTGGGAATATCGAAATAAGATGGAATACACATTCTCCAATAAATCGTGGCTCACATTCGAGCAAATGCGTAGTGGCGAGGTGTTTCCCGACCGAGATGCGGCCGGATTCCATATCCCCGGTGCTTTCGACAAAGTGCTTGATATAAAAAAGTGTCATCTTCAGGACGATTTTTCCAATCGTTTGCGCATATTCATTAAAGAGTATGGCAAGACGCATTGCTTGCCATTTTATGACCTTAAGGCTCAGCAAGGATTGTTGCGCACACTGATGGTGAGAATGGCCTCCACCGGCCAGATTATGGTAGTGATGTCGTTCGGAGCCGACGATTCCGAGGCGATATCGCGCCTGTTGGAGGCAGTGGCATTGGAATTCCCGGAAATAACGTCGCTTCAATATGTTATAAACACGAAGGTCAACGACACGATAGCCGACCAAGACATCATAGTGTATCGCGGGTTGCCATATATAGAGGAAGAAATGGAGGGATTGCGCTTCCGTGTCGGACCGAAGTCGTTTTATCAGACAAATTCATTGCAGGCGTATGAATTATACAAAGTGGCCCGTGATTTTGCACAACTTACCGGAACTGAACTCGTCTATGACTTGTACACTGGCACAGGCACGATTGCCAATTTTGTGGCCCGACGCGCCTCGCGGGTTGTCGGCATAGAATACGTGTCCGACGCAATAGAGGACGCGAAAATCAATTCACAGATAAACTCAATCGGTAACACCGAGTTTTTTGCCGGTGATATGAAGGACGTCCTTACCGATGATTTCATAGCTGAGCATGGTCGGCCTGATGTGATGATAATCGACCCGCCTCGCGCCGGAATGCATGATGACGTTGTGAAAGTGATTCTGAACGCTTCGCCCGAACGTATCGTATATGTGAGCTGCAATCCGGCCACGCAGGCACGAGATTTGGCTTTGCTCGATGTCAAATATAAGGTTGAAGCCATTCAGCCGGTCGATATGTTCCCGCACACTCAGCATGTTGAGAATGTGGTCAGGCTCTCACTTCGCAAATAGGCGGTGTGCAGCGACGAGGTTGCAATCTCACTCGGTGGGCGGGCACTCTGTGGCCATAGCCAGCATTGAATTATAGTATCTTTTGTCCCCAGTCACTTCTCGGCCGATAAAGAGGGGAAGTTCGATGTTGTCGTCAATGTCGAAACCTTCTTTTTCGGCTACGACTAATCCCGATAACGCCCCTTGGAATTCATCGATTTCCCATCCGTCATAGTAGTAGCGGATTTTGCTTAGCACAGGCGTTACGGAGCAACGCTCCATCATCTCTTTAGCGTCGGATGTCGGAATTTCATATTCCCACTCGTCGCGTGTGGCCCGAATAGTCAGTCCTTTCACGGTGATATATCCTTTGTCGCCAAGGATTCTGACTCTCACCGTTGTGCGTGGGTCGATCGATAGATAGCACTGTGCAATGTATTTGCTATCTTCGGCCAATTCGCGGTAAGAATTGTCTCTAATCAAAAATTTTCGTTCGATTTCTTTTCCCATAATTTTAATTGTTATCCGAGCGCAAAATTAGTGAAATCATATGTTCTTTTTCTAAAAAACGTCGAAGAGAACGTCGAAGATCGTTCAACCTAGGGCTATTTTTTGTCGTTTTGTTCTAATTGAATTAACTTTGTCGTCGTATAATCCGTAAATAAAATCGGAAAAATGGTAAATATAGGTAAATATAATACGTTGCGAGTGGTCAAGCTCGTCGATTTTGGCGCATATCTCGATGGCGGTAATGGAGTGGAGATTTTGTTGCCCGCACGATACATACAGTCGCCATTGAATGTCGACGACGAAATTGACGTATTCATCTACACCGACTCGGAAGATAGGCTCATTGCCACTACCGAACATCCCTATGTCGAAGTAGGGGAGTTCGCTTATTTGGATGTTTTGGCCGTTAATAAGGTAGGCGCATTTCTTGATTGGGGTCTTCCAAAGGATTTGCTCGTGCCGTTTCGTGAGCAAAAGGTGCGTATGCGTCCGGGGATGCGCTGTCTTGTATATGTATATCTCGATGATGCGTCAAAACGAGTTGCAGCATCCGCAAAAATCGAAAAATTTCTTGACAACAAATTCCCGGAATATAGAAAAGGGGAAGAAGTGCAGGTTGTTGTTTACCGTCATACCGAAATTGGATATAAGTGTATAGTCGATAATCTATATTCTGGCATGATATATGAAAATGAATCGTACGCTTCGCTCGAAATTGGAGAAAGACTAACGGCTTACGTTAAGTGGGTGCGCGATGATGGAAAAATCGATTTGACGTTAAAAAACAAAGCGTTGGAACGTATTCCGGCATTGGCATCGGAAATGATGGATATCATAGGACGCGATGGAGTGCTCGCACTTACAGACAAATCCGATTCAGAAGCCGTGAAATCGGTTTTGAAATGCAGCAAAAAAGACTTTAAAAAGGCAGTAGGAATGCTTCTGAAGCAACAAAAAATCAGACTTCTTGAAAATGGAATTGTGAAGGCTTGAGATGCCTGAAAAGTTGCCGTAGGGATGCCTGGCGTATACATATAATGCGGCACTTGTGAATTTTTAGGTACTTACGTATCGATAATGTGGATTTTTTTTGCCAACTTTGCATTCCATTACAGGATATCCGAAAACCAATCAAAACGAAATGGAGTTTTCTGCAGAACAAATTGCCGGGCTTGTCGGTGGAACAATCGAAGGTGACGGCAGCGTAAAAATAAATACATTTGCCAAAATAGAAGAAGGCCATCAGGGTGCCATATCATTCTTGGCTAATCCGAAGTATACACAATATATATATACTACCAAGTCGTCTGCCGTGCTTGTAAACAAGGATTTTAAACCTGAAGAGCCGGTATCGGCAACGCTGATACGCGTTGCCGACCCTTATGCCACAGTGGCAATGCTGCTGCGTATGGTGAGTGAAATGATGACTCCGGTATATAATGGGATTGAGCAGCCATCGTTCATATCCGATAGCGCCGAAGTGCCCAACGATGCATATATCGGCGCATTCGCATATATCGGACGGGGCGTCAAGCTTGGTAAAAAAGTGAAGATATTTCCGCAGGTCTATTTGGGCGACAATGTCGTTGTGGGAGATGGCACTATACTCTATCCCGGTGTGAAAGTTTATCACGGCTGCATTATAGGCAATCGTTGTATCCTTCATTCCGGAGCAGTAATAGGTGCTGATGGATTCGGCTTTGCTCCTGTCGACGGACATTATGAGAAAATACCACAGATAGGCAATGTGGTGATTGAAGACGATGTTGAAATCGGAGCGAACACTACGATTGACCGGGCAATGATGGGAAGCACTCGCATAAGCAAAGGTGTTAAGCTCGACAACCTGATTATGATAGCCCATAACTGTCAGGTAGGAGAATCTACTGTAATGGCTGCCCAAGCCGGGGTGGCCGGGTCAACTAAAGTGGGTGCGCATTGTATGATAGGCGGACAGGTCGGATTGGCTGGACACATACACGTTGGCGATAAGGTCGAAATTGCAGCGCAATCAGGTATGCAAAAGGATGTAAAGCCCGGTGCGCGTATTTTCGGCTCTCCGGCTATGGATATTCGCGAATATGGTCGGCAGGCCATTAACGTGAAAAATCTGCCAGATTTATATGCCAAAGTCAAAGAACTGGAAAAGAGACTAAACGATTTGAATAAATAATAAAAACAACATATCTAATGAAGCAGATCACACTTAAAGCACCGTTTACGGTGCAGGGCAAAGGCCTTCATACGGGAAAGGTGATTAAAGCCGAATTCCTTCCCGCCCAAGACAACTTCGGATTTAAAATGCAACGTTCGGACATTGATGGCGAACCCATCATCGATGCCGTGGCCGAAAATGTGGTCAGCACCACGCGTGGCACTGTAATAGCTCGTGGTGAGGTGTCGGTCAGCACCATAGAGCATGCGCTCGCAGCCTTGTATGCAGCTGGTGTCGACAACTGCCTCATACGTCTTGATGGCCCTGAAATGCCGATACTCGACGGTAGCGCAAAGGAATATTGTGAAAAGATAGCCGCTGTTGGAGTCGAAGAACAGTCGGCCGATAAAGATTTCTATATAGTCAAGCAAAAAATTGAAGTTCGGGATGAAAAAACCGGTGCTTCAATCGTAGTACTCCCCGATGCCGATTTCAGCATAGATGTTATGATACAATACGAATCGCCCGTATTGAGCAATCAGTTTGCCTCGCTTGATAAAATGGAAGATTTCGGCAAGGAAATTTCTGCGTGTCGCACGTTTGTGTTTGTCCGCGAAATTGAACCGCTGGTTAAAAGCAATCTCATAAAAGGCGGCGACTTGGAAAATGCCGTTGTGATATACGACTCCCACATCGAGGCGGCCGAACTCGATCGTCTTGCCGATTTGATGGGCGTTCCGCATAAACATGTTGCCGAATTCGGATATATACAGGAAACACCGCTTGTCGTTGATAATGAGCCGGCACGTCATAAACTTATGGATGTTATGGGCGACCTTGCGCTTATAGGCCGTCCGTTGAAAGGCAAGGTTATTGCCACTCGTCCGGGGCATTCAATAAACACAACATTCTCTAAAAAGATTCGTCGCGAAATCAAGCGGCAAGACATACAGGCACCTGTGTATAATCCCAATCAGGCCCCGATTATGGATAACAATCGGATTCGCGAACTTCTTCCGCATCGTTATCCATTCTTGTTGGTCGATAAAATCATCGAAAAAGGGCAGAACTATATTGTCGGCGTAAAAAACATTACCGCCAACGAACCGTTTTTCCCCGGTCATTTTCCGCAGGAGCCCGTGCTTCCTGGCGTACTTCAGATTGAGGCTATGGCGCAAACAGGCGGTTTGCTTGTGCTGAGCACAGTTGAAGATCCCGAAAATTATTCGACTTACTTTATGAAAATCGACAATGTGAAATTCCGCCAGAAAGTGGTGCCTGGTGACACTCTGATTTTCCATTTGTCGTTTATGACAGAATTGCGTCGTGGCTGTGCCGTTATGAAAGGCTACGCATTTGTCGGCGAAAAAATCGTGTCAGAATGCGAATTTATGGCACAGATTATAAAAAATAAATAATCAACAAATAGCAAAGCTTATGAAACAACCATTGGCTTATATACATCCGGCAGCCAAGATAGCTCCAAGCGTTGTCATCGATCCGTTTGTTACGATTGAAGAAAATGTGGAAATTGATGAAGGCACCCGGATTGGCAGCAACGTTACGATTATGGCTGGAGCCAGAATTGGTAAAAACTGCACCATTTTTCCGGGAGCAGTAATTTCGGCTATACCTCAGGATTTGAAATTCAAAGGTGAAGAAACTCTTGCAATCATCGGCGATAATACCACAATACGTGAATGCGTTACGGTTAACCGTGGAACTGCAGCCCGTGGCAAGACTGTCGTTGGAAGCAACTGCTTGATTATGGCATATTCGCACGTGGCACATGACTGTGTTATTGGTGACCATGTAATTATGTCTAATGCCACCCAGATAGCCGGCGAGGTCGTGGTGGATAATTATGCCGTAATTGGAGGTGGAGCCTTAATACACCAGTTCTGCCACATTGGCCCTCACGTTATGATTCAGGGTGGGGCATTGGTGAACAAGGATATACCTCCTTATGTAAAAGCAGCCCGAGAGCCTATTGCCTATGCCGGAGTGAATTCAATAGGGCTTCGTCGTCGCGGATTTTCAAGTGAAGTAATTCGTGAGATTCAGGAAATATATCGCTACCTGTATCTGTCCGGACTTAATAATACCGATGCCGTAGAGCGGATAGAGGCCGAACTCCCTGCGACAAAGGAACGTGAAGAAATAATATTGTTTGTGCGTAATGCGAAACGAGGTATCATACGTGGTTACGTATAATTAGACACCTTGTCGATTTTCCTGAAAATATTGGGTCGATGAAATGTACATCCTTAAGGAATGACATTTCATCGACCCAAATTCTTTTGAAAATGAAACGTAGTTTACCGTTGTTTCCGATGACGTATGTACGTTCGGCTTTCTGTGATTACGATGTCAACCGGAATGTCGAACGTGTCGGTTTCGATTTCGTCGACCATCTGGAAGTCATATGCGATGCCAACCCTCAATGCCTTTGTGTCGGCAAGCAGGCGGTCATAATAGCCCTTGCCTCGTCCAACTCTGTTGCCACTTTGGTCGAAAGCCACGCCTGGCACTATAATAAGTTCAATTGATGATGCATCAGTCACATCGTCACCTTGTGGCTCCTCGATGTGGAAGGCCCCAAGGCTCAACGAACTTTTATCATATGGCAAAATATCCAGATTCACACCGTTTACGCGGGGCAGATAGAATTGTTTCCGGCTATGCCATTTGTCGATAAAACTATGGGTCGACAATTCATCGGGCAACGAATGATACATTAGTATGCGGTTCGACATTATAAATGCGGCCAAGTTCTCAAGTTGGCTAAATACACTGTCAGCTGCCTTCGATTTGTCTTCATCCGAAAGCAATGCCTTATGAGCCCTTATTCGATGACGAATCTCCTCCTTTTTCATACACGTTTAATTGTTAGTTATCGTAATGGGGTAAATTGCATTACCCTCATTCAACTCTTGAATTGCACGTTCGACTGTCGGATCTGATTCGTTCAACACCTCGTAATATGCTGACGAACCCAAAATATCGCGTGCAATCAGAGCTTTCAATAAGTTAACAATTAGATTGCGTGAAATGTTTATGTAATACCATCGGGGGGCTATGCCAGCCGTAGTATGGGCATAATTGGCAAAAGCTGCTATGAGGGCATCCTCGTTTGGCAGGAGTTCCATAAGTTCTTCTACATTTTTTGCCTCGTTGAGCGCTTCGCGATTATTATCTGCATAATTGAACGAGAATTTATGAAGCAATCCGGCGTTGAGCACCTTTATATAGTATGTGGTTAGGCCGGCTGTGTCATTTGGCACATAAATGTCAGGCATAATTCCGCCGCCGCCATACACCGGACGGCCGCCGATGGTATGGAATGTCTCAGACTTATCCAACTTCACACTGTCGGCCGAAAAGCCTTCGCCATGCTGATAGCGCGAGTTGATTTCATCCTCGTAAATGTCGAGCGAACCGGGAATATACTTTTTCTGGATGCAACGGCCGGATGGCGTGTAATATCTACCGGTAGTAAGTCTTATGGCGCTACTGTCGGGAAATTCAATCTGCCGTTGAACCAATCCTTTTCCAAACGATCTTCTTCCAATGATAAGGCCGCGATCGTTATCCTGCATCGCACCGGCAAATATTTCGCTCGCACTTGCCGAATAATCATCAAGAAGCACCACGACATCCTCATGTTGGAATGCACCGGTGCCATCGCTGCCTATGCTTGACTCAGAGTAGTCAGTGCGTCCATGTGTAGCCACGATTGGTTGGCCTGCCGGCAAGAATTCATTCGCCATCAATATGGCCATTTCCATAAAACCTCCGGTATTGCTTCTCAAATCTATTACGAATTTTTTCGCTCCGTCATTTCTTAGAGAAACAAGTGAATTTAAGAATTCGGAGTACGTAGTTCTGCCGAAGCGGTTCACTTTTACATATCCTATGCTGTCATTTGTGATGTAGGCCGCGTCTATCGAAGTTACGGGAATATCGCCCCTCACCACTTCATAGGTTAGCAGGTCGGGCGATGTAGAGCGTTGGATGCCGAGTTTCACGGTAGTGCCGCGTTCGCCTCGTAAAGTTTTCAACACCTTTTCCTGTGACCACTTCTGTCCGGCAGCTATCGAATCATTTATGGTTATTATCCTATCGCCGGCAAGAAGTCCCACTTTTTCTGATGGCCCCCCTGAAATCACTTCGAGCACTTTGATTGTGTCGGTAAGCATGTTGAATTGTATACCTATGCCACAAAACGAACCTTCGAGTTCTTCGTTTACCGACTGAAGCGACTCAGCAGGAATATAGGTCGTATGCGGGTCTAATTTAGATAATATGTCGGGAATCGAGGCCTCTATCAGGCTGTCCGTATCCACGTTATCCACGTAATCCGAATTTATAAGACTCATAATCATATCCAACTTGCCGGTGTGTCCGCCAATTGATGGAATTCTGGAAATTTTGTTTCCTATCAAAATGCCGCTACCCAATGCGATGGCCACAGCAAGTGGCATCCAGATTTTAGCATTGCTGAATTTGTTATTCATTTGTTAAGATACTATTAGATTTGCTCTATGATTTACGAAAAACAAGTACGGTTCAATCGTTAAGGTCCGGTATCTGCACGCATTCCACATTGGCGCGCTTTAGCAGATCTATGCCATCGGCGATTCGATATAGTTCGTTGAACACCACGCGCGATATTCCCGCCTGTATTATTAATTTTGCGCATTCCATACAAGGGGAGGCTGTGACGTACAAGGTCGACCCCATGCTCGAATTGTTACTTCTTGCCACTTTGGTTATGGCATTGGCTTCGGCATGCAGCACATATGGTTTAGTCATTCCGGTAGCCTCGTCTTCGCATATATTTTCAAAATTGGCCGGCGTACCGTTGAATCCGTCTGAAATTATCATCTGGTCTTTGACTAATAATGCGCCCACTTGCCTACGGCGGCAGTAGGAGTTTTCTGCCCATATTTTGGCCATTCGCAAATATCGGCGGTCGAGCGTTTCCTGCTTGACGTTATGTTCCATATTCAATGATTAAATCAATTGCTACAAAATTACATAAAATATGGAAATCAAATATGATTTCAACAAATAAAAAAAACAATCGCACGATGAAAGATGGGGCTTATTAGATGTATATCGTGCGACGTTAACTTCCGTAGATTTAATTTTAAAATATTTTACGCAAAAAAGGAAAACATAACAGGTTCGGAATTGGTTTAAAAATCAGAAACCTCTATTGAAATCTATATTAAACACACACAACATGAATACTGCTACGTTTCAAACTAAACTTTTGGCATTACAGGATAATATGCTGAATTTTGCCTATATGCTTACGTCAAATCGCGATCAGGCCTACGATCTTCTTCAAGACACCACTTTAAAAGCGCTCGATAATGAAGATAAGTACACTGACAACACCAATTTCAAAGGCTGGGTGCTTACGATAATGCGTAATATATTCATAAACCAATATCGCCGTGTTGCCAAGGCTGCAACCGTTATCGATCGCACCGATGAACTGTACAGATTGAATATTGCTGACGCATCAGGCTATTCTTCTCCCTATGATACGTATGCAGTATCAGAAATCACTGACGCCATAAATTCGTTTTCCGATGATTATAGAATACCCTTCTCGATGCATATGGCAGGATATCACTATGCCGAAATCGCCGAGCGAATGCACCTGCCACTCGGAACGATTAAAAGCCGAATATATTATGCTCGAAAATATTTGCAGAAACGTCTCCAGGATTACAATGAACGCTAAATGGCCTTGAGCTGATTTGCTTTCATTTCCGAGAGGCGTTTTGTCGCTTTAACGCCCATCTCGCGCAGCTTTTCGGCGCGCGATACCAGATTGCCGCTGCCTGTACAGAGTTTGTTCATGGCAGCGGCATAGGCTGTCGACGCACTCCCCAGCGCCTTTTCGATTTTGGCCATATCTTCTACGAATGCAGCGAATTTATCATACATTTTCCCGCTCATTTCAGCAATTTCTATTGCGTTGCGCGTTTGACGGTCATGGCTCCATAGCTGTGATATAAGTCTCAAGGCCGAAACCAGATGTGTCGGCGACACAATCACAACCCGTTTGTCGTATGCTTTTTGCCAAAGTGTATTGTCAAGTTGCATAGCAGCCATATATGCTGCTTCGTTGGGTATGAACATCATGACAAAATCAGTTCGGTTCTTTACTAAGAAATCCTGGTAGCGTTTATCGTTCAACTCCTCGAGATGTTTTTTCACGGAGTTCAGATGTTCCTGTCCATGCCGTTTTTGTTCTTCAGGCGTTTCAGCATTGGCAAATGCCACAAATGCTTTCAACGACACTTTGGAGTCGATGACCATTGCCTTTCCGTCGGGATAATGCACCACGACATCGGGACGCAACGACCGGCCTTCTTCGGCTCGTGCCTTCTCATTATCCATTATCTCCGTATCCTGAACCGTAAATTCCACACCTCTGGTCAATCCCGATTTTTCCAATATGGTTTCAAGGACCAATTCGCCCCAATCGCCTTGTGTCTTAGAGTTTCCCCTTAAAGCGGTTGACAGTTCTTTTGCCTCCTTGCCGATTGACTGGTTGGTGGCTATCAGCTCCTTGATTTTCTCTTCCAGCGAGAACCGTTCACGGGCTTCGGCTGAATAGCAATCGTTTATCGATTTTTTGAATTGCTCGATATTGTCGCGAAGCGGATTCAGTATTTCCGATAGCCTTGTCTCATTTTGTTGTCTCAACGTCGTGGTGTGTTGGGCCAGCAATTCGTTTGCCAGAGTCTTGAATCGTTCTTCGGCCAATAGCTGTTGCTCCTCGTACAGCGCCTTCGATTTCGCTTCCTGTGCCGAGTAGTGTTCTTTTGCCTGAGCAAGCTGCTCTTTATAGGAAGCGACTATCATTTCCTGTTCCTCGACGTTTCTTTTACTTGCGGCATCAAGCTGCTCTCTGAATGCAATCTCACATTTCTTGTTCTGCTCGTAGGAAGCAACAAGTTTTTCCTCCAACGACTTATTCTTATATGTCAAATTGATATTCTTTTTCCAAAGCCATGCGCAGGCTCCGGCCGCACCAATCGCACCAATAAGCACTATTGCAAATAATATTCCCATTGTATGTCTATTTTTATGTAAAGGTAATAAATATTGCACAGATTACGGCTATTATGGATATAAATTACTAATTTTGCATATGAAATTTTCATCCTTTACTCGAGTACAACCTAATGAATTTAAAGAGTTCGCTTACAAAACTGTTGCTTATGTCATCAGTGGCAGTGTATGCTGAGGACGGCGTGTTAAAACACTATATGCCAAATATTCATGCCACATTGAGACCACGATACGAATACTCGGTCGATGATGGCGACATGAGGTTTCAGGTGCGCAATGCCCGAGTCGGTCTTGAAGGCGAGCTGGCCCCTATAATCTCATACAGGGCCGAAGTGGACCTATGCGATCGTGGTTCCGTGAAACCACTTGATGTTTGGGGACGGCTCACCATCGTGCCGCAATTCAAGGCTCAGTTTGGTAATATGCGTATGCCATTTACATTAGGTTCTGCACGTGCGCCGCATCAATATTTGTTTGCCGACCGTCCGACAACCGACAAACAGACGTGTAGTCCTCGAAACGTAGGTTTGAAACTCATCTATGGGCCTACGTCCACGCCATTGTCAATCGAGGGTGGCGTGTTCAACACAACGGCAAATTCCAATCATCAGATATGGCAGAAACGAATGGCCGCTGCCGCCAAGATAAACTATAATATTGACAATCTATTGTTGCAGACCGGATTTCAGTCTATCGCTCCCGGCCCAGTGCGCATCAATCATCTTTCAGGAGCATTGTCGTGGCATACCGATTCATGGCTTGTCGAGGGCGAATATGTTTACAAGCATTACGCCGCCGATATGGCACCTGATGCACACGCATATAACTTTATGGCCGACTATGGAATGCCCGTGAAAGCCGGATACTTCAATCTTCTTTCTTTGCAGGGACGTTGGGATGGCGTGACCAATCATTCTGATGGAGCGACGATTGCCGAGGATGGTCGGTTGGTCATAAACACTCCGGCATTCAATCGCATAACATTCGGATCGACACTTTCATATATATGCGCCGGATTGCGTTGCGATTTACGCCTTAACTACGAACAATATTTTTATCATTCGTCGGTGACGCAGCCTGATAACGACAGAAATAAGCTCGTTGCCGAATTAGTCATTCGATTTTAACTACTTTTACCATTTGGGAAATGGACAATACAATCAACATTAATGGCCTTGATATCCATTATACGGTGGAGGGCAGAGGGACACCTATGATATTGATGCATGGTTGGGGTTGCAATCAATCGACGTTGGCATCAATACAGAAAATAGCCTCCGATTACTACACCGTCTACAACATCGATTTTCCCGGATTCGGACAAACTCCCGAGCCGCTTGGAGTGTGGGGCGTTGAAGAATACACTTCTATGGTGGAGGCCTTTGTAGAAAAATTGAGACTTGACACTCCGGTTCTTTTGGGACATTCGTTCGGTGGCCGTGTTGGCATACTGTTTTCATCGCGCAATTCTGTGAGTAAACTCATTCTTGTCGATTCTGCCGGCATAAAGCCTCGTCGCTCATTGAAATACTACGTTAAAGTCTACACCTTTAAATTGTCGAAACTTGTGGCCCGGATGGTTTATGGTGCGGAAAAAGCCAAAGCTCGTATCGAAGCCGCACGTCAACGTCGCGGATCTGCCGACTACAATAATGCTACGCCTCGTATGCGTGCCATATTGAGCAAAGTGGTCAATCAAGATTTACGTAAATCCATGCCACTCATTAAAGCCCCTACGCTTTTGATTTGGGGTGAAAATGACACCGCTACGCCTATGCGCGATGCACATATGATGGAGAAGCTTATACCCGATGCTGGGTTGGTTTCATTTAAAGGGTGTGGACATTATAGTTTCCTTGACAATCCGGTGCAATTTGCAGCCGTATTGCGCAGCTTTTTATCACACTGATAACACTAAAATTTATGGACTTCATTGAATCAAGCAATCTTATGGTGATTCTGTCGGCTTTGGTGGCGCTGGTAACAATACTCAACACGCTTTCCGAATACAAGCGCGACCTTATGATGCTTCAGCAAAATTCTTATCGAAATGAACGCTATCTCAAATGGCTGAATGTCAGTGGCGATACAACCACTGTCACACGCCTGTTGGGCATTGCAGTGCTTTTTATCGCATTTGTGAAATTTGTTGACGTCCGGTTTGCAATGGCGCTTATCCTGGTATATTCAGGCATTTCATTGCTTAATCGATTGCGCCTCAAGTACAAAAAACCGCTTGTATGGACCAATCGTGCCAAACGCATCTATCTGATGATGTCGTTGATTTCTGTTCTATTGAATGTTGTTGTCTGGTTCGTTGCGTCGCCATATGGAATTATGCAAGTGATATGGTTTACGACCGTATTTTGGCTATTGCTTTATTGTGCGTCTCATATGGTTGCCATGGCGTCAAATTGGTTGCTTAAGCCAGTGGAAAGCCATATCAATCAGCGTTATTATGACGATGCCGTAAGAATATTGAATGGAATGCCGGATTTGAAAGTTATAGGCATAACCGGGAGCTATGGCAAAACAAGCACAAAACACTATCTTCATCGAATACTTAGCGAGAAATACGATGTGCTCATGACTCCTGGAAGCTACAACACTACCTTGGGAGTGATTCGCACAATACGTGAATATCTCCAACCTTATAACGAAGTGTTCATTGTCGAAATGGGTGCGAAGCAAAAAGGCGACATAGACGAGATTTGTCGTCTTGTTCATCCGCAGATTGGTATTGTCACCGCAGTAGGCGAACAACACCTTGAGTCATTTGGTTGCATAGAAAATGTGCAGCGCACAAAATTCGAACTTATCGATTCGCTGCCCGCCGGTGGACTGGCTGTCGTTAACGATGATTTTCTATACGTCGCCAATCGTAAGGTTGAGAACGTCGGTTGCGTCAGATATGGCATAAAAAATACCGATAAAGTGTCGTTCACCGCCCGCAATATTGTTTACGGCTCAAACGGCACAAGTTTCACCCTGTGCGGTGATGGTCGTGAGATGCAGTTCTCCACCAAGCTTGTTGGAGAGTGCAACATATCCAATCTTATTGCTGCCATTATTGTGGCTTTGCATCTGGACGTTCCCGAGCAAAAAATAAAGTATGCCATCGAACGTATCGAACAGGTGGAGCACCGTCTGAACCTGAAACGTACGCCCGGAGGAATCACTATCATTGACGATGCGTTCAACTCCAATCCCACCGGATCGGCAATGGCTCTTGACGTGCTGTCGCGTATGACAGGCGGAAAACGTATTATTATAACTCCCGGCATGATAGAACTTGGTGCTAAGCAATACGAACTAAACAAGACGTTTGGTCAAAACATTGCCCGAAGCGCCGACGTGGCTATTGTGGTGGGCGAATATAACCGTCAGGCCATATTGGAAGGAATAACCGAAGGCGGAATGCCTGACCGTGATGTCTATCCCGTGCAGTCGTTTACCGAAGCGCAGCAGCAGTTGGCCCGTATTGCCACTCCTGGCGACACTGTTTTGTATGAAAACGACTTGCCTGACACCTTCAAATAATCAATCATAAAGTAAAATCTACAATCATCATATTGAAAATGAAAACTAATATAGGCGTATTTTTCGGCGGACGTTCCACCGAGCATGAAATATCAGTCATATCTGCCTCTCAGGCAATGAGTGCCATCGATCGTGGAAAATACGATGTGACACCCGTATATATCACTAAACAAGGCCGTTGGTACACGGGGCCTGAACTTTTCGATGTCTCTAACTATCGAGATATACCGTCGTTATTGGCCAAATGCGAGGAAGTGTATATGGCACCCGAATATGGCGATTATAATCTCTATGGCCGTAAAAAGAAATTGTTTGGCTCACCTGTTGTTGCGAAGCTCGATGTCGTAATCCCGGTGTTGCACGGCTCGAATGGAGAAGATGGCATATTTGAAGGCGTGTTGGAATCTATCGGCATTCCGTTTGCGGGTTGTGACACTTTGGCCAGCGCTAACGGAATGGACAAGATAACGATGAAGATGATAATGCAGGCAAGCGACATTCCTGTGGTTGACTACGTCTGGTTCACCGACAAACAATGGTTTGCCGAACGTGCCGGTTTAATTGACCGCATCGAATCTAAGCTTGGCTATCCTGTAATTGTTAAGCCGGCAAATCTGGGCTCGAGTGTAGGCATTGGCCGTGCTCGCGATCGTGAGCAGCTCGTCGAACGTATCAACGAAGCCGAACGCTATTCATCTCGCATCATTGTCGAGCATATGGTCGAAGACTTGAAAGAGATAAATTGCTCGGTGCTCGGCGACTGTGATGAATATCAAACCTCCGTATGCGAAGAGCCCATAAAGAGCGGCGAAATACTGTCGTACGAAGATAAATATATGGGTGGCACAAAGGGGACAAAAGGCATGCAGGCATCTCAAAAACGCATTCCTGCCGATTTGCCGACTGAAGTCAGCGATCGCATCCGTTTCCTTGCCGGCGAGACGTTCCGTGTGCTGTCGTGTCACGGCGTAAGCCGTGTCGATGTCATTGTTGACAATTCTGATGGAGCCATTTATGTCAATGAAATAAACACCATTCCCGGTTCGCTCTCGTTCTATCTATGGGAAGCCACCGGAATTCCATTCTCCGATTTGATGGATAGGCTTGTAAAGCTCGCCCTGAAACGAAAGCGCGAACAGGCGATGAAAACCGTTTCATACGACCAGAACATTTTCAGTATGGGCGGAGGTGTCAAAGGAGTGAAAGGAGCCAAAATGCACAAATAGCGATGCGATGACCCCGAAGACAAAAGGCTATCTGCTGGGCATTGTAGCGGCGGCCACCTACGGTATGAATCCGTTGTTTGCGTTGCCGCTATATTCTGCCGGAATGTCAGTCGATTCGGTATTATTCCTGCGCTATCTTATTGCCATTCCCATTCTTGGAGCGATGATTCAGTTCCGACGTCGGTCATTTTTTGTTACCCGGCGACAATTATGGCTTCTGGTGCTGTTTGGCCTTCTTATGGCAGTGTCATCGCTCACTCTGTTTATGAGTTATAACTATATGGATGCAGGTATTGCCTCGACCATATTGTTTGTTTATCCTGTGATAGTGGCTTTGATAATGGCCGGCGTGTTCCATGAACGGATATCGGCTATGCTCATTTTTTGTATGGCTTTAGCCATCTCGGGAATTGGAATGTTGTATAAATCGCCGGTCGACGGAGCCTCTTCCGCTTCGTTTAGTGTCGTAGGTATGTTGCTTGTCCTCACATCGTCGTTCACCTATGCTTTGTATATGGTATTGGTGAATCGCACAAGTGTGCAGCGGCTGCCAACTTTGGTCATATCGTTCTATGTGCTCCTCTTCGGTTTGTCGTTGTTTGCGACTCGTCTATGGAATTCCGGCGATTTCTTTTGCCCCGGCCCAGGGCAATGGCAGTTATGGGTGTGCATCCTGTCGTTGGCGTTTTTTCCCACTGTTGTGTCATTTGTCTGTACCACTACGGCCATCCAATGCGTCGGCTCCACGGCAACGGCCTTGCTTGGTTCGCTTGAACCGGTCACAGCCGTTATCATAGGAGTCACGGTGTTTGGGGAAGTCCTTACCCCTCGAGATGTATTGGGACTGCTGATGATTGTGTCGTCAGTGTCGTTGGTTGTCGGAGCGTCCAAAGTCTCGGCTCCGCTTATGCGCATACGTCGGATGTTCCCGTCATTGCGCCATCGAGTCAAATGACAGCATTATTTGTGGTGGAAGTCGCGAATATTCATTTTTTTTAGTTAAGTTTGCATCAAAGAAATAATCATATAATCATTAATTCATATGACCGAAAAAGCTGAAGCGCTGTTGTCGCTTGCATTGGAGATAGAAGGACTCATACTCCTTATCGGACGTCGGGAGGATAAAACGCCTCCTGAAGTGGTGGAATTGCTTAAAAGCAAAGTGGCCAAACTCAAATCGAGTGTTGAGCTGCTTTCGTTAGTGAAAAGCTATTCACCGGTAGCGGCCGCTGCTGAATACGAAGAAGCCCAGGACGCAGCTGGCACGCCCGTAGCGAATGTCGCTGCGGTGGATATGTCTGTCGTATCGGTTCAGGCACCGACAGCCGCTCCTGTCAGACCTTTGCAGCCTATGGTAGTTCACGAAGAAAAAAAAGTTGTTAAGTCCTCGCCCGAACCCGCCTATGTTCAGGCGCATCGACAGGATATTTCGGCAATAGCTCCGGCCCCAAAAACCAAAGCTAATACGTCTGCGGCTACGCCGTTGATACATAACGAAGAGGCTGAAACCTTAGGTGATATGTATAAAGCATTCACTCTTAACGATAAATTTCGTTTCCGCCGTGAGCTATTCTCTGGAAATGACGCTGAATTCAAGGATGCCTTGAATGTGGTAAAGGGAATGGGTAGTATGGATGAAGTCGAAGATTATTTCTACAACGATTTATGCTGGGATCCCGATAGCGACATAGTTAAGGATTTCATAGCAGTCGTAGCCGAATTCTTCAAATCATAACAGCACGCAGGATACTATGTCGGGTAAATTGTTTATGGTGCCCACGCCCGTAGGCAACCTTGGCGATATGTCGCCAAGGGCCATCGAAGTGTTGCGTCAGGTTCAGTTGATTCTTGCCGAGGACACTCGCACGTCAGCTGTGCTTATGAAGCATTTTTCAATATCAACACCTATGATGAGCCACCATAAATTCAACGAGCACGCCACATTGACGCCTATTATGGATCGTCTGCTTGCAGGTGAATCAATTGCTCTCGTTACGGATGCCGGCACTCCCGGCATATCCGATCCAGGATTCCTTTTGACTCGTGAGTGTCGTCGTCTTGACATTCCGGTTGAGACGTTACCGGGGCCAACCGCTTTTGTTCCGGCACTTGTAAATTCAGGCTTACCATGTGAACGGTTCTGTTTCGAAGGCTTTTTACCGGTTAAGAAGGGGAGGGCTACACGATTGGGTGAAATTGCTGCTGAATCGCGCACCATCGTGATTTATGAGTCTCCGCTCCGACTTGTAAAGACTCTCTCTCAATTAGCCGAGGTGTGTGGTGGTTCCCGCGAGGCGTCCGTGTCGCGGGAGATATCTAAAAAATATGACACAACCGTTCGAGGTTCGCTTGACGAGTTGGTTGAATATTTCACTCAAAACAATCCTAAAGGTGAAATTGTTATAGTCCTATCCGGTCGTAAGGACGAAACGACGAAAGCTGTTCATCGCAATAAATACAAGAATATTGACGAAGGCATTGAAAATCAGTCACACACCGACGATTGCTCAAACGATTAACCACGTTCTTTTCGTTCTCTTATTGGATTGGATGATGTTTAATCACTAAAAAGATTGATTATGAAGAAAATTTTTCAGATTTCCTTGTTCGGGTTCGCAATCCTTACTTCGTGCATATCAAAAGACGGTCGGAATTCATCTGACGAAAGAGTCGATTCGTTGACCACTAAATTGCAGGGTGCACTTGCCACTCAGGACAGTCTGTTTGTGTTGATAAACGACATAGCCGATGGTATGTCGCAAATCAAAAGCATCGAAAACATTGTCGCAACCCCAGGAAATCTTAATGGCGAGAGTGCAAGTGCCAAAAGACAGCTCCGAAACGATATGGAGTCCATTCAGCAGGCATTGCAACAGAGGCGTGAGCGTTTGGCCGAGCTTGAAGCTAAGCTTAAAAATATGTCTGGCAAAAGCGATGCTATGCTTAAGACCATCGACAATCTAAAATCGCAAATTGCCGAACAGGAAACCCAGATTGTCACGCTCACAAATCAGCTTGCGGCTGCAAATATGCGCATAGCCACACTCGATGCTGCCGTCGACTCGCTTACCACCACCGTAGTCACCGAAAAGGCCGAACGAAAGGAAGCCCAGCAACAAGCTCGTCAGCTTTCCGATGAACTCAACACTTGCTATTATGCTATTGGCACTAAGAGCGAATTGCAGAAAAACGACATAATTAAAACCGGTTTTTTGCGAAAAACCAAGATTCTTGAAGGCGAATTCGAACACAATTATTTTACCAGCGCAGATAAACGTACGCTCACCGAAATCCCTTTGCATTCAAAGAAGGCAAAGGTAATCACCAACCAGCCCAAAGGAAGCTACGAAATTATTGGCGATGGAGGCCAGAAAGTGCTTAAGATTCTTGACGCTACGAAGTTCTGGAGTATATCGAATTTCCTTGTAATTCAAGTCGAATAAATACGCCTCATCAATAACGTTGCACATACGTGAAATCCCTGCTGTTAAATGGTTCATTACATTTCGGCAGGGGTTGTTTTTTATATCAGAAATTGACCGAAATCGTCATATATGCTCCTTGCATAAATGATTTTGTGGGATAAAATTTACTGAATGGTATTCCGTTATATGACAAATGGCGGTATTGGCTGTAAATATCCAGGTTCGACATCATATATCCCGCACTTATTGCGCCACGTCCTATTTCGAGACACAGCCCCAATCTTATGTCAGTGGCGAGCCACTGACCTCTTGTCGTGCTCACATATTCAGAGTGCCACGTCATAGGCCAATGCACACATCTATTGATGCATACGCGCTGATAAGGCACATTTACAATCAATCCCGGTTCAGCATATAGCGACCATCTTACAGCACGAATCCTTAATCCGGGAGTTTTGAGTACGATCGATGGGCGCAGATATAAATTTGATGGCTTTTCGTCGTCTTCGTCTATGTTCCAGGTTGGCCCTGATGCCCAACCTTCGACGTATATATTTTTCCAATAACCAATGCCTCCTCCCAAGCCTAAACATGGCCAAGGCATATAGTGGTACGACAGATCCAATGAATACGAATCCGATGAAGTCAGTGTACCGCTCATAGCAAAGCGGTTATGTGAAAATTCATCGTCCCAGGGCTTGCCGTTCGCATTGAATGGCGACACAAAGGCACATAGAAGGATAATAAGGTATAACTTCGTTGTATTCATATGTTTTGAGTAAGTATGTATCCTCTTTTTTTGATTGATGTTATGGTAACTGATGGGTCTGTTATCAAACGCCGTATATAGGTTATCTGCACATTTAATGCCAAAGAGTTGGCATAGCTGATGTCGCCCCATACCTGTTCAAGGATTCTCTCGCGCTCTACGAGTTTACCTGCATTTTCAGCCAACATCTGCAGTATTTCAGTTTGGCGTACTGATAGTGAGTGAGTTTCGCCCTCATATGTTATCGACGACAAATTTGGTCTGAATCGGGTGTTTCCGAACTGATATTCCACGTCTTGATTCACGGTCAGGCTTTCAAAACGCTCGTTGATTTTGGCAATCAGTTCTTCTGGATAAAAGGGTTTCGGTATGTAGTCGTTACCTTTAAGTGAAAATCCGTGTAGTCGGTCTATTTTGTCAGTTCGGTCGGTGAGGAAGAAGATTATCACTTTTTTATCGTTCTGCCTTATAGACTGCGCCATCTCAAAGCCGTTGAGCTCCGGCATATTTATGTCGAGAAGAATGAGGTCTGGATGGTTTTCCCGGTACATTTCCAATCCCACTTTACCGTTGTTGGCATAGATTACCTCATAGCCTTCCGTTTCGATAAAACGTTTGAGTAGCATCGAGTTTTTCAGGTCATCATCTACTAAAAGTATCTTTATTGCTTTCATCATTGCGGCAATCTTATTGTGAAACATGTACCTTTGCCTTCTTCGCTCTCAACCGATATGTCACCTCCATGTGCGTCAATCAGCAATTTCACGTATGTGAGTCCGAGCCCCATGCCGGGGTACTCTCCCGCAGAGCCCTTTCCACGATAGAAACGCTTGAATATATGCTTTATGTCGCCTGATGAAATGCCATTGCCGTTATCGTTCAGATGGAGTTCAAGAGTTCCGTTGTTTTCCGTAGCGTCTGCATTTATTATCACAGCTGTTCCGGAGTATTTGATTGCATTTTCGACAAGATTATTCAAAATATTATATAGATGCGAACGGTCGGCAGATACCTCTATTGATCTATCGATATTGTTGTTGATAGTAACCGTTTTACCGGGAGGAAACACAGTCGCGGCAGCTACATTTTCAAACAGTTCACAGAGGTTGATGCTGCGGATGTTGAGCGGTATCTGCTCCACATTATTAAATGAGATGTCTCTGAGTTTTGAGAAATATGATGACAGGATGTCAAGAGCGTTACGGGTCTCGGATAATAATTCCTTCTTCGTATCTTTGTCTTCCATCATACGCTCATTATCCATACATGACACGCACATCTTCAATGTGGATATGGGACGTTTAAGTTCGTGAATCATTGTGACTATGAAACTATTGCGCATCTTGTCAAGACGCGATAGCTTCCGTACGGTTGAGAATTGCAATATCAGACAGACAATGAGCAGACATGAAACCAACAGAGTTATAATAAGTGTATCCCAAATATCCGGTAGTACGTCAAGCGGATTGATTGAGCAAGTTACAGTTACAGTCCGTCCCTCCAACTGTGAGTACGGAATGGTAATTGACAATTCCGGTGAGGGAGTCAAATTATGACATATCTCCTTTATTTGCCATATGGTACTGTCGGCCTGTGAGATGCTGATTCGGGCAGAAATGCCTGCACTCCTCAATACCGAATCTATACCTTCAATCGTAAATGGTTCTTTCCGTTCGAGCAACACATTTTTAGTCGCAATCCAGGCCTCCGTATCATCTTTAGCTCCGGATGCATCAAAAAACGTAGAATCCGCAGGCTCACACATCTGTTGTTCAGCTAACTCTGCAGCCTTATATTTCTGTTCATCCGTTAGTTTTGCGTCGGGTTCGAGACCGAGGAGTTCCTGGGCTGAAAAAAAATATGTTTTAATGGTTGATTTACGTGAGATTTGGATTGAGTCGCCGAAATGGCCTTTGGTTTTTATTTCCAATTCGTTAATCGGGATTATACTGTCAGTTTTGTGTTTTGATATGGATACACGATAATCAGTGGGTGATTTGTCGCGATAAACAGCATATTTATCCACGCAATCAATCACAGTCCCGCTTAAAGTGCGCTCATGTTCCCTGAGTGAAAATTCATATCGTCCATACAGCCAATATATCTGCATCCCAAGGAAAGTAATGATAGCTATGATTGTGATGATGTATAATGTCTTTATTCTACTTTCCATACCCTGCAAAATTAATGATTTCCAGCCATTCCAACGCATTATGGTTCAATTAATTTTCAGAAAAGTAATAATTTAGTAATAATTCCATAATGTTTTAGTAATGATTATTTTCGGATCTAACGCCAGCCATGGGGTAATTTTGTTGCGTCAATCAGTAACAACAAAATCTCAAATGATATGAAAAAAACATTTTCAATTCTCGTCCTCGTGGCCATTACGGCATCTATCGCCTCTGGCAAAATATCGCGTCGGACACTCAGTATTTTTCAGAGCTCTGTTCCTGAAACGGAAATGATTTCTAACGAAATGATGGAGTTTGTCTATGACTACCGCCATGTTGTTGACACCACCGATTTGTGTGCCGACAACATCTCAAGCGACAATATGCTTCTTCAGATAGGGCAGAACGGACTTTCAAAGTTCTCAAGTTACAAGAATCTCACAGTTGATTCGATCCTTATGCGTTCTACTCAAGAGCAGATTGTGGCGGCAGCTTTGGATGGAAAACTCAGCAATGGCGAATTTATGACAATATACAAAAACTACCCCGATGGTAAACTTGCTCATACCGAAAAAATCTGTATGGATTGGTTTAGATATGATGAAGATATTCCCGTTCTGGATTGGGAGCTTACCGACTCCGTCGCTACTATACTTGGCTATGAATGTCACGGCGCGAAATGCCATTTTCGTGGTCGTGAATGGAATGTTTATTACACCGAGGATATTCCTATAATGGATGGCCCTTGGAAACTCCACGGCCTTCCGGGACTAATAATGAAGGCAACGGACAAAAAAGGACACTACACATTCGAGTGTATAGGCATCAAGTCGAATGCCGATCGTCCAATAACGATATACAAAGTTCCTTTTAATAAAACCGATCGCAAGGGATATTACGACGCGAAACATCGCTATGAAATAAACCCATATGGATATTATGAAGCCACTACTGGCAGTGCAGTCAATGTTATGGATGAATCTGGCAAGCCGGTTCTTGATGCCGACCGTCCAATCGAACTTACGTACGACTATCTCGAAATTGATTGGAAGAAATGAACAGATACAGTTTTTTCATACTTTGTGTTCTACTTGGTCTGTTGCCGGTTTCGGCGACAGATCCGGTTGAACTGCATGGCACGGTAGTTGATGCCGATACCGATGAGCCGGTGGTCGGATGTATCGTCAAATCCAAAGGCGCGTTTAGCTCGACAGATAAAGACGGACGCTTCGTAATTACCCTAAAGGCCGGAGCCGACTCCGTATCGTTCCGTTTTATGGGCTACGAATCTCGTTCTCTACCCGTTGCGGCCGACTTTACATGCGTACGTCTGAAGCCTAAAGCCACACAACTCAACGACGTTATAATTGAAGCTCCGGATATATACGCCAAAGGTGACACTCTGGTATTCAATGTCGCCCGATATGCCACGGCCAAAGACAATGCCATCATCGATGTCATCAAGCGGCTCCCTGGCATCAAGGTCGAAGATGACGGCACCATAAAGTATCAAGGTAAGCCGATTAACAAATTCTATCTTGACGGAAACGATTTCTTGGGAGGACAATATGGCCTTGCCACCAATAACATATCCCACACTGACGTGAAATCAGTCGAAGTAATGGAAAATCACCAGCCGGTCAAAGCACTCGAAGGCATTGAGTTTCCCGAAGAAGCAGGAATCAACCTTAAACTAAAGGAAGATGCACGTAACCGTTGGGTTGGAGTGTTGAAAGCCGCCTGTGGCGAACAGCCTTTACTATATGACGGCTCTATCTTTGCCATGCGAATGGCATCCAAAATGCAGAACCTATTCACTCTGAAAGGCGACAACACTGGTTGGAATCCGGCAAATGAGATAAAGGAGCATGATTTCAACGATATGTTTTCTGTCGATTATGATGAAACGCCTTGGCCCAAATATATTTCGGCCGATATTGTTGCGGCTCCGTTGTCAGATAAACGCACACGCGACAATCTCTCGTGGCTTGCAAATTCCATTTCTTCCTGGAAATCTGGTGACACTTCGATGCGTATGAAAATCAATTATATGGCCGATCATCTCGATTATTATTCAGGAGTCGAAACTGATTATCTTACGTCCCAGATACCCGATTTCAGGCAGAACAATGCCTTGCACACCAACAGTCACGACCTCTCTTTGCAGTTGAACAGTGAGATTAATAAGCGTCGGTATTTTCTTAAAGATAAGTTCACCGTCAATTCTATGTGGAATAATTCCGGATCGTCCATCACCGGGTCTTTCGACCTGTCGCAACGCATCAGCCGTAGAACGTTTTCGGCCTCTAACGACTTGAAGCTTGTTAGACGCACGGATATGCGGCTGTTCTCTCTCACGTCACGCAACTCATTCAGCCGTCGTCCCGATGCGTTGTCCATTGATGGCACTATGGATGCCGACCAGATTCTCGGAACGTCCGATTTCCGAAGTTCCACCGAAACACAATTCGGTAAGCTCTTACGATTCTGGAAATATTATCTAACAGCCGGTGTCGATTTGAATTATAACCGTCTGCGCACCTCCCTTTCAGGCATGGGCGCATTCGACAATGCCGAACTCTATAATTCATTCATCAGTAATGTCTATGCCACTCCGCAGGTTGACTACGAACGCAACCGATGGCGCATATCGCTTAAAGCTCCGTTGAAGTGGATGCATTATTCAGTTCGTTGCCGCTACGACTATCTAGTTGCGGCCCCGCGTCTGAGCGCACGCCGGCAGATTACGGCAAAATCCGAACTCTCTGCTTCACTGACCTATCGTATGGGAGCGCCGCAACCATTTCTCAACATCGAAGCACCGATTCTATCCGACTATCGCAATCTGTTCATCGCTTCCAATCCACACCATAAATCCCATGACATCACAGCGTCAGCCTCTTATCGCTATCGCAACCCCCTTAGGTCTTTATTTTTCAACGTTTCGGCTGCATATACTCATCGGTGGTCATCCTCAATGTCTAATCAGCTGTTCATCGGCGATTTCATAGTCACCACCTACGCCCACCGGCTTTTCAGCGACAATTCCTGCTATTTCAATGCTGGCATCAGCAAAGGCTTGGGACATAGCAAGATGGTGATAGGATGCGATATCAATCAGTCCATTTCCTCAACTTCTTCTATGCGCAACGATGAAGTCATTCCCTATCGGCAGTTTACGCTTTCCGCCAAGCCATATTTCAAAGGTAGCCTTGTCAGTTGGCTTTCTGCGATATACGAAGCAAATTACACCTTCTCCAAATTGATTGTACATGAAATGCCAAACGACTATCACACATTCAATCAAAATCTGTCACTCACCATCGCTCCAGCCGACATAGTTCAGTTCACGCTTGGGGCCGACAACTACCTTACACGTTTATCCGACGGAAAATCTGCCGCCATTACGCTATTGGACATATCGGCCGTATACCGTATTAACAATCGCATAAGGCTATCGCTAACAGGTGACAATCTTCTCGACAAGCGTAATTATCAATACGTTTCCTATGCCACGCTGTCCCGTTCCAATCATTGGTTCCGCATCAGGCCACGCACTGTTTTAGCCTCCGTGCAGTATCGTTTCTGACCGCGTTAGACGTCAAAGCCTCACGCCAACGCCGAGCATAAGATTCTGGGGCGTTTTGAAGTTTCCGAGACGATATCCCACGTTCAGATACAACTTATTGCTGACAAACGTTTTCAACGTCAACGACTGATAGAAGCGTTTGTTGCCTTCAGGATTCACTATGTCATATCCCAGCCCGGCGTTTATCGAGAATATGGGCATTGTCAGCTCCGCATGGCCCGACACTCCTACGCTCAATTGCTTGCAGAAAGGCGGCCGTCTGAACTTCACATACTCATCATAGCTCCCTTCCACCCAGTAGGGAGCTAATCCGGCGCTTTCATCCCACTGCACGTCAAGCGACGGGCCCACCGACACCCATCGATTGAGGACGCGCATCGGCGAAAACTCTATGCCGGCAACGCCGAATTTCCCTGGGCAAAGTGTTGCATAAACATCTCCGACGAACAATGCCCGTTTACGCCATGCGCCATACGCCGTCAAGTCATACGTCCATCGGCCTTCGTCAGCAATCTTCTCAAGTTCCGGCGATATAGTTTCCGGTTTCGATTGGGGGGCGATTACGTAAGCCACTCCTATTGTGGCGTTGAAGCTGTTCACGCCCGAGTTGGGCCACGATGTGTTGCCGTTCGAATAGTGTGTTGCTCCCAGACCCACCGACATGCGCCATCTTTCCGACAATTCATAGTGCATTTTCAGGCCTATTCCCATATGAGCTGTCACCCGCGTGCTCACTACGCCATGGTCATCCAATCGTTCTTCTGTTTGATGCTTCCAACCCATTGCCGCTCCGAACTGCCATTCATATCCGAGCCACAACCGCTTGTTGAAATGCACTATCGGTGCGCCCTGATACACGTATGCCGACACTGGCGTACCAAGCAAATCGTTCGCAAAAAACGAATTCACTCCTATTCCTAATCCTTGATACGCGCCTCTGTACAGCATTCCTTCGCGGCTGTGTCGGTTGTAGCTGAAATCGGCTCTCACCGCACCCGACAGGCTGCTGTTTATGTGCATTCCGCTTGGGTTGTTCCCTTTCAGGTAGCTGTTGGTTCCTGGCACGCATCCCGGCGACAATTCCGCTCCGACCCGCCATTCCATCGGAAGTCTGACACCCGATGCCGTAGCTATTGAGTCGGCACGCGAGGGCAGGGTAGTGGCTATGCATGCTACCGCGCACAATGTCATTCTGTAAATCTTATTTTTCATTTTTCGACTCTGATTTTGTAGTCCACCGGATATGTCGACGTACATTTGAACTCAACTGGTTTCTCACGCTTCGAAACTGGACATTCGAAAGTCATCGTTCCGTAGGCGATGGCCCATAAATAACTTAAATCCACAAGCACCGTCACCTCCGAATTTGCTGGAACTTCAATCTCCACCTTCGTCATTTTTTCAGGATGCGGGTATGTATATTTTGTTTCGGGAGCTATTCCCTCTACTTCTTTCATCTTCCAGTCTCCGTTTTCATATATCAGCACGGGCATATTGAGTTTTTCTCCCCACACCCATGTATTCTTGTCGTTGATAGTCGTCACGAGTACTGATGGATATTCCATCATGAATGGCCACACATTCATGGTCTGGGGCGACGGGCCATTATTGGTAAAGATAAGCCTGCCTGCACGGGTCGTCGGTGTGTCCGCCAACGAGATGTTGTTGTAATCCACGTTCACGAGGCGCATAGGTTCACCCTTTTCCACAACCACATATATGAATTTCACGTCATAGCCATAATCCAGTCTTATTGTTCGTTTGCTGTCCCACAGCGGATTCTCTATGCTTCGCACTGTTAGCTTGTCGCCGTGTTTAACGATTTCCAGTTGACACATACCGTTGTCATACACGATTTTCCCAAGTTCCGACGCCGCGATTTCCTTGCCCGCTATGTTGCCTTTCTTGTCATAATAAATGCAATATTGCTCCCACTCGCTCATCACGTCGAGATTTATGCTTAACAGGCCCTTTGTCATTATTTTGAACTCCGTTTCTCCTCCGTCGCCGTCGATTTCCGCACTCATCTCTTCCGGCATTTCATCATCTTTGTTAAGGAATATGTCGTTGTTGCATCCGGCCGTTAAGATTGCAATGCCCAATGCCATCATTAAGTTCCATATATATCTGATTTTCATAGTGTCTACTCTCCTTTCCATCATATTGTGTCACCGTTTCAGCTTGTCGTTCAAATATTCCGTTATCTGCTGTGGATTCTTGCATCCAAGCATATATTGGCGGCCATTCTTCAGCCTGACAATGAAGCAGTCCGAAGCCATTCCATAGTACGCAAAATATTTTCCCAGGTCGCGTTCGCTGAACCATCCCCAGTAGCCGAACCAGCCTCCGCTTCCGCAAATGCGTTTGGCTCCCATTGTCGGTTTTACGAGGGCAATCGATTTTATGTCGTCGAGCATTATGTGCTTGGTTTTTAAGGGACGATTGATGCATAGCTCTTTCTCGTTGACCGAAATCGATACAGGCATATATATCAATGCACTCACTCCCATCAACGCTATCAGTGCACATAGCAACACCCATATATCCCACGGGCAGTCATTCTCGAGCATATAGATCGCCACACCACCCGATATTATCAGTAGGCACGATGTCAATATCACCGAATATGTGCTCAGCTTTACGTAATGTTTCATTCTGGTTTCCTTTAGTTTATGTCGTTTCCTATCTGCGCTGTCAATTATTTGCTTGGCGGTTGATATAATGAAAAAGCGCGAGCCTGCTATGTCTCTCCAAACTGACGGCCCTGAGAAAACCTTGATGCAGATACAACATTAGCAGCCCACGCCATAAGCGCGAGAACCACTATGCCATCTCTTGCATCGTTCAGAAAATTTCTCAGGTTTTCAGTTTACAAGATGAGCATAACGTCTCATATTTTTCAAAATGTCATCGCAAGCCGTTGGCCTGCGTGTGTGCAAATTTACGTTATAATATTTGATTTTCAAATTCGTCCACCCAATCTCCGGCCAATATTTATGCTTTGTTACGGATATTCACCTTCGATAGACTGAATCTTCACTCCATTTCTAATTTTTTCACAATTTTCAATTTATCGCCCGACAAGTCTACTTCCCAGAACACTGGCCGACGCACAATCCGTCCGTCTATCTCCTTATGGCTGTGCGCCGACAATATGTCGCGTCCGTTCAGGTCTTTGAATATCATTCCGTGGCCATGGTTAGGCGGAGTTATAGGTTCCGGCTCCTGTATCCAGTTTCCGTCCAATTTGCCATTGTCCGAATAAGCCACTCCCATCGTATAGTCGCCGAACACCCACGATGTCCATATCATTCCCAGCCTCCCGGTTCCGGTTTTGAAGAGCCACGGCCCGTCTGTCACGCGGTTAAATGTCTCCTCTCCGTTGCGGCGTTCCCTGCTCCAAGGCGAGTCAGATGCACGGAAAAGCACCCTCGCTTCGCCGACGGCCTTGCTCAGGTCCTCTGCAAGTTCTATGGCCTCCACCGTTCCATTCTGGTTGTGTAGCCACTCTTCGCAATACACCATATAAGGCTTTCCGTCCTCCATCCACATCGTTCCGTCAAGGGTCGGACGGTCTGCAGGCAGATAATCGTCTCCCGACAACGGGCGATAAGGCCCGTCCGGACTCTCGGCAGCCAATACGTGCGATGCCCGGCGTGGAATTTTACCCTCCTCGTTCGTCTCTATTATGATGTCGTTGTTCGTGAACGTTGCGAAATAATAATACTTTCCGCCATATTTATGCAGCTCAGCGGCCCATATCTGCGGATGGCTCCCCATCCATGACGTCGTGTCGGGATCTGCCACTACGTAGGGGCCGCTCCACTTGTCCAGGTCTTTACTCTTCCACATCACCCCGCTCGTACCGGTCATATAATACATTCCCGTATTTTCGTCTGCCAGCACTGCCGGATCGCTGAGTATTATCGAGTCCCTCGCCACGTCATATTCTTCCGCTGTCATGCATCCCGAAGCTTCGCCGGTTGTTCCGCTGCACGATTGCCACATACCTATGGCAGCTGTCAGCATAGGCACGCATATCATCAACTTTTTCTTCATTCTGTCCAAATTAGTTTTTAATTCAAGATTGTCAAGCCATCGTGTATTCACTTATTTCAGCTTATAAAGCACGTAGTCGCCCGGAGCTATCACTATATTCTCCTTCTGATTGTCTTTTGTCGTGCTCCCGTCGCGGTTCACCACCTTAATCCCCTTGGGGCGTGTGAGATTCACCGTCTGTGCATGGTCTATGTCGCGGTTCAGGATCATTATGTATTTATTCTTTCCGTTGTGGAATTGCGACACCATCACCCCTTGTCCGTCGGTTGTGATTTTGCCGAATCCCTCCGGAAGCTTCGTCACGCGCTTCGTTCCCTGCGGAATGCTTGCGCCCGTGTGGCCCACTTCGTCCACCTCCGCACCAAGAAACACCTTTGACAATGCCTGAATCTCACGGTTCAAGTCGCGTATCAGATAATACGTGTCCGTCCGCTTTCCCGTTTCGTCAATCGGTGCATGGTGGAAATTCCACGTTCCCGACTCCGGCTGCCAATAGGTGAAATACTGTATTCCCTGTGCGCCATATCCCAAAGCCGTAAATGCCTCGCATCTCAAATGCACCGGCGTCGGTATGGGGTAGGGGTCATGCGCCGTCGAAAGGCAGAACGCCCAGAATGGCAACCCGTTCCGACGTGCCACCTTGCTTATGGTCTCCAGATTCTCATAAAAAGTTGCGCGAGGATATATTATCTGTGCATCCCTGTTTTCCACTATCGGGTAGAAGTCAAACGATATCAGCGGCAGTCTCACTTCGTCCACAAACCGCTGCACGTAATCCTCATAGTCGCGCGTCCCGTAGTCTGTTGGATTAGTAGGTGAGGGGAGCAGGTTCAGATAAAGCACATGCGTCGAATCCGCATCCATTATTCTGTCGCGGAAATCCGAAAGGTCCTTAAATCCCGCTGCCACCGGCTCGTCTCTCAGAAACCATCCCGCTATTCCCGGATTATTCTTGAATTTGTCCACCGAGTTTTTCGTGTCGGCATATATTCCGTTCGAAGTCGCCATAATTTTCACGCCCGTTCCCTCGCTTGCAGCCAGGGCCCGCTCTATCTGTTCGTCGTGATAGAAGTGCGAGAACGATATGTTGAATCCGGCTTCGCGCATCTCCTTATATCGCTCCTTCGTTTGTGCCGAATCCGGCAGAATCGAATACCACGCCAATATCGGAAACTCTCCCGGCGTCGGATTATTATACTTTGGAGTGCCTGCCGAAGTTGCAGTTGCACACGATGCTAAAACTAATGCTAAAGCGATTTTCGATAACTTCATTTCCTCTTAAGTTTTGTTAGGTTTATTGTCTATTCTGGGGGTCTGATTCGGCTTAATTTGATTCTCCACTGTTTTGATTCTGTATGATTCAAATTTGCCCGATTGCTTTTGACTCCCACAAATATAATCATTTTTTCCTTCCCACCGCCCATTTCCAGCATCCTATTGTTGCGATAGTAATTTAATTGGCATATATATAATTTTTAAATTGGTTTATTTGCCAATTCAAAATATGTATTAAATTTGCATTCAAATTTATTAAAAGTGGCGGCAACACTTTAAATGCGGCATTTCTATTATGAAAAAACAGTTAAAAAAATTTCTTGAGACAAAATTTAAATCTCAGGCTCGAATTGTAGATTCAAAAATAGTTGAAGTAAAGGCTCCTGATGGCGAAGTTTTCCAAATCATCAGTCATATAGGCATTTATGACAACAATGAATATCAAACTTATCAGCTACGTTTAATAGAATCTATTTTTGACAAGTGTTACAATGTTGACAAGGAATTGATGACAAACAACATATGGCGGGAGGTGACACTTAACGCTGTCTCGTTTATGGGAATGAATTCTGGCGATAGACAGCAAGAGCGAGTTAGAATTGGAGGTCGAATACGCCAAATTAGAGAAGATAGAAATATTGAGGCTCGTGAACTCGCGCGACTGGCAGATATTGATGCTGCAAATCTCAGTAGGATTGAGAATGGTCGATATTCGGTGGGTATTGACATTTTATCACGTATTGCTGCTGCATTAGGTAAAAAAATTGACTTGGTAGACATTTAAACATTTATCGATTCATTTCTTAATAGACGTGAATATAATGTTATCCAACTAAATACGAATTGTATGGTACAGTATTTATATGCTCTGGATTGTGATAACAATCTGGTAAAAATATCAGATGTTACAAAAGATAATCGTGAGAGATATCATTGTTTATCTTGCGGAATGGAAATGAGTGCCGTTCTTGGAAATAAGATAGAACATCATTTTAGACATAAAGGAGATGAATGTAGTCGTGAAAGTTATCTCCATAAGCTTAGTAAGCTTTTACTCAAAGAGCGTTTTGATAAAAGCCCTACATTCGAGATTTCGTACTATATTGTTAAAGGAGGCTGTTCTAATGAGTGTTGTAGTTTAAGAGATAAAACCTGTGAAGAAAATCTCGAATTATTTACGTTAGATTTAAAAAAGGATTACAATCATTGTGAAATAGAAGGAAGTTATAAAGGATTTAGAGCAGATGTTAAATTATCTGATACCAGAAATCCTGATAGAAAGCCAATCTTTTTGGAAATTTATGTAAAACATAAATGTTCCAATGATAAGATTGCATCCGGAATTCAAATTATTGAAATTCCTGTTAAAAATGAGGATGATGTGCTTAAGTCATTTGATGAAAGTAGAATGGTTAAAGATAAAGAACTATTGAGTGATAAAGATATGATAAAATTTCATAATTTTCCGAGACAGATATATCCAAAGCTTTCATTATTTTATGTGTATGAAGATAAAAATGGTGTTATTCAAAGTAAAATAATAAGACGTGTATGCAATTGTACGCAGAATGGTAGACCACTATGTAAAAATGCCTTATTTGAAATGCATTTCAAAGACGATGATATTATTGATTATATCAGACATTTTTTTATGTTTAAGGCAATTGATAACCAGATTTACATAAAAGACTGCCGAATTTGTTGGATGTTTAATAACTGTCTAATTACCATACCTCAAATGTGTAATGGGAAATTAAGACGTAAAATAGTTCGTAGGACATCACTTAAAGATTTACGCTATATTTATGCACACTCTTGTCCACGCTATGGAGTTAATCAAACATATAAAAAACAAATATTTAATCGTTTTAAAAAGCTAAAATATTGTATCGTTACATCATCGGATTGACACATTCACATTTTAAACTTCGTCTTAAAAACCTACGTAAAAAATCACCAAAAGGGAAAATTCGCCCGTTTTCCCCGCCTCGCTCGTTTTACCTTTGCACTCGCCGGATTCCCCGGCTCCAATTATCTATTATTCTAACCTAATCCCTCTGCCTTCTGACCTATGACTTCACCCCGTTCCACTGCAAAATATGCTATGTTGCGCCCACGGCCCCTGTTCAGGCCGCGGGCCAACTACGCCTATTCCTTCTCCCGGTGGTACGGCCTGAAGTATGGCACGCCGCTCACCCCGGCTCAGCACCACGTCGTCAACGCCATCGAGCGACAGCGCCAGACCCTCGGCCGGGTGCGCATCTACGTCGACGACCGCGGCGATTACGACAACGAAGTCTTCGACATCCTCGTTCTCTACCTGCGCTGGCACAACGAGCGGATGACCCGCTACACCGATACGCTGGTCATCCACCCCTATGCCCGTGATGCCCGTCTGATGGCGCGCCACATCCCCGGGGCCGTAGGCTTCTCAGGCCGCACGCCCGACTACGTCAGAGGCC
>CAZRJT010000009.1:0-5519 GCA_964600585.1 uncultured Bacteroides sp.
GCTGGCGCTCGATGGCGTTGACGACGTGGTGCTGAGCCGGGGTGAGCGGCGTGCCGTACTTCAGGCCGTACCACCGGGAGAAGGAATAGGCGTAGTTGGCCCGCGGCCTGAACAGGGGCCGTGGGCGCAACCGGGCGTATTTTGCGGTGGAACGGGCGTGTGAGGTCATAGGTCTGAAGTCAGAGGGATTAGGTTAATTATATGTGAACGGGGCCGTGTGGCTCCGACGGGTGCAAAGGTAAAACGGGCGACGCGGGGGAAACGGGCGAATTTTCTCTTTTCGTGATTTTTTTACGTAGGGGCTGTGGCTACGAAGGCGCATTAAGAATGCGGAGGATTTTGCCTTGGAATAGTAAAAATACATTAATTAGCGTAGGCTTTTTGCGTACTCAAATCAATATTATCATCTTAGGAGATGAAATCTAAACCAAATAAAACCAATTAATAGAGGACGAAGAGTTTGCCTTGGAAGACCTGACCACCGCCATCAAGGCTGCCATAGCAATAGCGACAGGAACCGCCCCGAAGCATGACCGCACCAGCATGCTTGAATGGGAAGCACCGGTGAACGACGATATATGGGCCGATAATAGAACTAAAGAACATAATACGCAGAGCCCCGACAAAATATACCAAAAAATGAAAGAGGACAAAGCTTCCCAGGAGGAAAAAGACCGACGATATGGCAAGACGGGGACCGACCCAGAACTAATATCGGCAGAGGCACAGCCACTTGGGAATGTGAATCCACGCATATTGCCAGTTGAAAGAAAAGCTTCAATGTTTCAGCTGCGTCGGTGACTGAGGAAGGAATATTGGCCGGACATTGACCGCGGCAGCATCTGCAACTGAACCAGCACTATCATCCAAAAGATTTGAAGTCAATTGACAATTACTGAAATTATGTCTATCTTTGTCAAGAAGAGAATCTATAATCATTGGAAGATGAAGAGACTAATTTCATTAATCATTACTGTCGAGAATATGCTTAGGCTCACATTGTCGATCGAACTACCACTTATGAAAACCATAAGACGATTAGCATACTCGGCAATAGCATGCTCGGCATTGCAATGCAGTGCAACTGACTTAGACATACAGCGAATAAGGGTGTCGGACAACGGGCGGTTTCTGCAATATGAGGACGGACGGCCTTTTTTCTATCTGGGCGACACGGCGTGGGAGTTGCTGCACAAGCTGAGCCGAGAGGAAGCCGACATGTATCTGACAGACAGGTGGAGGAAGGGGTTCACAGTGATTCAGACTGTGGCACTTGGAGAACTCGATGGAACTACGACGCCAAATGCCTACGGGCACTTGCCCCTGACAGATAACGACCCGAAGCGACCGGCCACAAACCCGAATGGGAACGACTATTGGAGCAACGTGGACTATGTGGTGGAAAAGGCCAATTCGCTGGGTCTATACGTGGGGTTGCTGCCGACGTGGGGGAGTTATTGGCACGACGGCGACAAGCGCATTTTCGACAAAGAGAACGCGGAGAGATACGGCGAGTTCTTAGGAAGGCGATACAAGGACGCGATGGTGATATGGATTCTCGGCGGAGACAGAAATCCGGATAACGAGGAGCAGAAAGAAATCATAAGAAGAATGGCGCGCGGCTTGCGCAAGGGGGATGAAGGCAAACATCTGATTACGTATCATCCGACGGGATGGTGCGGCTCGGGGCAATTTTTCCACGACGAGGATTGGCTTGACTTCAATATGAGGCAAAACGGGCACGAGGTGGAGTTTACGAGCTATTCAAAATTGACTGAGGACTACGGACGTAAGCCGGCGAAACCGGTGGTTGACGGCGAACCGCTATATGAAGACCATCCGGTGTCGTTCAAGGCCGATGCCCGGGGGCACTCGATTGCGTCGGACGTCAGGCGGGCCCTTTACTGGGATTTATTCAACGGTGCGTGCGGCCATACGTACGGCCATCATTCGGTGTGGCAGATGTTTGACCCTGACAAATCGTGGGGCGTTAACAATCCGCTTATGCGATGGCAGGAGGCAATAGACCAACCTGGAGCAGGCCAGATGGTGCATGCGCGGAGGCTGATAGAGTCGCGCCCGTACATGACGCGGCAACCGGCGACTGACTACGTTGTGGCACAGTCAGACGTAGCGACGGCAATGCCTGGGCAGGGAGTGTACAGATTCGCAGCCACCGGCGACGAGCAGAGGAGCTATGCAATGATATACGTGCCGGCCGGAAGAAAATTCACAGTGAGGAAGGAGGCGGTCGATGCGCCTAAGATAAGGGCGTGGTGGTACAATCCCCGAAATGGGGAAGCCAAGAGCATCGGGACGTATGAAAATGACGGCGACAGGAGCTTCGTTTCGCCGACTCCGGGCGAAGGGACAGACTGGATTCTGGTGCTCGACGATGCGTCGAAGAAATATCCCAAGCCGGGAAAGCCCTTGAAATCAAAGAACTGCTAATTACTCAGCGCGCAGCGGGTGCGTCGGCGGGAGCGAAGTGGTTGTAGTCGACGGCCTGACGTGCGCGGCGTGTGCCCATAGAGGGGAACCACATATCGTCGGGGGTGAGCCCGCATTGCTCCACGGCTTCAACAGCGTATTCGCACCGGCCGAAGTCGGCATCGACGTTGTTGGTTCCGAATGTGAATTTAATGCCACGCCGCTTGGCCCGGCGGATGACGTCGAAGCTCGGAATCTTGTAACGCGGGGAAATTTCGAGCGCAATGCCATACCGCTCGAGGACGTCGAGCACGCGGTCGACGCGCTCGGGAGTCCAATAGGAGTCGTAGTGGGCCATCATAGAGTCCTCGGGGATGTAGGTGGCGTTGGCATAGATGTCGGCGGGCTCGTTGGTGAGAATCAGTACTGTCTGGTCGGTGATCATATCCATATATTGCTGGCGCGTGCGGCCGTCGAGCCAGACTTCTTCGGGGCGGTAGATGCGCGAAATGCGTCCGCGATCGACCACCGTCATTGCATCGGTGAACAGATAGTCGAATCGGTTGAGGGTGTCGGGCGTGAACTGCACAATCCATCGGCGGCCTTCGCCCTGAACGCCCATAAGAAAGGGCAGGCCGGAAACTTCACGGAGATATGAAACGGCTTCGGCGTCGTCGGCAAGCATGCGCCCTACCCCGCCTTCGCCGGCATTGGGAGCTATGCCGTAGTTTATGCCGTAGTTCATAGACATAGCGTGGGCCATCTCTTTGGTGAGTCCGCCTTTGAGATGGACGTGATAGTCGATGACGGGGAAATTGCGCTGCTGAAGGCGAATGATGTTGTCGGTGAGCTCGTCGACCGGCGGAAGTGTGTCGGCAGGATTGACTGTGCGGGGACGAAGGGGGGCGATGTTGAGGCGACGCATCATAACGATGCCTTCATAGCCGCGCAGGACGATGGCACCAGACGAGAGGACGCGGCCGGAGTTTTCGGGTGTGCGGAACACTGAGTCGGGCTGGGTGTAACAAACGACGTCGACCCCATTGATGGCGACAGATATGTTGTTAGAGCGTACTGAGATGGAAAAGTCGAACCACACGGAGTCGGCGGCCATGGATTTGTAGAGATTGCGCACGGTGGCGAGCGATCCAGTCATACGACGTCCGTCGATCGGGCCGTTGTGAATGATGACTTCATAGCCGGAGTTGTCGCCGACATGGAACCAGACGGCGGCCAGGGCATCGGCAGAAGTGTAGGCTTGGCCGGTGAGAGTGAAATCGGTGTATGAGTCAGCAGAGACCAGTTCGGAGCCTGGAGTGAGCACAACGGTGTCGCCAGTGAGAGCGGCCTCAGAGACATCAGCCCACCGCAGTGGAACCGTGACGTCGTAGCGGGTGCCGCACGCAACAAACAGAGCTAAAATAACCGACGCGCAAATAGCGCGCCATCTGCCGGAATTCGCCATCATAATAAGAGTCGTTAAGTTGTATTTCACGCGAAGTTATAAACTTTTTTCGCAAAAAAGGAGTCGCGGTGAAAACTTTAGTAATTTTGCAGGCATTTAAATCATAAAGGGATGCGTGGACGAAAACGCAGAAATGGAAACAGAACTGTCAAAATAATCAAAACAAGGTGATATGATACTGAACATTGTCTATCTGTTATTGGGCCTCGGGCTCATATTGGTGGGAGCAAACGCGCTGACCGACGGGTCGTCGGCCGTGGCCAAGCGCTTCGGAATATCGGATTTAGTGGTTGGCCTGACGGTGGTGGCGTTCGGAACGTCGGCACCGGAGCTGGTGATCAGCATAACATCGGCCATTCAGGGAAGTCCAGAGCTGGCAATAGGCAACGTGGTTGGAAGCAATATATTCAACATCCTGGTGATCATAGGGGTGACGGCGTGCGTAGTGCCGATAAAGATAGAGCGCAGCGTGATGATGAACGAGATTCCGATGGTGATACTTTCGGCGGTGGTGTTGCTTATAATGGGTAATGCCGTGTGGCTCGACGGAGCATCGACGGAGAGCATAAGCCGCGTCGACGGACTGATGTTGCTGATATTGTTCGCCTTGTTCATGAGATATACGTTTGCCCAGGCAAAATCGGCCCCGGCAAATGACCCGACGGCCGAAAACGCGTCGGAGAAGCCGCAGATGAAGATGTGGAAAGCCGTGGTGTGGATCGTAGGCGGACTAGGGGCGCTGATATACGGCGGAGACCGATTCGTGGCCGGCGCGTCGGGAATAGCGACGTGGCTTGGCGTGAGCGAGGCAGTCATAGGCCTGACGGTGGTGGCGGCCGGAACGTCGCTGCCCGAACTCGCCACATCGGTGGCCGCGGCACTGAAAGGGAAACCCGGAATGGCAATAGGCAACGTGATCGGGAGCAACATATTCAATGCTTTGATGGTGCTTGGTGCTTCGGCGACAATAAGTCCACTGAAGTTCGGCGCAATAGGCAACGTGGACTTGCTGGTGATGACCGGAGCATCGGTGCTCTTCCTGCTTTTCGGGTGGCTTTTCAGAGTGAGAACCATCACTCGCACCGAGGGAGTGGTCATGGTGGCGGCGTATGTGGGATATACGGCGTACCTGATAAGCCAGGCCTGACCAAGAATGAACGAAGCGTGCCAGGAAGTTGTTAGATAGTTGAAAAATTTGGCTAAATTTGCATTTCAAAACAGGACTTAAAGACAGACAACAATGGCTGATTCGAATTTTATAGATTACGTCAAGATACTTTGCCGTTCGGGCAAAGGGGGAGCCGGCTCACGGCATTTCCATCGTGCAAAATACGTGCCCAAAGGTGGACCTGACGGCGGCGACGGAGGCCGAGGAGGCCATATCATATTGAAAGGCAACAGCCATATGTGGACGTTGCTTCCACTCCGCTACCGCCGCCACATATTCGCGGGAAACGGCGAAAGCGGCTCGGGAGGAAGGAGCTTCGGCAAGGATGGCGATGACGTGGTGGTGGACGTGCCTTGCGGAACCGTGGTGTTCGACGCCGAAACCGGAGAATTTCTATGCGAAGTGACTTATGACGGCGAGGAGGTGAAACTGCTCAAGGGTGGCCGCGGCGGCCTT
>CAZRJT010000009.1:5529-33260 GCA_964600585.1 uncultured Bacteroides sp.
CTTGGCAACTGGCACTTCAAAAGCGCCACGAACCGCACTCCGCGCTATGCCCAACCGGGCGAACCGGCCATAGAAAAGAGCGTGATATTGGAGCTTAAGCTGCTGGCAGACGTCGGGTTGGTGGGCTTCCCGAACGCGGGAAAATCGACGCTTCTGTCGGCGTTATCGGCTGCACGCCCGAAAATAGCCGATTATCCGTTCACAACCATGGAGCCGCAGCTGGGAATCGTGTCGTATCGCGACAACCGTTCGTTCGTAATGGCCGACATTCCGGGTATAATCGAGGGTGCGAGCGAGGGAAAAGGCCTTGGGTTACGATTTCTGAGACATATAGAACGCAACGCCGTGCTGCTGTTCATGGTGCCGGCCGATGCCGACGACATACGTAAGGAATATGAAATCTTACTCAAAGAGCTTGAGGAATTCAATCCGCAGCTGATGGACAAGCAACGCATACTTGCAATATCGAAAAGCGATTTGCTCGATGACGAGCTGAAAGAAGAAATAGCACAGAGTCTGCCGGACGGAGTGCCACATGTGTTCATATCGGCCGTGGCGCAACAGGGCCTGACGGAGCTTAAGGACATGCTGTGGGGAGCCATAACCGACGAACGCAACCAGATAGCCACTCCTGCCATCACCCATCGCCCGCTCGACGGCCATCACCGCGTGAGGGAAGAGGACGAATTCATATTCGAAAATACGCCTCAACCGGCTGAAGACGACAGCGACTGGGACGAAGAGGACTGGGATGAAGACTGGGACGAAGAGGGCATGGACGATTTCAGCGAATAACGATAGACTGCACTCACCATAAGGAAATAGCGGGGGCGGCATACTCTATGTGAGTGCCGCCCCCGCGAAGTTAATCGAAGGGTCAGGGCCGATGTCAGCCGACAGGCTCGGGCCCTTTGCCGTCGCGCTTGCGCCAGAGCGCCGACATGTCTTCGAGAGTCTTGCCTTTTGTTTCGGGGACGAGCTTATAGACGAACCATGCCGCAACGACGCAGATTATGCCATAGAGCGCATAAGCGAACATGTGGCCGAAGCGATCGCCCATGCCGAAGGCTTCCATATTGTACATTGGCACGAATGTGGACGAGACTATGAAATTGAATATCCATTGGAACGCAACAGCAACCGCCATCGCCGCCCCACGGATGGTGTTGGGGAATATCTCAGAAATAAGCACCCAGCAGATGGGCCCCCATGAGAACATGAACGATGCGGAGTATAACATTATGCATATAACCGACACAAGCGGATGAAGCTCCAGGAGATTGACGGCGGCCACACCCAGGGCCCCAATGGCCATGCCGATAGAGCCGAAAATAAGGAGCGGCTTGCGGCCCCACTTCTCGACGGTGAAGACGGCCACGAGAGTGAACGCAATGTTGATGACGCCCATTATCACGGTCTGCACCATAGGGTTGCCCATATGCATGGAATCGAATATGCGGGGAGCGAAATAGAGCACAGCGTTTATGCCGACTGCCTGCTGGAACACCGAAAGCATAATGCCGACGAATATGACCATAACACCGAACGAGAACAGACGCTCGCTCTTGACTTCGACGGTAGCCTTAATCTCGGCAAGGGTCTTACGTGCCTGGTCGTAACCGTTGATGCGCGACAACACCATAAGAGCGCGGTTGTCCTGCCCGATAATCGACAAATAACGAGGCGATTCGGGAACGAAACATACAAGCACGGTGAATAGTCCGGCAATTATGGCTTCGGATCCGAACATATAGCGCCATCCGCGATCAATGGTCCATGCGGCATCTGAAAGGTTGACGATATTGTAGATGTTTTCGGCCGTACGCTCAATTATAGGATTGGCGTGGTCGCCAAGAATCATGAAGTTGACAAAATAGACCACCAACTGCCCGAATATGATGGCAAATTGGTTCCATGACACAAGTGTGCCACGGATGTCGGACGGAGAAACTTCGGCAATGTACATAGGACATACAGCCGATGCAAGCCCAACGCCGATGCCACCGATTATGCGATAGGCGTTGAACATCCAGAGCAAGCCATAGGAAGGCTGTCCGTGCTCAAACAGGATGAATTCGGGTTGGTAACTGCCCAATGCCGAAACGAAGAAAAATATGCCAGCAAGTATGAGAGACCGTTTGCGACCGAAAAATTGGGCACAAAATCCGGATATGGCCGCGCCGACAATGCATCCGAGGAGTGCGCTGGAGGAAGTGAGGCCGTGGATTACGTCGGTATATACGAAATCAGACGCTCCGACAAAAAAAGCCTGAAGCCCTTTCTCGGCCCCGGATATCACAGCGGTGTCGTAGCCGAAAAGCAGGCCACCCATCACCGCAACGAGCACTATCGAAAAAAGATAGGCTTTACTGCCTTTTTCTGGATAATTCATTTATAGAAAAGTTTAAGGTTAAACGATGTGTGATTACACCAGCGATGGCGGCTTCACGAAAAAAACCGACTCCGGCCAGCCGAAACTGACCGGAGCGGATATGCGCAGGGAGGCTTATGCGTACATATTGACGATGGCTTCGTAAAGTTCCTGCTTGCCCGACGTCTGAGCGGGTTCGCCCTTAGTGCGTGAGTAGGCGACGAGGTCTTCGAGCGAAAGCTTGCCTTCCTCGAACTTCTTGCCTTCACCACTGTCGAACGAAGCGTAACGGTCGTGGAGCATCTGCTTGTAAGGCGACTTCTCAAGCACGTCGGCAGCGCTCAACAATGCGCGTGCCATAGCGTCCATACCTGCGATGTGGGCGATGAAGATGTCTTCGAGATCGGTTGAATTGCGACGAGTCTTTGCGTCGAAGTTTGTGCCGCCATTGCCAAAACCGCCATTACGTATTATCTGCATCATTGCCTGAGTGAGCTCATAGTTGTCGATTGGGAACTGGTCGGTGTCCCATCCATTCTGATAGTCGCCACGGTTAGCGTCGATAGAACCGAGCATACCATTGTCAACAGCCACGGCAAGCTCATGCTCGAAAGTGTGGCCGGCCAAAGTGGCGTGGTTTACTTCGATGTTGACTTTGAAGTCTTTTTCAAGTCCGTGAGCTTTGAGGAATCCGATTACTGTTTCGGTGTCGACGTCATACTGATGCTTTGTCGGTTCCATAGGCTTGGGCTCAATGAGGAATGTTCCGTTGAAGCCATGAGCACGTCCATAGTCGCGCGCTATGCGCAGCATCATTGCGAGGTGCTCTTTCTCACGTTTCTGGTCGGTGTTGAGCAAGCTCATATAGCCTTCCCTGCCACCCCAGAACACATAGTTCTGACCTCCAAGGGCGATTGTTGCGTCGATTGCATTTTTTATCTGTATTGCTGCACGGGCCACTACATCGAAGTCGGGGTTGGTGGCCGCTCCGTTCATATAGCGAGCATTTCCGAACACATTGGCAGTGCCCCAGAGATTCTTGATGCCGGTCTGAGCCATTTTTTCTTTAAGGTAAGCCACAATCTCCTTCATACGAGCTTCGTAACCTTCAACGTCGGTGAGATCGCCAACGAGGTCGGTGTCATGGAAGCAAAAATATTCGATGCCGAGTTTCTGCATGATTTCGAATCCTGCGTCGACTTTCTGTTTTGCCACAGTCATTACGTCGTCGCCCATATTCCAAGGGAATTGCTTTGTGCCGGGACCGAACTGGTCGCCACCCTCAGCACAGAGAGTATGCCACCAAGCCATTGCAAATTTGAGCCATTCCTTCATAGGCTTACCGAGCACTACGCGTTCAGCATCGTAGTAGCGGAATGCCATCGGGTTGTAGCTTTGCGGACCTTCATAGGCAATTTTGCCTACCGTGGGAAAATATTCTTTTGTTGCCATAATAAAATTGAATTATTGATTTTAATTTAAAGTATTGTATTTCAAAATAGTCAGTTTATATCTCAGAGTTGAGAAGCGAGACGTTCTTTCCAAAGTGCGTATGCGTCGGCATAGGCCGAAGCATTTGCAGTGTCAGGTTCGATGACCTCTATGCGTTGGAGCGTGGCGAATGCCTCGTTGTTGTCTTTATAGATGCCTGCACCTATGCCCGCACCTTTCGCCGCTCCGACTGAACCGTCAGTGTCGAAAAGTTCGATAGTGGCACCACTGACCCCGGCAAGAGTGCTGCGGAAAAGAGGCGACAGGAACATATTGGCGTGTCCGGCGTGAATCTTGTTCAGGTGCATGCCCATTTGCTGCATCACTTCCATGCCATACATAAACGAAAAGACTATGCCCTCCTGAGCCGCACGAAGGAGATGACTTCTATCGTGGCGAAGGAAGTTTACGCCGTGAATCGAGGAGCCAATCTCGCGATTGCGCAACACGCGCTCGGCTCCGTTGCCGAATGGGATTATGCTTATGCCGTCAGACCCGATGGGCGCTTGAGACGCAACAACGTTGATGTCGGCATAGCTTATGCCTTCGGGGGCGACATTGCGCTTCATCCATGAATTGAGAATGCCGGTGCCGTTTATGCAGGTCATCACTCCGAGTCGAGGCTGCGCAGAAGTGTGATTGACGTGGGCAAAATTATTAACTCGCGATTCGGGGTCGTAGTTCACTTCGCCAATGATACCATATACGACTCCCGATGTTCCGGCCGTGGAAGCCACTTCACCAGGGTTGAACACGTTAAGCGACAAGGCATTGTTTGGTTGGTCGCCAGCACGATAAGTCACCGGAATGCCTTCGGCGAGCCCAAGGTCGGCGGCTGCGGCTGCGGTGAGATGTCCCTGGTCGGAGAATGTGGGTACGATGTCGGGAATTATGTCGGCAGGAAAATCAAAATAGTCCATAAGGAAACGTGCGGGCGCGCCCTCCTTGAAATCCCAAAGCATCATTTCGGAGAGTCCGCTTACAGTGGTTGCCACACGGTCGGTGAGCCTCATCGCAATATAGTCGCCGGGGAGCAATATTTTCCAGATTTTCCCGAAGAGTTCGGGCTCGTTCTCCTTCACCCAAGCCAGCTTAGTGGCAGTGAAGTTGCCGGGCGAGTTAAGCAAGTGGCCCAAGCACAATTCATCGCCAAGGCGGCTGAAAGCTTTTTCGCCATAAGGCACACCACGCGAATCGCACCATATAATGGCAGGACGCAACACATTGCGGTCGGCATCAATACATACGAGTCCGTGCATCTGATAAGATATTCCGATTGCGGCGATGTCGCGCGGACTAACCTTCGATTCTCCAAGAACGTCTTTGGTGGCCTCACGCAAATATCCCCACCATTTGTCGGGCTGCTGTTCGGCCCACCCGGCACGTGTCGAAATTATTTCGGCTTCAGTTTTGGGATAGAATGCCGAGCTAACGCATTTACCTGTTTCGGCACACACGAGTGATGCTTTAACCGAAGAGCTTCCTATATCATATCCAAGTAGATACATAGTGAAATTTACAATTTATGGTTATGTTTTCTATTGCAATATCAGCGACGCTGCCTATTATACGTTTTCCTGTCGAAGCGATAAAAGCGAGCGGCCCTATGGGCGACGCCCTGTTGGTATTCGTCAAGCGGAATCACATAATTCATGGCAGCCACTTTTTTATGGAAGTTACGCACATCGACGCTCCGGCCATAAATAACTTCGAAGAGTGTGCGCATCAGCGAAAGAGTGAATTTGCGAGGCAGAAGCTCAAACAGTAGCGCAGGGTCGGCCGTGACCTTGGCGCGCATATGTTCAATCGCCTCGTTTAGAATGAGATTGTGGTCGAAAGCCAAAGTCCCGACCTCATCGACCGGGCACCAGATGGCGTTATGACCGGCAAGCCAAGAGGCATCGGACAAATCAATTTTCACCAACGCAAGATATGCCACGGTGACTATGCGTTCGACATGAGCCTGCTGAGCCCGCTCCAACCAGACCAGATCGCGTACATCGCGAGTGCGATCCTTCGAGCCGTAAGCCTTATATTGCATCAGCCCTACGCCCTTCAATCCGGTGAGTTCGTGCAGAACACGCTCGGCGGCCTGATCAAGGTCTTCGTCCTGATATATCAGACTTCCGGGTAGTTTTAGGTCGTTATATTCCTCTCCTTCACCTCGACGACTGACCAAAAGGACATTAAGTCGCTGGCCGTCCCAGCCCAAGACCACACAATCGACAGATATGTGGTGATGTGCAAGTGGTGGTGCTACGGGATGTGAAAACGTAGTCATAGGGCAATTGAATTCATTTGATTTATCATACCTACGGCTGGCGTGAACCGTAATCGAAGTGCAAAAATAGTCTCTATCGAATTATTTCCAAAAGTAAAAAATATGTTATAAAACATTATTTCTGCGTTGATTAGTTTTCATATGTTTTACAATAACACTTTCTATGATATTGTACGAGATACAATATCCTATGAATCAGTTATTGTAGTACATACAATAACATTGACATAATATACAAAAAGGCCCGACAGTTAAACATTGTTAACAATCGGGCCGAATCTGCTTCAAATAAAAAAAACGGCGATCAGACCGGTGGCAGCGGTCTGCGCGGAAATGCATCGATGAAACTATGCGGCGTGCTGTTATAGATGTTGACGCCAACTGCATCGGCAAAACGTTTGATTGAAAAATAGGCCTTAAATGCCACATAATAGCTATGCACCACCTCATGCAGACGCACGGTGCTGAATATCGACTTGGCCTGCTTAAGAGAGTGTTCGTTATCCTTATAGAAATGCGGCTGAACTGAAACCACCTCATTGTCGTCGTTAACGGCAAGAGTGCGCATCCATGAATGATCGGCCCCGACAAGATAAATGTTTCGGAAACCAAGCCAAATTGCCACCATTATCGACGGAATGAGCACATTGCGCGGACGTGGCGTGCCCCACTTACGCGAATAAGCCATACGTTCGAACCACCGGAAGCCTTCAAGTCCGATGCTGTTTATGGTTCGAAGCGTGATGTTGGGATTAGACGTGACATCGAACGCGCTACGATACTCGGCGGGAATGAACAACGTGACGGGCCAGTCGACGCGTGTGGCAAAGTTAAGTTTCAGCGTTTCGACATTAGCATTGGGCTTGGCCTCGAAAAATGCCGGGTCGACCATCACATAATAGCGCGGCTTCAGACGATAGAATTCTTCGGCATTCGCGGCATAATTCACGGCAAGCGTGGGATAGTTGCGCAGCGCGTCGAACGAGTCGGCAATAGTGTCGGCGAGCGATGGCCCATTACCCATAACTATTATGGTAGACGAACCGGAGTCGGCAGCTTCGGAGACAATGTCGCACTTCTTCGACTGCAAAGCTATTTTGACAAGGCTCTTGAGCGTGTCGGCAAGAGAGGAGATTGAAGCTGAAATTTTATCGACAGCGTTTGTTGACATACTAACTAATTTATGTGACTAAAGATTATCAATCATAGTTGGTCGAATGGCTGGGTGAATCGCTGCCCATCCGACCTCGATTGCGCAAAAATTCGATGCTCTCCTTCAGAATTACGGCTCCTGACAAATACAGCGAACCAACATACACTACTACTGCAACCACAATTTTGAGCAACATACGCCATACGGCATATTGAATCCACGACGATGAAATCCATGCCACCGCCATAGCGGCGCAAGCGAGGATGACGAACGGCCCTATGTCGCGCATAAGCTCAATCAACCTGAATCCAACATAGGCATTGGCAAAATATTGCCAAACGAACAGCCAGGCTATGTTGACAACGACGAAGGCAACGACCATAGGATAGATGCCATAAGGATACATCAGGACGAGGAGCCCGCAAATGACGATGCACAGCGCAATGGTGTTATAGAGGTTGACGGCAGTACGCTCCTGACTGATGACAAGATTGGAATATAGCGTGATGACAGGATAGAAACCGCCATATATGCACAGCACCTGAAGCAGACCAACGCTCGGGAGCCAACGCGGGCCGCCCACCAACATTATGAATTCGGGAGCAATCAGTCCCAAGCCAAACATACATGGAAACGACACGAAACTCGTGAACCGCAGCATCTTGCGGAAAACGGCCAAATATCGAACCGAATCGTGCCTGACACGAGCAAGAACCGGGAGAGTTACGCCGCTCAGCATGCCGTTGATAAACGTGGAGCCCATATCGTTCCATTTGGCCGCATTGCCATATTGTCCGGCCGTGGCCTTGCCGTAGAAACGTCCGAGCAGCACAGAAAACACATTGCGATTAAGCTGCATAAATATGGTGGCCACCAGAAGCTTGCTGCTGAAACGAAACATTTTTCGCACTGGATCGAACGATATGTGAAGCGACGGACGCCATGGCGAAACAACCCAATTGAAAAGCGTGGTAAGCCCCGTATAGAGAACTGTCTGCATGGCTAGCGCCCAATAGGCATAGCCATAAAATGCCATTGTCACGCCGACGATTCCTGAAATTGCCAATGCTGCAATCTGTATGAGGGAGCTTTCGCGCACCATCAACCGGGAATAGAGATTGGCCCGCTGCGCAATGCCCCACCCTGAAAGCAAAAAACTCAGGAACAGGAAACGGGCAAGCGGAACGAGGCTCGGAGTATGATAGAACTCGGCTATCAGAGGTGCGCAGAAATACAGGATGACATACATCACCAATCCGATGACAACATTGAACCAAAAGACGGAGTTGTAGTCGGCCGGCGTGGCATTTTTCTTGTTTATAAGAGCCGTGAAGAATCCGCTATCCTGTAATGCTCCGGCAATGGCGGTGAAAACGAGAAGCACCTGAACCATACCATAATCGGTGTCGGTGAGAAGGTGGAGCAGACACACTCCGAATGCGAGATTGAGCAGTTGCACAACGGCATTGCTAACCCCGCCCCATAAAAGCCCCTTGGCCGTGCGCTGTTTCAATGATTCGGATGACGACATATCTGATGACACATAATTATATATGGGAGTGCAAATTTAGTCTTTCTTGGGGTATTTATCAAACAAGATGTCATAGAATCGGGCCATAATCGCGGTGGGACAGGCATAGACGCCTAATCAATCTGACCATAAATAGGGGCACATTTGCACAGAACACGATATATAGCTAACTTTGCGCGCAACATTAAAAAAACCTTGACAGAAAAACCAATGAACGGCTCAAACGTGATAAGGATAGATTTGAACCAGGTGTTGAAGCAGCGGTTGGCACGCTATTACCACTTCATACCCAAGGGACTGATAAAGTGGCTGGAGCGCACGGTGTGCCAAGACAAGCTCAATGCGCTGCTTGAGAACAATGCCGGAAAAACAGATGCCGACTTCTGCCGGGGCGTATTGGACGACCTCAACGTGAAGTATAAAATCGACGGATTGGGGCATATGGATGCCGAAGACAGCCGCGTGGTGATAGTGAGCAACCATCCGTTGGGAGCTCTCGACGGCATAATCATGATTGACTTCGTGAGCCGACATTTCAATAAGCCGGTAAAATTCATCGTCAACGATTTGCTCATGGCCATAAAACCACTTGGAGGAGTGTTTCTGCCAATAAACAAACACGGGCGCCAGTCGAGAGATTCGTCCAGCCTGATCGACAATGCATTTTTGGGCGATGAGCCGATTATCATATTTCCTGCCGGACTGGTGTCGCGACGCCAAGGCAAAGAGGTCATGGATTTGAAATGGCAGAAAATGTTCGTAAACAAGTGCATTCAATATAAGCGAAATATAATTCCAGTGTTCTTTAGTGGAGAGAATTCAAGTTTTTTTTATAATTTTGCAAGGCTAAGGGCCAAAACAGGACTAAAGCTGAATATCGAAATGATATATCTGCCGCGCGAGGTGTTCAGGTGCGAGAATGCACAATTCAACATCAACATAGGCCGGCCGATTGCCTTTCAAAAGCTAAAGGGAGGCAAAGATGCCGCCAAGGAGGCCGAAGCGATCAAACACATAGTCTATGGGTTGAGATAGGCCCCGTGGCTTGGAACCATTAAATCGACTGACTGCAACAAAACACTGTATGGAACAGACTATCATAGACCCGGTGTCGACCACGCTCATCGAAGCCGAACTGACCGAAGACAGATTGTTGCGCCACACCAATAAAGGCAATAATCTGATATATGTGGTGGACGCCAACAGCGCGCCCAATACGATGCGCGAAATCGGCCGACTGCGCGAAATAGCCTTCAGAAGTGCGGGCGGCGGAACCGGGAAGGATTGCGACATAGACAGATTTGACACTATGACTCCCCCGTGCCGCCAAATCATAGTGTGGGACCCGCAATCTCGTCAGATTCTTGGGGGCTACCGCTACATCACCGGCAAAGACATACAAATGGACGCTGACGGCACCCCCCGCATAGCGACATCCCATATGTTCAGATTTTCGAAACGCTTCATCGAAGAATATCTGCCTCAGACCATTGAGCTTGGGCGGTCATTCGTGCGCACCGAGTATCAGTCGTCGAAAGCAGGAGCCAAAGCCATATATGTGCTTGACAATCTGTGGGACGGTCTTGGGGCGCTGACGGTGGTGCATAAAGAGATAAAATATCTGTTCGGGAAAGTGACGATGTATCCGAGCTATTCGCACGAATGCCGGAATATGATTTTATATTTCCTGTCAAAACACTTTCCGGATGCAGACCATCTGGTGGAACCGTTGAATCCTCTGCGCACTGATATGAATGTGGAGGAAATGGAGCAAATATTCAATGGCGAAACTTTCGCCGACGATTATAAAATACTCAATAAAGCCATAAGAAGCCATGGATTCAACATACCGCCTTTGGTGAATGCATATATGAGTCTGTCGCCGACTATGCGTATGTTCGGCACGGCGATAAACGACGAATTCGGCGATGTAGAGGAATCGGGGATATTTTTTGCAATCTCAGAGATATTCGAGGAGAAAAAGAAGCGCCACATCGGCACATACAACGAATGAGGCTGCCAATTTGCCCCGCGGGAAATGATTAAAACGACGAGTCAACATTTGCAAGAATGTGAGACTCGTCGCTTTTTACGTTAAGACGAGGGGATTTTTAAGAAAAATCGCGCCATAAACACATCTCAAAGGGCTTCCGACAAAAGAAAGCGATGAATATAAACGCCACTTGAGTGCACTATACGCGCTAAAACACTACTACTCAACAGACTATACACAGCATAGCATGTATATGCATCGAGATTTGCATATCAAACGAAACGGAACAGCCATCGATCACGGCAGCAAATATACAATATCCCGACCCTGAGACATATGGCAGAAGGCGCAACGGCGACTCATTTTTTCATTTATATTTTTGCTATTATTGCAAATTATTTTCTTGCTAATATACAGCATATTGAATGAGAATGCGCATAAAAATAATCTATATTTTACCTAAATTTCTTGTTAGATTCAAAATTAATTTCTAACTTTGTAGTGCAAAACAAATAGGAAAGAGGAAATTTAGGATATAATATTTGTTTTATGTTAGCACGATTTGGCGCCTTTGTGAAAAGGTGCCATTTTTGTTTAATGAGTAAAAAGTTGTATATTTGCATATCGAAAAAGGCATATGCATATGACAACTGAAAACAAATCGCCTTATCGCCGCGGAGCCGACGACGGATTCTATTTCGGAATCTATCTAAGCATATTGTTTTTTGCCTCGGTGTTTTCATTGGAAATAGGCATATTGGGACTCCTCACAATGATAATGACGCTTGGGGTGCCATTTGTCATATATTATTTTCTGCGACGCACGTACGTTGACGAGCGGGGTAAGTCGCCGTTGTCATCGCTATGGATGCAGGGCATCATGATTTTCATCTGCGGCTCGCTCATCAGCGGAATGTCCGCAATGATTTATCTGAAATGGATAAACCCAGATTTCATCATCGGGCAAGTGAATATGGCCATAGAGCTATATGGCAACTCCGGATGGCCACAGGGGGAAGAGATTGCCAATACGCTTCAACGTATGATCGACAACCATCTGTTGCCCTCGGCCATATCGTTGGTAATAGCGTTCATCTGGATGGCAATGTTCTCAGGTTCGATATTGTCGCTGATAATGTCCCTTATCGTGCGCCTGCACTCTGTCGGGACATCAGAGCGACGTTACTGACAAATCACAGAAACCAACTAATCAACTCATAGCATAGATATGGACATTTCGGTTGTAGTACCATTATATAATGAAGCCGAATCGCTTCCTGAGCTCGAAGAATGGATAAGACGAGTGATGGAGTCGAACGGCTTTTCATACGAAATACTTTTCATAAATGACGGAAGCACTGACGAGTCTTGGGAAGTGATAAGAGAGCTGAGCCAAAAGAATCCAGCGGTAAAGGGCGTGTGCTTCAGGCGCAATTACGGCAAATCGCCAGCACTTAACACCGGATTTGAGCGCGCACATGGCAATGTGGTGATAACGATGGACGCCGACTTGCAGGACAGTCCGGATGAAATCCCGGAATTGTACAGAATGATAACCGAGGAGGGCTATGACCTGGTGAGCGGATGGAAGCAAAAACGCTATGACCCACTGTCAAAAACGATTCCCACCAAACTGTTCAATGCAACAGCACGAAAAGTCAGCGGCATAAAAAATCTGCATGACTTCAATTGCGGATTAAAGGCATATCGCAAACAGGTGGTGAAACACATAGAAGTATACGGAGATATGCACCGCTACATCCCTTATCTGGCAAAAAACGCAGGATTTACGAAAATCGGCGAAAAGGTGGTGCATCACCAAGCCAGAAAATATGGCAAAACGAAGTTCGGCCTCGACCGTTTCGTAAACGGTTATCTCGACTTGGCCACATTATGGTTCACAAATAAATTCGGGGTGAAACCGATGCACTTTTTCGGCCTGTTAGGGAGCTTGATGTTCATACTCGGTCTTATTGCCGTGATAATCGTCGGCTCGATGAAGCTTTACCATATGCATACGGGTCAAAACTATATATTGGTAACATCATCGCCCTATTTCTACATTTCGCTGGTTATGATGATACTTGGGACGCAACTTTTCCTAACGGGATTTCTTGGCGAACTCATAGTGCGCAATTCTCCCGACAGAAATAAATATGAAATTTCAGAAGAAATAAAACTGCAATGAAGGAAGGCATAGAAGCATACAATGCATTTTACACATTAGTAAACGACCGATTCTCGTGTCGCAAATATTCATCGGAGCCTGTGTCGCGCGAAGCCATACTCGACATAGTGAACACGGCACGTCTGGCGCCATCGGCCTGCAACAAACAGCCGTGGAAATTCGTAATCGTAGATACGCCCGAACTGCATGATGCCGTAGCCGAGGCGTATGACAGGAATTGGATAAAGTTTGCTCCGGTGTATATAGTGGCATGCGGAATACACGACGAAGCGTGGCATCGCGCCGATGGGAAAGACCATACGGATGTGGACGTTTCGATTGCAGTGGAGCATATCTGCCTGGCCGCCACATCGATGGGCCTTGCCACCTGCTGGGTGTGCAACTTCGACAAGGAGAAATTGTGCAACGCCCTGAATCTGCCGGAAGGCATCGAACCTATCGCCATATTGCCTGTGGGACATCCGATGCCGGGAACCGAAGCACCTCAAAAAGCACGTAAAGAAATGGCCGACATAATAAAATGGGGAAAATTTTAGCCTTCATATCATTAGCCATAGCCATATGCATCGTCGCCGGATGCAATACGTCGGGATGCATTGAAAACCAGAATAGCGTTCCACTGGCCGGATTCTATTCGTCGGGCACGGGAAAGGAAATCGGGCTGACGGGGGTGGAGGTAGGCGGAGTGGACGCGCCAAACGATTCGTTGCTCCACAATGGAACCGCCGGCATATCGGAAGTGTACCTGCCTTTACGCTCAACCCGTAACAGCACGGCGTTCTATTTCCACTATAACCAGGAAGGAATCGACTCGACGATATACAATGACACAATCAGGATGGAATATACTTCAAAGCCAATGTTCGTGTCGGAGGAGTGCGGCGCAATGTACTATTACCATATAACGAAACTCACACACACGTCGCATCTGATCGATTCGGTGGTGCTGACCGACTCGCTGATTACGAATCTTGACATAAGACGCATAAACATATATTTCCGCACTGACACAGAGAAAGGAGGGGCGAAATGAGCGCAGCGTTAACGAAGCGCGTGTTTGCCATAGTGTTTTCGGCAATCCTTGTCTGTCTGACGGCAACCGAGGGCGTGGCCCAACGAAAGGTGACCCCCGTGCAGCCCGCACGTCAGACGGCACAAAAACTATCGACAAAAAAGAAGCAGGAAATCGACCGCTCCAGACTGGCCGAGCGTCTTGACGCGGAAGGAAACGTTGTTTTGGTCGATACGGTGACCGGCCTCGAATTCGTGGATTCGACGGCGATGAAGCCCGACACGCGCAATATATATCCGCTGATGCACGCGGTGACAGTGGGAGTTAACGTGTGGGACCCGGCAATGCGCGCACTCGGCCAACATTACGGCGGGATAGACTTCTGGGGCGAGCTGAGCCTGCACAACCGTTTCAAACCGATAGTGGTAATCGGCACGGGGTCATGCGACTATTCTCCCGACAACAGTAATTTTACGTTCAAGAGCAAGCTCGCGCCTTATTTCAAGTTGGGCATAAACTATAACGTGTTCTATAATTCCAGTCCCGACTATCAATTTTGCGTGGGTATGAGATATGGATTCACGACGTTCGACTATGAGGTGACTTCGGTTTCGGTCGACGACCCATATTGGAACGAGGAGTCGCATTTCTCGATTCCGTCGCAGAAGTCAACGACTGGATATCTTGAAATAACCGGCGGCATAAAGGTGAAAATCGTGAAAAACATATCAATGGGCTGGACACTGAAATACCATTCGATAATCCATGAGACAAACGCCGTGTACGGAAAGCCGATGTATATTCCGGGATTCGGGAAAAGGGGAAATGCCCTGGGCGGAGAATTTTCGATTATGTACACCCTGCCGTTGAACAATAAAACCGTAAAATCCGTTGATACAAAAGAAGGAAACGCGCAACAGGACATAAAATAGCCCAAGCGGCCAAACGACTATGTGCGGCATCCATCGCCAGACAAATAAACCTCAAAACGTATCGACGTATGAAAAAAATAGTGATAATCGGAGCCTCGTCGGGCTTAGGACAGAGAATCGCCGAAGATTTTGCCAATATGGGCTGGAGAGTGGGCATCGCCGCTCGCCGCGAAGCGCCACTAAAAGTTCTGAAAGAAGCATATCCTGAAAACATAGCCTATCACACCATAGACGTTACATCGGCTGACGCCATCGAACGGTTTCACTATCTGATAGAGCTAATCGACGGGATGGACGTGTTGCTGTTCGCTTCGGGCATAGGCTTCGCCGATCCTGAACTTTCAGAACGCCAGCTGGTGGATACACTTAACACCAACGTCGTCGGATTTTCACGTATAATAGCTGCCGCCTATAAATATTTCAAGCAAACAGCCAATGTGACGCCGGGGCAAATCGCCGCCATCACCTCGGTTGCAGCGACCAAAGGCATTGGAATTTCAGCGGCTTACAGCTCGTCGAAACGATTCCAACAGATGTTTCTGAATTCACTCGACCAGTTAGCTCACCAACAGCACGTAAACGTGAAGTTCACCGATATCAGGCCGGGGTTCATCCGCACTCCCCTGCTTAAAGAAGGCCGGGCCTACCCGTTGATAATGAGTGTGGACTACGCGGCTCCACGCATAGAGGATGCCATACTGCGGCAAAAGCGCGTGGCCACAATCGATTGGCGCTGGGGAGTGGTCACCGGCATTTGGCGCATGATTCCGCAATGTGTGTGGCGCCACATCGAGCTTAATTGGTAAATTCGTTGTATATTTGCACATCGAAACCAAAAAAGCTGAAACAGATGACAATTTTAGAAAATGGCAAAAGCGTGGCACTTTGCAGCGACCATGCAGGTTATGCGCTAAAATCAGCCATAATATCGTATCTGACCGATAAAGGAGTAGATTGCAAAGATTTCGGGACATACAGCGAAGAGAGCTGCGATTATCCCGATTTCGCCCATCCGTGTGCAGAATCGGTGGAAAGTGGCGAATGCTATCCCGGCATAGCCATTTGCGGCTCCGGCAACGGCATTGGCATAACGCTCAACAAGCATCAGGGCATCAGAGCGGCATTATGCTGGGACGTGGATCTGGCCCGACTGGCCCGCGAGCACAACGACGCAAACATACTTGTGATGCCGGCCCGATTCATCTCCGAAGAGAAAGCACGTGAAATAGTGGACGTGTTTCTTTCGACAGCATTTGCCGGCGGTCGCCATTTACGCCGCGTAGAAAAGATAGCACTCCGCTAAAATAAAAAACAAGTCCACTCGACGCGATGATGTAGAGTGGACTTGCTGCTTTTCAATCCAAGTCATCCATACGCGTAACGAGCATACGCGAATTAATGAAATCGGAAAACGCCTGTTTATAAGATTCACTAATCGGAACATACGTTTTGCCAAACACTATGCGATTTCGCTCGACCACCCGTATTTTGGATGTGTTTACGATAAACGACCGATGCACCCTCATGAACCGTGGAGTTGGCAAAGCCTGCTCCAATGTGCGCATATTCATCAAGGTCATAACTGATTTTCCGGAATCTACGTCAGTGTAAATCTTCACATAGTCCTTAAGTCCTTCAATATAGGTTATATCCGACACCGGAATCTGAATAAGCTTATATTCACTCTTCACTATTATGTATTCACGGTTCATCGTCATAGCATTGGCCTGCAGCCGCAGCTCAGTGTGATGCAGCGCTTTATTGGAAGCGGCGACGAATTCTTCGTAGTTTATCGGTTTGAGCAAATAGTCGAGCGCATTGACCTTGAAACCCTCTATGGCATAATTGTCGTAGGCCGTGGTGAATATTATACGACACGTTGGCGGAATTATTTTTGCAAACTCAATTCCATTGAGCTGAGGCATATTGATGTCAAGAAACACAAGGTCAACTCGCTCTTCAAGCACGCATTTTACGGCTTCCTGCGCCGATGAAAACACGTCGACCAATTTCATATAAGGAGTTTTTTCGATGTATCCCGCAATCAATTTTGCCGCAAGGGGTTCATCGTCGATGACACAACAGCGTAATGTAACCATATCATTCAATTAAATTCATTATCAGTAGTTGGTACTTTCCAAAGCATCGAGCTTTATGGACATTTCCACAACAAAGCGTTCGGCATCGGAAATGTTCAACGAGGCGTGCCCACCGTAAAGCAAATCAAGCCGGCGACGCAAATTCTGAATGCCAATGCCCGAGGCCGAAGCACTACGTATAGTCTGGGCGTGAAAATTCGAAATCACGCAACGCACCACGCCTTGAGACGCAGTGATGGATATGTCGATTCCCTGATCGGGACGTCCAGTGTTGCCATATTTAAATGCGTTTTCCACGACATTTACAAACAGTAGAGGAGCAATCCGCTCATCACCAAAATCGCCATAATCAAGAGTGACGTTCAAAGGCATTTTTTCCGATAGCCTGAGTCTCATCAACTTCACGTAGTTGTCGATGAACTCCATTTCCTGACGCAGCGTGACGGTGCGGGGATTTTCGTAAAGCACATATCGCAATAACCTGCTAAGCTCATGGAGTGCATCCTGGGCTTTTCGGGCATCGATATCAATCAGCGCATATATGCTGTTCAGAGTGTTGAAGAGAAAATGCGGGTTCAGCTGGTTTTTAAGGCTCCGCAGTTCCACTTCACGCCGTGCCATCACTGCTTCCTGCTGATTGCGCTCCATTTTTATCCATCGGTCGCTAAGTTTCAGCGCCACACTCAGGCCGACAGTGAGGCACAACATCACAAAGTCGTGGAGAAGGAACGATGCCGTCATCGCCATCGAGTGCACCTTATGCTCAGGCATATCGTCTTTTGCCAGCATCCATATCACATAGAGAGTCAGCGTGGCAACAATCATAAGCACTATATTTACCATCAAAAGCCTCAATATTCCGCCGTGCCGGCTAAGCGAAGCATCGATGATGTAATAATAGTTGACATAAAATACGGCTATATACACCGCCGTCTTGAAGTAGAATATCGGGTTAAAACCCGCATTGGACGGCCGCGACATAGACATCAGCACCTCGGGAAGCACGAACAGAATCAGAATGCACAACGAATGTATGAAAAAGCGTATGATTCGCTGGCGATTCCTTACGTCATCTCCATCGTGGGCCGAATCGGACATAGCGTGCTTTGTATCAACGTCATTCATATCTTATTGCTTCAATGGGGTCGAGATTTGCAGCCTTTTTTGCAGGATACCAACCGAAGAACACGCCTGTAACCGTGCAGACGACAAACGACAAAATTACCGAATATATCTGAATTGACACAGGCCAATGAGCAATTACGTTGACCAGCCACGATGCAAGCGAGCCGAACACCACTCCAATAATGCCGCCGGTCACACTTATAATGATGGCCTCTATCAAAAATTGGGCCAATATATCGCGACCACGCGCTCCAATGCTCATCCGCAATCCGATTTCGCGTGTGCGCTCGGTGACCGATACATACATTATGTTCATAATGCCTATGCCGCCAACAAGAAGCGATATGCCCGCTATGCATGCAAGCAACACCGTCATCATATCGGATGTGGAGTTCATCATTTCGCTAAGCTCCTGCTGTGATCGAATCGTAAAATCATCTTCGGCATCATCTTTGAGCTTATGGTTCGTGCGGAGCACTTCAGTTATCTCATCAATGGCCTGTTCGGACACATCCTCACTCAACGCCGAACAATATATGCTTTGAAGATAATCGACTGCGAGAATGCGCTTCATCACCGTGGTGTAAGGGGCTAACACCACATCGTCCTGGTCCATACCCATAGAGTTGGAGCCTTTAGGCTCCAATGTTCCGATGACGGTAAATGGAATTTTATTGAACCGCACCACCTTCCCTATCGGGTCCTCGCCATTGGGAAATAGATTGTCGATAACCGTTTTCCCCAACAGACAGACCTTGGCAGCCGACTTTATGTCCTGCTCGGTAAACATGTCTCCATCCTGGACTTTCACCTTACGGATATCCATATATTCGGGCGTAACGCCATATATCGACGAAGGATAATTGTTATTTCCGTTTATGAATTGCCCAGCACTGTTTACACTCGGAGACACTGCACTTACATAGCCTGTTTCCGACTGTAGAGCTTCGAAATCCTCGACACGCAGCGTTTGCATGTCGTCGGAGCTCTGACGCACACCGCCACGCTGCATATTTCCGGGATGAATCATTATCATATTCGACCCCATCTCCGATATCTGCGCTTTTATGCTATCCTTCGACCCTTGGCCAATGGCAAGCATAGTAATCACCGATGCCACACCGATAATGATTCCCAACATCGTAAGGAAGCATCGCAATTTGTTGTTATTAAGAGCCTTCAAGGCTATTTTCAATAAATTGGCTATTTTCATAGTTGGATATCGGAAAAATCAGTCGGGCACAGGCAAAGAATCGAACATTTCCTTTGCCGAAGCCTGATTTGGGTTATTAGTATCGGATATGACTTTACCATCACGCAGCACGATGTTGCGCGATGAATATGCGGCGAGGTCGGGATTGTGAGTTACAAAGATAATCGTGCGACCGCGGGCATGGAGCTCCTGGAACAACACCAGAATGCTGAATGATGTGCGCGTGTCGAGATTTCCGGTGGCCTCATCTGCCAGAATCAGCACTGGGTCATTGACAAGCGCACGGGCTATTGCCACACGCTGCTGCTGTCCGCCGGACATCTGATTGCTTTTATGCATCAGCCGCGAACCAAGGTCGACGGCCTTCAGCGCGGCGATGGCTTTGTCGCGACGCTCGGCGGCACTTACCGACGGATTATACAACAACGGCAATTCGACATTCTCAATCGCCGTGGTTTTGGGCAAGAGGTTATAATTCTGAAATACGAATCCAATTTTGCGGTTTCGCAACACGGCACGTGCGTTCTTACTCATTTCGCGCACGCTCGTTCCGTCAAGCACATATTCGCCTGACGTAGGAGTGTCAAGGCATCCCAGGATATTAAGCAGCGTAGACTTGCCTGAACCAGATGTGCCCATAATCGTGACGAATTCCCCCTCACGGATGGTGAACGACACTCCCCTTAGAGCTTTCACCCGCTCGCCACCAACGATGAATTCACGACGTAAATCGCTGACTTTTATAATTTCACGTTTCATTACACGATGTGATTTAAGCTAATCGTCAATCCAAGTCACCAGGTCACTTTTTCTTTCCGGGAGGGCCTGGCGCAAACGGACTGCGTTCACCATTTGAATCGCCGGGAGCCGAAGCCGACGACATATTATATTCCAAAGCCACTTCGTCGGCGGCACTAAGACCGGACACAATCGACATCGCGACTCCATTGTTAACGCCTATTGTTATTTCGACAGGAGACAATTTGTCATCACGCAACACCCACACATAGCGTTTATCACCATCCTTCGGCTGTGAAATCGACTCCGAACCAGATGCCACTTCCGGAAGATTCTTTGCATCGGGATAGACATGCGGGGTAAACTTCAATGCCTTTACCGGCAATGTAAGCACATTCGACTCATCCATCACATTTATAGTGAGATTTGCAGTAAGTCCGGGGATTAGTTTCATGTCGGGATTCGGAGCGTCGACAATTACTTCATAAGTCACGACATTGCTCTCCGTCGTAGGATTAAGACGCACCTGAGTCACTGTGCCATGAAAACTGTCGTCGGGATATGCGTCGACCGTAAAAGTCACCGATTGGCCTACCTTCACCTGACCTATGTCGGCTTCATCGACATTTCCCACCACCTGCATATTTTCAAGATCGGCGATTACATAAAGATTGGCTACGTTCATATTGGACACTACCGTCTGGCCGACTTCAACTTCCCTCGAAATGACAATGCCGTCAATCGGTGAATATATTTCGGCGTAATTCAGGTTTTTAGCGGCACGCACGCGGTCGGCCTGGGTTTTCTCGTAAGCGGTTTTAGCCACCATATAATCCTTGTTTGACGTGTCAAACTCATAATCACTTATAAGTTGCTTGTCGTGAAGTTGTTTGTCGCGCTCGAAATTTTTCTTGGCATACTCATAAGTGACTCGGGCCGATTCCATTGCGGCATTGGCACTTTTCAGTTCACTGTCAAGAAGAGTCTTTTCGATTTCGGCAATTAGCTGACCCTTCGTGACGTGTGAATTATAATCGACATATAGCTCGGATATTATGCCGGTAACCTGAGTTCCGACGTCGACCTGAGTCTTCGATTCGACTGTGCCGGTGGCTGTTACCGATTGTGTGACACTACCCATTTCGGGGCGCACGGTTTTGAGCGTAATTCCGGCTTTTTCTTTGCATCCCGATGCAACTGCTGCCATAAAAGCCAACGCAATCGGGAAATAGCTGATTCTTTTCATATATAGGCTGTTTTATTTCAATCGTTCTTATATGTATTATCAATCAAGGCAATTCAACATTATTGGTTCGCAAATATTCGAGCTGCTTTTTGCCCAACATCGCCATATACTTGGCCTGAAGCAATTCGCGGCGCGCACTGGTGAGGCTATTATGCGCCGTGAGGAGCTCTACGGGCTGCACCCGTCCGACGCTAAAGCGAGCATTCACAAGTTCGTCGCTCAGTTCGGCAGCTTCGACCTGCGACTCTCCGGCTACATAGCGCGATTGGGCAGAATTGATGTCGATGTAGACCGACTCAACGGCTTGCGACAATTCGTTTTCGCGTGACTCCACATCGAGCTGCGCATTGAGCTGCTGCACTTTTGCCTGGGCCACAGCCACTTTAGTACGTTTCTGATTCAAAATAGGCACACTCACCGTCACGCCCACATTTTCATTAAAAGCCCTTTTAAGTTGAGTGCCCGCTCCGCCACCGGGGGCATAGTAAGCTGTTCCCACACCCGCATTAAGACTCAACGTGGGCAAGCCTGACGCCTTTGCAATCTTCTCGTCGTAGCGCGAAGCCTCGAGCTGAAGTTTATCGGCCTGAAGAAGATTGTCAATCGACAAAGCCAAAGCATAGCTTTCGGCCATATCGGGCGAAGGAGCCAAAACGTCATCGCGAGTCCAATCAACAGGCTTCAGTCGGATTTCATCATTCAATCCGAGCTCAAGGAGACGTTTGAGCTCCATTATCTGCGAATTGTAAGCAGCCTCGGCATTAACAATGCTGTATTTATCCTGTTCGGCTTGCGATTTTAGCTGGGCATAGTCGACCTTCGACATAGTGCCTGACTCCATAAGTTGCTGTGCGCGTACGGCCTGCGCCTCGCTCACCTCGGCAGCCGCACGATTGATGTCGATTGTCTCCTTGGCATATAAAATATTGACGTATAGCGTGAGGATGTTCTGCTCAATTGAATTCTGTGCCGACGCGACGGAATAACGATCAATCTGTGACTGCACCTCCCGACGACGTATGGTGTTATCACGTTCGCCGCCATTCCAAATCGTCCAGCCGGCATTCAGACCGACATTGGCGGCATAAGAATTTTTATCATCGCGTTCGGCCCATGGCGTATTCGTGAGGCCATGCGTAGTCGATGCCGTCAGCGAAGGCTGCCACTGAGCTTTGGCCTCCTCCAATGCAAGCAGACTGTTTTCGACAGCCAGACGCGTTTGCCTTAGCGATATGTTGTGTTCGCGTGCATACGACACGCAATCTTCATAGCTCCATATCTGCTGTGCGAAGCAAGCTGCCGAAACAGCCATCATAGAAAGCAATGTGGTGAATCTCATAAAATAAGTTTAAATCTGATGTGTTACGCTGCAAATTTATATCCCGAATTTCTGATGCACAAACAAATTAGATAATCAAGATCCATTGAAGCATTCAATCGATTAGTTTGTCAGACAAAATACAATTACCGCGCGCTATTTGTGAACATTAGTTATCATATGTTATACTACGTCAAGCATATGGCGACTAATTGGCATTCGATGCGAGATTTTTTAACCATCGGGGCCAAAATTTAATTATCGCCATAGGAATTTGTTTTGTAAATTTGCAGTTGCATAACCGACAGCAACGCGACTTGGCAACGATAGAAATCCGGGCCAATCAATAATTGCTCAACAACGGTATGACGCGCAACGAGGTATGACCGTTTCGACCCTTAGAACCAAAATCAAGCCATTCATATTGCCATTGGCCATGGCATTCGGAATAGTATTCCATAAATATATGGACAAAGTGGAGTTTTTAGCTCCCTATCTGATATTCGTAATGCTGTTCATCACGTTTTGCCGAATACAGCCCCGGCAGCTGCGCATCACATCATTAACGTGGCGTCTGCTGTCGATACAGATAATAGGCTCGCTGGCACTATATTTCGCAATATTGCCTTTCAGCCAGGACGTGGCACAGGGCACTTTCATCTGTGTGTTTTGCCCAACGGCCACCGCCGCACCTGTCATCACGGGTATGCTTGGGGGAAGCGTTCCGCGCCTGGCCGCCTTCTCGCTTATGAGCAATGTTGTGATGGCGGTGACGGCTCCTTTCATTTTCTCATTCATGGGGAGCGCCTCTATGGACATCGGGGTTTCGATAGCCATCATAGCGATGAAAGTGATTCCGCTGATACTCGCGCCTCTGGTGCTTGCGCTCGTATTGCTGCGAGTGGCTCCGGGATTCCATTCACAAATAGCCACGCGCCAGTCATGGTCGTTCTACATTTGGGCCATATCGCTGTTCATAGTGGTGGGACGAGCCGTGAGTTTCGTGATGAGCGAGCCGTGGGATAAGGTGCCAGAGATGCTCGTCATCGCATTCTGCTCATTGTGTGTATGCTGCATCCAATTCTACATCGGCCGCCGCATAGGCCGTGCGTGCGGCGACAAAGTGGCCGGAGCCCAGGGCCTGGGACAAAAAAATACGGTGCTCGCCATCTGGATGGCCCTCACCTATCTCAATCCTATATCGTCAATCGGGCCGGCCGCATACGTGGCATGGCAGAACACGATAAATTCATTGCAGCTATATTTTCATCAAAAGAAAGAAAGCGAGCAAAAGGCGTAAAACAAAAATTAAACAAATTTTAAACATTCTAAGCGTTAAATTTGTTAATCATAAAAACCAATATCCTGATTTATGGACAGCATGTACGAAATATTGATGGAATTACCGCTTTTCAAAGGTGTTAGCTACGAACGCATATCTGAAATAGTGGGCACAGCGAAGTTCCATTTTTTAAAATATCTTTCAGGAGAACAAATAATTGCAGCCGGCGACATTTGCACTCACATAAAATTCATAATCTCCGGCTCGGCACGTGCATCGATAGAAAATTCCGACGGTCGGTTCCGTGTGTCACAGACGCTTAGCGCTCCCGACGTAATTGCTCCGGATTTCCTTTTTGGACGAGCCACGCAATATCCCTGCTCGGTGGTGGCAAAAACCGATACCGGCATACTGCAGATATCAAAACAGGACTATGTGAACATCCTTAACTCCGACCAGATATTTCTGTTCAATTTTCTGAATACACTATCAATGAACGCCCAAAAGGCAATCGATGGCGTTCTCGCCGTTACGACGGGCTCACTCGAAGAACGAATCGCCTTCTGGATAATAGCCCTGACGCAACGAAAAGGCACCGAAATAACATTGTCATGCCGACAGCGCGACCTCTATGCCTTGTTCGGCGTACAACGTTCATCGTTCCTGGCATCGCTCGACAATTTAAAGCAAAAAGGCGTAATCGAATATGACCATAATGAAATCCGGGTGAATTCACGCCGCGATTTGTTAGAACTTCTTTCATCTGACGCCGAATAGCTCCGCGCCAAACATAATAGCCACAAATCAAAATAAGCCGCTCTAACACAGAGCAGCTTATTTTTATTGTGCCATATATTCATATTTTATATGGCTGCCAAACCTAACATAAAACACATTACTATTTATTATGCACTTCTTAACTTAACATACCATACGTTTTTGGATAGCGAGGTGCAGCCCTTCGCCATTCGGAGTGCAAAATTAAATCGCCCGCCATCATATGTCAATCACATTTAGGGCAAAACTACACCATATATAAATTACGCTAAAACTAGCACATTACATATCAACACTATACCTCCATAAATATATAGCCATTTTCAACCCAAATATAGAAAATTCACCAATGACATCGGGTTTGTTGATGATTCATCGGCAAAATGCGACAAAAGCGGAAAACGAACAAAAAGCAATCAAAACCGACATAAAATATTGCAAATCATTATTTATGTACACTTTTTTTATTATCTTTGTCACCTAAAATACCGCAATTCATCTCGCCATGCAAAAACAACCCCCCAAACTCATAAAATCTTTCATCGCCATGCTATGCTTGCTATGCTGTCTAACGATAGGCGCTGCAAAGCAACCCGACTATGAGCTGCCGGCAGAACTAAACGATGCATTAAGCGCGTTTGACAGGGCCGTCGAAAACAAAGAGACATTTGAGCGACAAAAATTCATCCAGATAGATTCTCTTAAGGACGTGCTGCACCATACTGCAGATTCGGCCGAAAGACTGAACATAATAGAAAATATCGGGCGTCAGTATCGTGGCATACAAATCGATTCGGCGTTAACATACTTCACAATGGGCCGCAACATCGCCGAAGAATTGAATCTGCCCGTTATGCAGGCACGATTCGAAGCCCTCCGATGCACGCAATTGCCACTTCTTGGCGAAGGACTTGAAGCCGTAGAAGGATTTAGCAAACTCGACCCGGACATATTCGAAACCAATGAAGACAAAATAATATATTACCAGTCGGGAGCCAACATATGTTTTTCGCTCGCCGGATATTATCCGGATTCGGAGCAAAAGCAGAAACACATCGAGCGTGGGGTGGCCTATGCAATGCGGCTTATTCCGTACCTTCCCACCAATTCGGTGCTTACGTCAATAGTGCTTGCGCATCTATATTATACGCAAGGCAAAAACGCCATAACAGAAGCTATGCTTACAGAAATAATCGACACCACATCTCCCAGCAATCCATATTTCGGCTTTGCGGCCCGACTACTCGGAATGCAATACGGAAACAAGGGCAACCACACCAACGAGATTTATTACCTCGCCCTCGCTGCAACCCACGAACTTGAATCGGGACAACTTGAGGGCATTTCGCTCTACCAACTTGGAGAAGCCCTTCTGAAGCGCGGCGACACCGCACGCGGTCATCTATGCCTATCGCTCGCAACCGAAAATTCAATGCGCAGCGGTAGCCGCATCCGTACAATGAAATCTGGCGAATTCGTTCCTACACTCAACAACATATACGAACATCGCATCCAGGTGCTGACATGGCAGATTGCATTCTTGTCACTGCTCATAGCCATAGCTATTTTTGCGATAGTGACGATGTGGCGGCGAATGCGAATTGAGCGCCATAACCTCAAAAAAATGAAAGAAACCGTGCTCGACGCTTCGTATATGAAGGAAACCTACATCAGCCAATTTCTTAATTTGTGTTCTATATACGTTGAAAAGCTTGAAGAATTCAACAAAATGGCCAAACGCAAAATAACGGCGGGACAGACCGATGAATTATATGCTATTTTGAAGTCAGGCAAGATACTCGACGAACAGAGCCGCGTGTTTTACGAGATATTCGACAAGGCCTTTCTAAATGTGTATCCCACTTTCGTCCATGACGTGAATTCTCTGTTGCAAAAGGATAAACAGATTGTCACTCCAGCGCCTGACACTCTGACCACAGAACTCAGGATATTCGCATTCACCCGTCTCGGCATTGACGACAGCACCCAGATTGCCAGGTTTCTCAACCTTTCGCTAAACACCATCTACACTTATCGAAATAAAATGCGCTCACGCGCCATAGACCGCGACAATTTCGAGGAGGCCGTGATGTCAATCGGACAGATACACCTATAATTATAAATACAGATACGCTTATTATTGTGACGTATAATGTCAGGCTGATTTCATAAAAAAGAAAGTCGCCCCACTCTTCGTGAAGCGACTTATACTTAATTCAATCAAAACTGTTCGGAATAGTTTATTCGGCTTTGCCTGCGCTACCAAGCACGTTTTCAATTTTGTGCTTGTAGAGTTTCTCCATTTCGTCGCGTGCCGGGCCAAGATATTTGCGGGGGTCGAATTCACCGGGTTTGTCAACAAACACCTTGCGGATTGCAGCTGTCATTGCCAAGCGGCTGTCAGAGTCGATATTGATTTTGCAAACAGCGCTCTTAGCGGCCTTGCGGAGTTCTTCTTCGGGAATACCGATAGCATCGGGCAATTTGCCACCGTGAGTGTTGATGATTTCAACGTATTCCTGGGGAACAGATGACGATCCATGGAGCACGATGGGGAATCCGGGAAGTTCTTTCATAACACCGTCAAGCACGTCGAATGCCAATGGCGGGGGAACGAGACGGCCTTCGGCATTGCGTGTGCACTGCTCGGGAGTGAACTTGTATGCGCCATGAGAAGTACCAATCGAGATTGCAAGGCTATCGCAACCTGTGCGGGTGGCGAAGTCCACAACTTCAGCAGGATCGGTATATGTGTGGTGGTCGGCTGACACTTCATCTTCAACGCCAGCAAGCACACCAAGTTCGCCTTCGACTGTTACGTCGAACTGGTGAGCGTAGTCAACAACCTGCTTCGTAAGAGCCACGTTTTCTTCATAAGGAAGATGCGAACCGTCAATCATCACTGACGAGAAGCCATTGTCGATGCATGACTTGCAGAGTTCGAAGCTATCACCATGGTCGAGGTGAAGCACAATCTGGGG
>CAZRJT010000010.1:0-30187 GCA_964600585.1 uncultured Bacteroides sp.
AAGCCCGGTTCAGCCAAAAAGGTAGCAAGAGAACATTGAAATCGTTGGTTAAAAAATCGTCCTGTCGAAATGATTGGGATTAGAGAACTTATTGCCTTTTGTTGACGTTTATATTATAAATGTTAACAAAATTATATATTTGGCAATGACTTCTAAACCCCACATCGTCGTGATAGGCGGCGGATTCGCCGGACTTAATCTGGTGAAAAAGCTTGATAAAAAGAAATTTGACGTCACTCTGGTTGACCGTAACAACTTTCATAGCTTCCCACCGCTATTCTATCAGATTGCCTCAAGCGGTTTGGATCCCGGCAGCATTTCTTTCCCATTCAGGCGCGAAATGCGTAAAGATAGCGTGAAAGGTGCCCATTATCATTTCGGTGAAGTGAAATCCATCGATATGGAGCGTAAGGAGATTCACACTCAGTACGAAACCATCCCTTACGATCACCTTGTGGTGGCCGCCGGTACGACTAACAACTTCTTTGGTAATTCCGAGTTGGTGAAGTACGTCTACACCATCAAAACAACTGCAGAGGCGATGCGTTGCCGATACGAGATTCTCGACCGTCTGGAGCGCGCTGCGCTCACCAAGGATCGCGAACTGCGTCGCAAGCTACTTAGTTTCGTAGTGATTGGCGGCGGCCCCGCCGGTGTCGAAGTCGCCGGTGCGTTAGGCGAGATGAAACGCTATATTATGCCACGCGAATATCCCGACATATCTCCCGACGACATATCGATTGTTATGCTCGAAGGCTCCGACCGCGTATTGAGTGCCATGAGCGGTGTCGCATCGCAGAAGGCCCTCGAATATCTTGGCAAACTGATGGTTGACGTAAAACTTGGTTCGCTGATGAAGTCATATTCCGATGACGTCGTTACGCTTGCCGATGGAACTACTATGACTGCCGGTATGGTAATATGGACTGCCGGTGTCACGGGGGTGTCGTTCGACGTGAAAGGTTATGCCGAACCACTTGCACATGGCAATCGTTTCAAGGTCGACGAGTTCAACCGCGTCGTAGGGGCCGACGGTGTCTATGCCCTCGGCGACATCGCTTATATGGAAGCTGACGGATATCCTCGCGGTCTGCCGCAGTTGGCTCAGGTCGCAATACAGCAGGCACGTCTGTTGGCGAATCAGCTCAATTCCGGACAATTCACCAAGCCATTTAAATACAACGACAAAGGCACTATGGCCACTGTCGGTCGAAACTTGGCCGTAGCCGACCTCCACAAAGTCCACCTCTCCGGTTGGATTGCTTGGATTGCATGGATGTTCGTCCATCTGGTCTCGATCCTCGGAATGCGCAATAAGCTCACTGTGCTCATCAACTGGATATGGGCATACTGCACTTACAGCACTTCGCTCAGAATACTTCTCCACACCACTCGCTATCCGCTCCGCAGGCGTTGGGGCGAACGTTAGCTTGCGTGTTACGCGGAGATTGTGTAACTTTGCATTGCAGTCGGGCGTTTCGTCGCTCGCCGATGCACATGCGGCGAGAGGAAAGTCCGGGCAACGCAGAGCGCCATATTTCCTAACGGGAAGCTATCAGTGATGGTAGAGTAGCGTGACAGAAAACGACCGCCGCCCTTTTTCGGGACGGTAAGGGTGAAAAGGTGAGGTAAGAGCTCACCGGACGGCGTGGCGACACGTCGTGCCGCATGCCTTATGGGTTGCAAGGCCAAGTATACCGGCATTTAAGGATTGCTCGTCCATTGCCGGGGGGTAGGCTGCTTAGATAAATGACGAAACTCCGTGATGGATCACCCCTCGCGGGACATGACATCGTCACGGTGACATAACTCGGCTTATAGTCCGACTGCTTTCTTTTATTTTGATAAATGGCACGCCCGCCTGACGTCTTGTCGGCGGGCGTGATGATTATACTCCCGGATGCGGTTATTCGATGGTCACAAGCTCATATTTCTGAGATCCAAGGCCAATCGATTCGCCATAGTCCAGAATGTGGGTGCCATGGCGAGAATTGATGCGCTCTATCAGGTCGTCCTTGCCCGGATCCGAGGAATTAAACACCATGTCGACGCAGGCTCGGTCAAGTGCCACCGGGTCCAGCGACGCCAGAATCCCTATGTCGCTCATCTTGGGTGCGGCCGGATTGCCGTCGCAGTCGCAGTCGACCGATAGGTTGTTGGCCACGCTGATATAGAGTATTTTGTCCCCCGTATGGTCGATGATGGCTTTCGATGCTTCGGCCATCGATTCCAGAAAATCGTCCTGTTCCGGCAGATTGCTCCATAACACTTCGGGGTCGTCGGTTTTACCTGCACTATGTATCAAAGCCTTGCCGTGCGACGATGCGATTCCAATCGATATGTTCTTCAGTGCGCCTCCGAAGCCGCCCATTGCATGCCCCTTGAAGTGCGACAGCACTACCGTGAAATCGTAATCCGGATAGCTTTTCCCTACGAGGTCATATTTCAGGTGCTTCCCGCCTTCAATCGGGAGCTTCACATCTCCTTCGGCATCCATGATGTCTACTTTGGCAATTGAGGTGAACCCATGCTCTTCGGCAGCCTTCAGATGCTTCTCCGTTACATTGCGGTTGCCTGCATAAGCCGTGTTGCATTCCACTATCGTGCCGTTGACAGCCTCGACAAGTGGCCGTATCAGGGCCGTGTCGAGATGGTTCGATTTGTTCGACTCGCCGGTCGACAGTTTCACTGCCACATTCTTTCCTTCAGCTTTACGGCCCAGTGCATTGTATATCTTCACCAGGTTTTCAGGTGTTATATCCTTGATGTAATACACTTTCGACACCTCCTCGATTGTGGAGCGTTCCGTGGTCTGGGCATTGCCGTTGCTGCACGATGTCCCGATGGCCGGGAGGGCAAGAGATATTGCGATTGTAAGTAATATGTTCATATGTTGTTTAAATTAAAGTTCTAAAAATCCGCTTTAATGCCTCCCATGGCGGTGAAGCCGGGCATGTCATAACCTCGGTTGATTACGTAGCGGGCATCGGTCATATTTTCCAGGCGGCTGAACACTGACACGTGTCTGCACACCTTTGCCGTTATCTTCATATTGAGCAATGCATAGTTCTGACGATTCATTCCCTCCGACACGAACAGGCCTCCGACACCCTTTAGGTCGGCGCACACGTTCAGCCAACTGTTGGCTTGCCAGTTTGCCCCGATGAAGTATTGGTTGCGAGGTGCCCCAGTCAGATTGTCTAGCGACGTATGCAGATAGCTGTATGTGGCGTTGAGTGTCAGCGATTGTAGCGGACGGCTCTGGAGCGATAACTCGATGCCCTTGTTGATGAAGCGGCCCGTATTCTGGTTCTTCATGTCGACGGTCTGTATGATATTGTCGCCTTTGCTGTAATAGGCTGTCACATCAGCTGAAAACAGAAATCCGAATTCCTTTCCCACTGACACCTCGTAATTCCACATAGTTTCGGGTGAAAGGTCTGGATTGGCCATCTTGTACAGATATAGCTCCCTGAACGACGGATTACGGTAGCCCATCGACGCCGACCCTTTTATGATCAGCCCGTCGCGAGGATTGAGTGCCAGTCCTGCCTGTGGAATCCACTTGGTGGCGAACATATCGCTGTTCGACATCCTCACGCCTCCGTTTAGCGTCAGAAAGTCCTCCGCTAACCCTTGCGACAGCGTCAGATATGGCGAATATTCGGTGATGCTTTTTCTTGGTAGAGTAGATATCGATCCCGCGGTATGCTCCTTTCCGCCCGACATCGGTATTTTCCCCGAATATGTGTTAAAGTCAAATCCCATTGTCATGGCTCCGCCTTGCCACGGATTAAGGTTCTGGTACAAAAGTATGCCCAGGCGGTCGTCAAGACTGTGGAAATGGCGCGGATCGTCTATGAAATGGTTGCCATAGCTGTAATATATGCGGCCGGTTCCTCCGGTCGAACCATAATTGTTGGTCACGCTCAGCGATGTTTCGCCCCTGGTCACGTTCTGGTGGTAGATGTCGTTTGATTCCGGATTCCCAAGCTTCGGATATATAGGGTCATTGCCCCTGAAATTCATAAGCGTGTAATCTACACTCGTTTTCCATCGGTCGTTTATTTCGTAGCCTGCTTTGGCATATCCGCTCGCCTCTTTGAAATCGAAATGTTCGATGTTGCCGTCGGTTCGGTTGTATGAGAGCGACACCAGCGACGAAAATTTGCCGAATCGCGTAGTGTTCGTGGCCGACGAAAGCCAGGTGTTGTACGACCCGTATTGCGTGGTCAGAGACGTATGCACTCCGTCGGCTTGTGATTGTCGGGTGATTACGTTGATGGTTCCACCCATAGCGTTCGAACCGTAAAGCACCGATACCGGCCCGCGCAGCACTTCCACGCGTTCCACGTATTCCTTGCTGTAAAAGTCGGCTATGTGGTGCGAGTATAGGCCTGTGAATTGTGGTTGGCCGTCGACCATCATCAGCACGGCGCTCGCTCTGTCGCCACCTACGCCGCGCATCTTTATGTGGCCTGAACCTCCATTGCTCACTCCGAATCCAAAAAAGCCCCTCTGGGTCACGAAAAGACTCGGCACCTGGCCCGATATGGCCGACAGAATTTGCGTTTGTCCGGTAGATTCCAGCTCTTTATGGCTCACTACGCTCACGGTGTATGGGAGCAGGTTACGCTTCACGGCCTCGTTCGACCCCGTGACAACTATCTCGTTCAGCATCTTAACCGAATCGGGTTCCATATAATTGTCTTTCGCAAAACATGGAAAGCAACTCATTAAAACAGATATGGCGCAGATTGTAGGGCTGATTGATCTCATATTTTACTGTATTGGTTTTGATTCGCAAAATTAAACATTTGCTTTGTAAATTGGTAACCTAAAACAACTCTATTACAACCAAAATCGCTTTTTGTGAAAGTACGGATGTTAAATTTTAGCATTCTTTTAAAACAATATGTATTTTAGTTATGTTAATTGGATGTGGAGAACAATGAAATTGACATAAGGCTAAATGGAATTCGCGAGCTTAAAGCACGCAATTCCTGTAATAGGTGGGAATTGATGCGCCATACGGGGATGCCTGTGATGGTGTCGATATCCACCGACATAAAGCTCGACCGCAAGAAGCATATATGCGCCGTGATTCTCGGAGCTCATTATCGCTCTTTGCGTTCGCAGATAGTGCGTAATCTGATGGACTACTATATCGAAGCTTCGTTCGATGTCGACGGGTTCGATGACATCATCGATGAATCGGATGGAGAGATAATGCTTCCGCAGAGCTTTATGTCGCTTATGTTTTGTATTGGCATTGGAGCTCTTCGCGGAATGGTAGCGCTCCGCACTGCCGACACATTCCTTACCCACTATCCGTTGCCCATCCTGAGCCTTGACGATTTGATGGAGAACGTCGACCGTAGTCGACTTGGTGCTTACACCGGGCTCAAATATGAAGTGCCGTTGTTTGACGTCGCTCCTTTATACGGCGATGGAGCAGATTAGTGAACTGATAGTTTTTCAGGCCCCATCGCGGATATATCAGCAGATTGTCGGGCGATTGCGACACGAAGCGTTCTATCGCTATGTCATCACGCAAACGTTCAACGATGTCGCAGCATAAATCGATGTATTCATCCACATCGAATCTATGTATGTCGTACAGCCCCGCCTCCACGTCCCGTGCCATTCTGGTGCCTCGTATGAGTTGAAGTTGGTGTATCTTCACGACGTCTACCTCGAGTTTGTTCACTGCGTCGATTGTATCTAACATCATTTCGCGGCTTTCACCCGGCAAGCCCATTATTAGGTGTAGTCCGATATCGAGGCCTGCATTGGCTGTCCGTCTAACGGCATCGGCGGTCTGTTTCCATGTATGGCATCGATTTATTCGGTTCAGCGTGTCGTTGTGGCATGTTTCGGCTCCGTATTCCACCATCACATATTTTTTGAGCGATAGTGTCTGGAGCCGTTCCAGCAGGGCATCGGGCATGCAATCAGGGCGTGTCCCGATAATCAGTCCATCTATATCGTCTACGCCCAAAGCCTCATTGTATAGCGACAGCAGTCGCTCCGTTTCGCCGTGAGTGTTGGTATAGGCTTGGAAATAGGCCAGGTATCGCATCGCTGGATATTTTCGCCTGAAGAACTCTTTCCCTTTTTCCAACTGTGCGCTCACCGAATCGGTCGGACGGCAGTATGCAGGGCTGAACGACTGATTGTTGCAATACGTGCATCCTCCACGGCCAATGCTTCCGTCGCGGTTCGGACATGAAAATCCGGCATTGACAGTCAGCTTCTGCATCTTCGTTGCAAAGCGGGTTGCCATAAAGGCACTGAAATCCTTATATGGTGGATTGGTCTCCATTCTGAGTTCCGGGCTTTGGAGAGGCTTCACATATGAACGCACTTGTTCATTAGATAGGCATCCAGTATCACCATCGCTGCCATGGCTTCTACGATTGGCACTGCACGGGGCAGAACGCATGGGTCATGGCGCCCCTTTGCCTTGAGGATTACGGACTCTCCCCGGTCGTTTATGGTTTCGATATCCGAAAGCAAGGTGGCCACGGGCTTGAATGCCACGCGGAAATAGATGTCGTTTCCATTCGATATGCCTCCCTGTATGCCTCCCGAATGGTTAGTACGGGTAGTTATACGGTCTCCTAAGTTTATAAACTTATCGGCCATTTCGCTTCCCAGATTGCCGGCTTCTTCAAATCCGAGGCCATAGTCGAAGCCCTTTGCTGCGTTTATGCTCATCATCGCCGAAGCGAGCGATGCCTGCAGCTTGTCGAAAACAGGATCGCCCAAGCCTGCCGGACAATTACGTATCACTCCGGTGATTACTCCGCCTATGGTGTCACCCGCCGATTTCACGTGTTTTATCAGCTGTATCATTTTTTCGGCTATTGCGGTGTCGGGACATCTCACGTCGTTTGACTCTATTTTGTTTCGGTCGTAGTTTAAGTAAGTTCCGTGCAAAGATATCGTTCCCACCTGCGATGTATAGGCATATATGTCTATTCCCACTGTTTTTAAGGCTTGCAATGCAAAAGCACCTGCCACCACACGGGCTATCGTCTCGCGGGCCGACGAACGTCCACCGCCGCGATAGTCGCGTAAGCCGTATTTAGTCGTGTATGTGTAGTCGGCATGCGAAGGCCTGAAAGTTGAGCGAATGTTTTCATAGTCCGACGAATGCTGATTGGAGTTTTCGACAATGAATCCTATTGGAGTTCCGGTGGTTACGCCTTCGAATATCCCTGAAAGTATTTTTATTCGGTCTTTCTCGTCACGTGCGGTCACTATTGTCGACTGGCCCGGTCGGCGTCGGTTGAGTTGATGTTGAACTTCGTCCAGGTCTATGGTGATGCCGGCGGGCATTCCGTCGATTACTCCGCCTATCGCAGGCCCGTGTGATTCGCCGAATGACGTAAGCCTGAAAATTTTTCCGAAACTGTTCATGCCAGAATTTATTAAATAGTTGTGCGTTTATTGTTCGTGTTTGTCAATGATTAAGTCGCTTATAGTGGCATCGATGAATTCTATCAGTGCTGTCGGGGCTATTTCTATCTGAAGACCTCTTACGCCTGCACTGATGTAGATTTCATCATGATTCAACGCCGAATTGTGTATGAATGTCGGAAATTTGCGCTTCATACAAATGGGCGAACATCCTCCGCGGATATATCCCGTCGTTGGCAAGAGCTCCTTCATCGGGATTAGGTCGACCTTCTTTTCGCCGGCAGCTTTGGCGGCCTTCTTCAAATCAACTTCCGCATTGCCCGGAATCACGCATACGAAGCATCCGTTCTTTTCGCCGCGGAGCACGAGTGTTTTAAACACGCTTTCTATGTCCTCGCCGAGTTCTTCAGCCACGTGGGTAGCCGCCAGGTTGTTTTCGTCAACGGCATATGGCACAAGTCTGTATTCTATTGAGGCTTTGTCAAGAAGTCGTGCTGCGTTGGTTTTCGGTGTTTTGTTCATATTGCAAATTTACGATAAAGATGCGACAAATGGCTAATAAAAGCAACTATTTTTATTCATCAATCAACAAAATATAATTAGCTCGCGTTATTATGCTATAATTATAAATCTCATTATATTATGAAAAAGATTATTTTGATGCTTGTAGTCGCTATCGGCGCAGCGGTTAATGCAACAGCTCAAAAAGTTAATGTTTCAGCCAGCTATGGCGGTTATACGCAGATGGATGCCTGTGATATGAGTGATGGAATTCATGCTAGTCCGGCGTGGGGCGCACTTACGGTTGCGGCCAATTTCAACGTTGCGCCCAAGTTGTGGATCGGGCCGTCATATACATTTTCAAGTGCTAAGGTAAAAAGCAATTCATCATCAAGCCTCTATTATCATGCCATATTGTTCAATGCGCGTTATGATTACTATCGAAACAGCATTTGCACGGTATATGCCCATGGTGGTATAGGTGTTGACATCACTCGCAAGCCCGCGCTTGAGCATGCCGGAGGATCTGGTAATTCCACATATCTTGCTTTCCAGGCATCGCCTGTTGGCGCAGAAGTGCAGTTAAATCGTGAATTCACCATTTTTGGTGAAGCAGGTTTTGGTGCTCAGGGTTTGTTACAGGCCGGATTCAGAATAAACTTCTAAGCATATTTTGTAATGTCCGACCGACTTGCGTCCGAAGAAAAAGAGCAGTTGCCTGATTCGGTTTACGGATTGCCTCAGCGTCGAGAATACCCTATGCCTGACGCGGCTCATGTGCGTGCGGCTGAAGCTTATTTTCGATATTGCCCCGAAAATCTCAAACCTCAGTTGGCAAAGGCCATTTTGCTCCAAGCTGAAAAATTTGGTGTCACGGTTCATAGCCAGATGATTTTGGATTATGCATCACGATAGCACTTGGCTGTCAACTTGAAAATAGTCTTGTTCAGTATATGCCGCGTAATCGAACGCTCGTTTCGGTTACGCGGCGTCTGATTCTTTAAAGATTACACGAAGTGGCAGTGTTTTGTAGCTTATCCGGCACTTTTTTGCTATAATATAATGTGTGATGTGCGATAAAGTGTTAACTTTGTAATTCCAAATATCATATTATGTCTCATAATACTTATAAGGGATTATCGCAGGCCGAAGTTTCTGAAAGCAGACTGAAATATGGCGTAAACATTCTCACGCCGCCCCCCAGAAAATCTTGGGTTAAGCTCTTCCTTCTGAAATTTCGTGACCCTCTTATCATCATACTTCTTGTCGCGGGTCTTTTATCGATTGGTATATCGTTTTACGAATACTATGGACTTGATAAAGGCCTTGTGGTCTTTTTTGAACCTGTTGGTATTTTTATGGCTATATTGCTTGCAACCGGACTCAGCTTCCTGTTTGAGCAGCAGGCCGAAAAAGAGTTTGCCGTTCTCAATCAGGTCAATGATGACGAGTCTGTGACTGTAATACGCGAAGGCAACGTTACCGAAATTCCGCGTAGAGAAGTTGTGGTTGGTGACATAGTGCTGATTTCCACAGGGCAGGAAATACCTGCCGACTGTCAGTTGCTTGAAGCTGTGGATATGAAGGTTGACGAATCTTCATTGACAGGAGAGCCTATATGTAGTAAGACAGTCGATCCCGCTCATTTTGTACCCGATGCCACATTTGCATCTGACGTCGTGTTGCGTGGCACTAAGGTGATGCAAGGCCATGGCGTTGCACGAGTTGAATCCGTTGGCGACAACACCGAAAATGGCAAAGTGTTTCAAGCTGTGAAAATTGATGATTCGGTGCGTACTCCACTTAACGAACAACTTGATCGATTGGGTAATCTTGTGGCAAAAGGGAGCTATCTTATAGCAGCTTTGGTTGTGGTCGGGCGTATATTGATGTATCTTATTGAGCTTGAAGGTCCGATTGTGATAGTCGACTTCATTGCCTACGTGTTGCAGACGATAATGCTCGCTGTTACGTTGATTGTTGTAGCTGTGCCCGAGGGTTTGCCTATGGCGGTCACATTGAGTTTGGCGTATAGTATGCGTCGTATGTTGAAAACCAATAATCTGGTGCGTAAAATGCATGCATGTGAGACTATGGGGGCGGCTACGGTGATTTGTACCGATAAAACCGGGACTCTTACGTGCAATCAGATGCAGGTAGCCGTCGCCGATATGGTATCTGAGGATAGAGAGTCGGTTGAGTTGATGGCATTGAATATGGCTGTGAACTCCACCGCCGAACTTGATGCTTCCGATATGTTGCATCCTAAAGTAGTAGGCAATCCAACCGAAGGTGCTTTATTGCTTTGGCTTGCGGCGAACGGACGCGACTATCGTACGCTCCGCCGTACGACAAGCAAGGTCGCGGAGATTCCGTTCAGCACTGAGCGTAAATATATGGCCACTATGGTCGAAATGTCAGATGGTAGTAAGCTGTTGATGATTAAGGGCGCTCCGGAGATTGTGCTTGAAATGTGTGAAGGTCTGGATGCCACCGTGGCGAGAGATCTTCGTAAACGACTTAATGATTATCAGCGTCAGGCTATGCGTACGCTTGGCTTTGCCTTCCGATATATTGTTGATGGCAACTCTATTATCGATGATGCTACTATTAAAGGGTTGTCATTCCAAGGCGTGGTTGCCATTGCCGATCCTGTGCGGGATGATGTGCCGCAGGCCATAGCCGAGTGTCGTAATTCAGGAATCGACGTAAAGATTGTCACCGGAGATAATCCGGCTACTGCATATGAGATAGCACGGCGCATCGGTTTGCTGACCGATGAAGATGGTGACAATGTGCTTGTTGCCGGAAACGAGATTGATGCAATGTCGGACGATGAACTTAAGAATCTGGCTAAAAGCATAAAGATCGTGGCGCGAGCCCGTCCTATGGATAAGAAACGTTTGGTGGCGGCTCTGCAATCACAAGGAGAGGTGGTGGCTGTTACCGGCGATGGCACCAATGATGCACCTGCCCTTAAGACGGCAAACGTAGGGCTGTCGATGGGCGACGGTACGTCGGTGGCCAAAGAAGCAAGCGACATAACAATTATTGATAATTCGTTTTCAAGTATCGGCCGCGCCGTTATGTGGGGGCGTTCGCTCTATCGTAATATACAGCGTTTTGTACTGTTCCAGATGACGGTTAATGTTGCAGCATGTTTGGTGGTGCTTGTTGGAGCGTTTATGGGCACAGCCGTACCGCTGACTGTAACTCAGATGTTATGGGTTAATTTGGTGATGGATACGTTTGCCGCTATGGCGTTGGCATCGTTGCCCCCGTCTGAAGCCGTTATGAAAGATAAGCCTCGCGACAGACGTAAATTTATACTTTCGCTCCCTATGAAGACGTTTATACTCGGCGTGGGATTATTCTTTGCCATCTTGTTATGCGTATTGTTGTGGGTTATGGAGCATTCATCGGTCGACTCGGTGATTGATTTGCTGCATCCGGAAATCAGGGCATATAAAGGGTTGTCTGATTATGAAGTGAGCATATTTTTCACTATCTTCGTAATGTTGCAATTTTGGAATCTGTTCAATGCACGCGCGTTTGCGTCGGGAAAGTCTGCTTTCAACCTTGGTAAATGCGGCGAATTCCTATTTATTGTAGGAGTGATATTTATAGGACAGATATTGATAGTGACTTTTGGTGGAGAATTATTTAACGTCACGCCATTGAGAGTCTCGGATTGGATTTGGATTATAATATGCACATCGCCGGTATTGTTTATTGGCGAGATATCGAGATTAATCCACCGATTACATAATTAAGTTAAATGATGCAGAGATGATAAATTGGGGAAAACGAAACGATAGCAATAAAATGGAACTCGACATACGCGATATGCTTGTGTGTGCCGGGCAGGCACCGTCGGCACAGAATATGCAACCCTGGGTTTTTATGGCCGATGGCTATAATGTATCGATTATTCCCGATCGACGTGCGGCTCTGCAAGCTTCTGACCCTAAAAATCGGCAGCTTTTCATCGCAATGGGTTGTGCAATAGAGAATATGATTATTGCCGCCACTTCAAGGCAGTTTGAAGTGATGCAAACCAAGATTGCGCGAAATGGCGTTTATACGTTCATACTCGAACGAAATTTCCGTATGAAATCCGACCCGTTGTATCCGATGATTGCCGATAGGCGAATGGATCGTAGGTGCTATGATTCGACTCGATTGTCTACGGAGCATATACGGGCATTGGCAGAGGTACCAACGGAATACGGTGCACGATTTCATATTACTACGCCAGATCAGCCAATAGGTCAAGCACTTAAAAAATATGTTCTGAAAGGTTGGACATATACTCTCAGTTCTCGGCAAATGAAAAAAGAATTTATTGAGTCATTGAGATTTAACGTCAAGGATGAATTTAAACAACGTGATGGATTGGGAGTGCGGTTGATTCCGCATGCAATTCAGATGCCGGCTTGGCTTGGACAGAAAATTGCGAACAGGTTTCTTACGCCGGAGCGTCAGACGGCTATGGAATCTAAGAAAATTGAACAGTCTTCACATTTGGTGTTGTTCTGCACCCGCACAGATACTCTCCAGGGATGGGTGTCGCTTGGGCGCACGTTGGAGCGTTTTATGCTTGTGGCAACATCGTTGGGCATATCGTTTTCTGTAATGTCAAAGCCATTCGAAATTGAGTCGCTTGCCTCATCGCTTAAAAATGAACTGCAATTAGACGGCGAATATCCTTTGATTGCACTTCGTTTAGGCTATGTTACGGGCAACAGGCCTCTGAAATCATTACGTAAATCATTGGATTCAATTTTGGTAGGTTGATGTAAAACAAGTCGAGGCTATCGGGTGAAACATTGTTCGCTAAAATATAACTCCAAACCGCAATTTTTGGTGGCGGCAGCTTCGTCTGGCTCCGGGAAAACTACATTTACAATCGGATTGCTGCGGCTATTGAGTAATCGTGGATTGAAAGTCGCGCCGTTTAAATGCGGGCCCGATTATATCGATACCCAATTTCATAACATAGCCTCAGGTCGGAAATCAGTGAATCTTGATTTATATATGGGTTCGCCCGAACACGTCCAATCGGTATATGGAAGATACTCCGATGGTTACGATGTTGCGGTAGTTGAAGGTGTGATGGGATTGTTCGATGGGTATGATAAAATTAAGGGTAGCAGTGCTGATGTGGCTGTTACATTGAAATTGCCGGTTATATTGATTGTAAATTCGGCATCGACGGCCTATTCCGTCGGAGCGGTGATTTATGGCTTTAAAAATTTTAATCCGGCAGTTGAAATAGCGGGTGTTATATTTAATCGTGTAGCATCCGATTCGCACTATTCTATGCTTAAGGACGCATGTGTGGCCGCAGGAGTGAAATGTATGGGATACATAAAGCGCATGCCGGGACTTGAGGTTCCTTCTCGCCATCTAGGACTTGCTGTTGATAATGTTTTGGCGATGGATGATTTTGCCGCCAAGGCTGCCGAAGCCATTGAATCGACTGTCGATATAGACGAATTGCTTTCTTCGGTGATGAGTCCTGTGAAGCCCAATATTGACCTGATGGCTTGCGATGGTTCTGGTAACGATAGGAAAAGGAAATTAAAGGTTGCGATTGCCGATGATGATGCATTCAACTTCATGTATGAAGAGAATGTTGCTGTTCTGAAACGGCATCCGTCTTATAGCATAACTATCGAACGCTTTTCTCCGATTGGTGATGCGCAACTTCCCGATGCAGATATTGTATATTTGCCTGGAGGATATCCTGAATTATATGCCGAAAAGCTTGAAGCCAATGAATCTATGAGAGCATCGGTCAAAGAATATGCTGAATGCGGAGGCCGTATTTGGGCTGAATGTGGAGGTATGATATACCTTTGTAAGTCTCTCGATGGACGGTCGATGTGTGGTGTCTTTCCTTTTGAGTGTACGATGTCCGACTCTAAGCTGACGCTGGGCTATCGAACTGTTAAGCTCAATAATGGCATGGAGCTTAAAGGTCACGAATTCCATTATTCAAAGATTACGGGGGGCGATGATGTGCCTGTGGTGGCAGTTCAATATAACGCACGTGGACAGAAGGTGTATACGGCTATGTATAGATATAAAAATGTCTATGCCGGATATACCCATATTTATTGGGGTGACACCGATATGTTAAAACTTTGGGATTTATGAGACGATTATATACTCGCACTGGGGATAAAGGAACTACGTCTATCCATGGCGGCAAAAGAGTGCCTAAGACTGATTTGAGGATTGAGGCAAATGGTTCGCTCGATGAGTTGAATGTTGTGATAGGAATGGTTCGGACATTGCTCCCTGTTGATCATGAATGGCAAACAGGTTTGCGCGATATCCAATTATCCCTGATGTCGGCAATGAGTCTGGTGGCAACAGAAAGTTTGGCGCGTGACAGCAATCCAAATTTCTTGTCAGATGACTTGGTGGATGGAGCGGAGCGTTTTATTGATGAGATTTGTCGTCGGATTGGTGATGCAAAATATTTCATTTTGCCCGGAGGCACACCATTGGCCGCGTGGCTTCATCAAGCTCGTGTGACGGCCAGAAGGGCTGAACGCAGATTGTGGCAACTCAATGACGTTGATTCCGTTCCCGAAAATATATTGCAATGGGTAAATCGGCTCTCGGACTTATTTTTCGCAATGGCCCGTTGTTCGATGATTGAAAGTGGTGTTGATGAAGAACGTTGGCTGTCATTTTCATATAACAGAGTGCGCAAATGAAAAAAAAACATTTGAAATTAAGAAACATAATGCTCGCCGGCACAGGTAGCGATGTCGGTAAAAGTATAATCGCCACCGGTCTATGCCGTATCTTCAAACAGGATGGATATGCACCTTGTCCGTTTAAGGCGCAGAATATGGCCCTTAATTCCTATGCTACTCCTGATGGATTTGAAATAGGCCGGGCTCAGGCTGTTCAGGCCGAGGCTGCCGGATTGGCGTGTCACACTGATATGAATCCGTTGTTGCTCAAGCCGTCGAGTGACCGCACATCGCAAGTGGTGCTTAATGGCAAACCGATAGGCAACCGCGATGCTTATGAATATTTCAGACGCGATGGTCGCGATATGCTTAGAAAGGAAGTGTATGCGGCATTCGACAGGTTGGCGCAGAAGTATAACCCGATAGTTCTGGAAGGGGCCGGAAGTATTTCCGAAATCAACTTACGTGACACCGATTTGGTGAATATGCCGATGGCTCGATATGCCGATGCCGACGTGATATTGGTGTCCGACATTGATAGGGGTGGTGTATTCGCTTCAGTCTATGGTTCGATAATGCTTCAGAATGAAGAAGACCGTAAACGAATAAAAGGCGTGATCGTAAATAAATTCAGGGGCGATATGCGGCTTTTTGATGAAGGCAGACACATGATGGAGCAGATATGTGGCGTGCCGGTAATAGGCGTCGTGCCTTATTTTAAAGATGTGCACATCGAAGAAGAGGATTCTGTAGCATTGTCGCACAAATATACGTCGCCCGACCATAAGAAAATAAATGTGGCCGTGGTGTTGTTGCGCCATATATCTAATTTCACCGATTTCAATGTCCTTGAACTAGACCAGAGGGTGAACTTATATTATGCATCTAAGCCGGCCGATGTCGAATTGGCCGATATAGTGATTGTGCCTGGGAGCAAATCAACCATAAGCGACCTTATGGAATTGAGAAGTAGTGGTATGGCTCAAGCTATTATGAAAGCCCGTCGCAACGGGAAAACAATAATAGGAATCTGTGGCGGATATCAGATTATGGGTGAATCGGTCGACGACCCGTATGGAACCGAAGGCGACGTTCGTTCTCAACCGGGTTTGGGTCTGTTGCCTTGTCGCACCATTTTGACAAAAGAAAAGGTCACACGTCAGGTCGAATTTAAGCTGGCTCAAGCATCGTCGGATGTGTGTAAGGGCTATGAAATACATATGGGAACCACAGAAATTGGGGACTCTTTGCCGCTGAATCGATTGTCGGATGGTGCGTTGGATGGTTGTTTCGTCGACGATAAGTGTATGGGCACATATATCCATGGTTGGCTTGATAATCCCGATGTCGTGGAAATGATACTCCAACCGTATAAGGATAAATCTGGTTCGAAATCCGCTGCCGGAGTTGTTGATTATGATGCTTATCGTCAGAGTCAATATGATTTATTGGCTTGTAATTTGCGTGAATATATCGATATGGAGTTGTTATACCAAATATTATCTATCCATGATTGAAGGACACGGCGATGATTTGTTTCGCTATGGATATAGCGTTAAGCATAATTTCAGCAGCAATATACTTCAGAATGTAGACCATTCCGGATTATATGAATATATGAGGCATAATATTCCAGATCTGACATCGTATCCCGATCCGCATCCAGGCGCTTTAGAAGCAAAAATTGCTTTATGTTGCGGTGTAGCCCCTTGTGAGATTATGGTGACGAATGGCGCTACGGAGGCTATTTATATGATTGCAGCCGCCTATGGAGGAGCCAAAAGTTGTGTGATTGGCCCCACGTTCAGTGAATATGCCGATGCCTGTCAGCTTTATGGGCATAAGGTGACATATTTGGGGGCAGTAGGTGATTTAGTTGATGACGTCGACTGTGTGTGGTTATGTAATCCAAATAATCCTACCGGTCAAGTGGTCGATGCGGATGTGCTGTCGGCTGTAATCGACTCGCATCCATCCACGCTCTTTGTGATTGACCATGCTTATTGCGATTATACGACGAAGAAAATTTTGTCGCTTGAAGAAGGCGTGGGCAGGGATAATGTGATTATGCTCTACTCAATGACTAAGCGTTATTCGGTGCCTGGACTCAGGTTGGGGTATATGGTGGGCAACCGTAGGATTGTGTCGGACATAAAACAGCGCCGGATGCCTTGGATGATAAATAAAATCAGCGAGCAAGCAGCCAGTTACCTGATTGAACATTCCGATGAATACCATATTGATGCCGCTGGATTGAATTCGGAAGCGATGCGTCTTTCCGATACGTTTGGCAAAATGGGCATTGTCGCGGAACCGACGGACTGTAATTTCATCTTATGTAAATTGCCCCAGAGGACGGCCTCCGAATTGAAACAATGGTTAATGTCTGAGTTCAGCATCCTTATTCGAGATGCGTCCAATTTCGCCGGTTTGTCGGATGCCCATTTCAGAGTGGCGGCTCAAACGCAAGGGCAGAACGATATATTGATTAAAGCTTTGAAACAATGGACTTACTGATGGCTTTGACTCCTGTGGCGCCATTGATGTGTGGCTGGATTATGGATCTGTTTTTGGCTGATCCCGTGTGGCTTCCGCATCCGGTTGTGGCTTTTGGACGGATTATTTCATTTTTCGAACATCGTCTAAACGCCGGCTCGCATCGAAAGCTGAAAGGGGGCATTTTGGCCATCACGCTCATTGTCGGAACATACGCGTTTATGGCATTGCTTATTTATGCGTTGTCTTCAATGGTATTGGTCGAAAAGGCAGTCGAAGCCATCGCCATTTTTTTCTGTCTGGCTGGAACTACGTTGTCAAAAGAAGTGCGTATGGTTTTTACGGCGTGTGAGCATTCGCTTGATGCAGGCCGCCGTCAGGTGAGCCGCATTGTAGGTCGTGACACGTCGGGTCTCACACTTAATGAGGTGCGCACGGCCGCGCTGGAAACATTGGCTGAGAATTTGAGCGATGGTGTTGTCGCTCCGTTGTTCTGGTATATGATCCTTGGCGTTCCTGGTATGATGGCGTATAAGATGGTTAATACGCTTGACTCGATGATTGGCTATCGCACGGAGCGATATCGTGATTTTGGATGTGTGGCGGCACGAATTGATGATGTAGCCAATTTTATTCCGGCCCGTCTCACGGCAGTGCTTATGGCCATAGCGGCAATGAGCCGCCGGTCATGGCGTTTCATCGTAAAATATGGCCGATGCCATGCAAGCCCCAATTCGGGATACCCCGAAGCGGCATTGGCCGGCGTGCTTGATTGTCGGTTTGGAGGTGCCCATGATTATTTTGGAGAGCGTGTCGAAAAACCATACATAGGACAATCCGCTCGTCAGCTGACAACTTATGATATGCGTCGTTCTATCGGCGTGAATCGTAGGGCCGAGATTCTGATGCTTCTTATAGTGATAGCGACGAAAGTTCTATTTCAATGATTTCGCCGTATTTTGGCTGAATAGAAAACACATTGTCGATTGATGCCAATCCCGATAGGAGCAAAGTGTGCATCATTACGCCAGCGTGTGTGAATATCAGTGCCGATTCATAGTCGGAGTTCCGTAAGGATTTATAAAAATCCATTACGCGCAATTGTTGCTCCATAAACGATTCTCCTCCTGTGGGGCGCACGTTTATATAGTCGGCATACCATTCCCTAAGACGCGGATCGGTGATTGAATCGTATCTCTTCATTTCCCATTCTCCGAAATTCATTTCTTTGAGACGGTTGTCGCGGATGGCATCCTTATGTCCGCAATAGTCGGCGAGCATAGTGCATCGTGACAACGGGCTTGTGAATGTTATGTCGAAATGTAGTCTGGTCAATTTGATTTTCACTGATTCGGCTTCCGATGTAAACGATTGCGCCGGTTTCACGTCGGTTTGTCCGTAGCATATGCCGGGTTCTACATCGACTTTAGTGTGTCGCACTAATGTTAGTTTCATATGCGTTGTGTTATGGCAGCTGCTATGTAGAATGACAATTCGCACATTAGAAACGACGCCCCGCAGCAGTCGCCCGTATACCCCCCGATGCGTCGGCGCATAATATCAATCAATACGATGAGCACTATTGGTGGAACTAAGTAGGCCCATAGCATATCAATCGGCAGTAGTGATGCGGTTAGCCCGACGACTAATATGCCACCGATGATAGCCGTCACGGATATACGGTCGTAGATGGTCTTATTTTTTGCATCTTCGGCTTTTCGAGCATAAGGAAGGCTATTTATCAACTGAGATCCGCAAAATTTTCCGAATACATCGCCGGCTATGATGGTCAGGCACATAATGTTTACCGGCATAGTTGATAGCACGCTGAATAAAATCAGATAATAAAATATTAGCGAAAGCACCCCATATGTGCCGATGTGCGAATCCTTCATTATCGAAAGAATCCGTTCACGTGTTCCGCCACCACCGAATCCATCAAAAAAATCGGCCAATCCATCTTCATGTAAGGCTCCGGTGATCAGCAGCCTCCACAGCATTGCTATGATTAATGCGGTTATTGGAGGTAGGATGTGTGCGCATCCCCACAGCACCAATGCCGATGTCGTACCGGTAAACAGCCCGACGATTGGCCAAAAATCGACCACCCGTCGGTAATATTCAGCCGGCACTTCCGATATTCGCCAGAACGGCAGACGCGTAAAGAAAATGAATGCAGCCAGCAGATGCTTCATTATTTAGAAGTATTTGGTTACAGCCACTTTTTGGAATGAATCCATATTGTTTATCATATTCACTGCCGACTGAATGATGGGATATGCGCACACGGCGCCGCTCCCTTCGCCAAGTCGCATGCTCAGATGCAATATCGGTCGAACTCCCATTGCTTCAATCACTTTTTTGTGTCCGGCTTCGTCGCCTTGATGGCCGAAAATGGCATAATGCATTACGTCGGGATTTATTTTTGATGCAGCCAATATGCAGTTTGTCATTATGAAGCCATCAACAATTATAATCATTCCCAATTCAGCAGCACGAAGCATTCCGCCAACGGCCATTGCAAGTTCATAGCCTCCGAACCAAGCCATTTTCTCTTCCACCGAATCGTTTCCTTTATAATTTCTCAACGCATCGCTCAGGACTTCGAATTTATGCTTTATTCCCTCATTGTCAAGGCCCGCACCCGCTCCGATACATTCGATGAGCGGTATGCCTGTGAATATGTGCATCCACATTGACGATGGCGATGTATTGCCACTCCCCATTTCTCCGAAGCTGACTATGTTGCAGCCCGAATTGTAAACGCGGTTCACGATTTCGCTTCCACGTTCCAGGCATAGATTTAGTTCATCGAGTGTCATAGCTGCTTCGTAGCGGAAATTTCGGGTCGATTTGCGCACTTTCATATCTATGATGCCCGCATTTGAAGGGATGTCATAATCGACTCCGGCATCTACGAGCACAAGTTTGAAGCCATGTTGATCGCACAGAAAGTTTATGCCGGCCCCGCCATGGGAAAAATGGCTTAACTGTTGCCAAGTAACTTCTTTAGGCGATACGGTCACACCCTCTTCAATAACTCCGTGGTCTGCGGCAAATAGTATATTGTGTGGATTGCGTAATTCAGGAGTAAGGGTCTGTTGTATTAGTCCAATCTGAAGGGCGAGCTGTTCGAGCATTCCCAAAGAGCCTTTAGGCTTTGTGAGATTATCGATTTTGTCAATCAGAGCCCGTTTTATTTCAGTGTCGGGGGCAGCGATGTTAAACTTTTTCATTTGCAATCTTTAATCTTTACCGGTATTCCGGATACTACAAAATATACGGTTGATGCTTTTGATGCGATATATTGGTTTATTGAGCCTTGTAAATCGGTGAATTTTCGTTGTATAGGACTGGAACTCGTTCCACCCAGGCCTATTTCGTTTGTAACGAATATTATGGTGCTATTTTGACTGGTTAATTTGTCTACTTGCTCAGTGAGTTTGGCCAATGCGGTCCGGTCATCTTCATTGTTGGCAAACAACTGGTTTGCGGCCCATAGCGTAACGCAATCCACCAGCACTGTCTTGTCTGTGAAGTCATGATCGGCGATGTTCAACGGCTCGTCTATTGTAGTCCAGTTTGAGCCGCGTCGTTGGCGATGTAACGCCACTCTATGCTCCATCTCGTCATCTCTGATTTCGGCTGTCGCCACGTACGTGGGAGTGCTTGACAACTCGAGGGCCAAGCGTTCGGCAAAAAGACTTTTGCCCGAACGCTGCCCTCCCGTGACAAGTATTATATCAGACTCCATTGGTCGTTTATGAGACTTTTGAATGCAACTGGTTGCTTCTGTTCGGATTTATTCTGTCATTTTTGACGATAAGTCAAGTCGTTTCAGCTCCATTATCGTATTTCCCGACTTATCTTTCAGTATGGCCTTATCGGAGTTGCTCCCCGGAATCACTGTTTCGACTTCTTCGAGGGCAACTAAAAACATTTGCTCCAATTCGGCATTGGGACATGCCATTCGCGTAGTTGCAAGATTAGTGAATTGCAACGAATTCTGCTTGTCGGGGTCGATGAACAGTGAGCCATTAAGGATGTTACATCCCGTATTGCCATGAACCTTAAGTTCCGGAATGTCTATTACCATTTCCACTCCGGCATCAGATTTTATGTCGTTTCCGTTTAGGGATTTTACTGTCCATGCCCCATTGATGAAATTGAGGTCGCTTTTGCGTAGAGTCATAGTGGTTGAGCCTTCTGAATTTTTGAGATATAGCAGATAATCCTGGGCTATCTTTTCAATCGAGAAGTTGGCCACCGTCGCAAGTGCAAGATTGATGCCCATTTCGTAAGGAGCGTCTTGGCACAGCATCATAGTGGATATGCCTTCCGAGGCAGGAGCCATCTTGCCGTTAGGTTCCACGGTCAGTGTTCCGTTGAGGATGTTGCAGCCGTTGTTGGCATAATATTTCATTGTCGATTGCGAAACGGCCGTGGTGTCGAATATTACATAAGGCCGATTGTCTCCGGTCACATTTTGCCCGTTTACATCCGCTACGGTCCATTCGCCATATAGTATTTTTTCTGCCAATTTGTTGGCGGTTATGTTGTCGGTTTTATCCTGCTTCTGAGGTTCGGGTGCAGGTTTTGCCGTCAGTGCCGTCTTTTGGAATAGATTGCATCCTGACATCAAGGCTGCCAGTGCAATGATTGAGAATAACGTGACTTTTTTCATCGTAAAAATCATTTAAATATATGTTTGACATATAAATAGAATGTAATTGGCGTTAGGTATGTTCGTCGCATACGGCTAAATCAATTCATTATTATGCAAATTTAGCAAAATAAACATAATTTTATGCGTAATTTTGCGGCATATTTCTTAGCATAGTCGATATGTTGTTTCAACTTTTTTACACCTTTTTCAAAATAGGCGCCTTTACGTTTGGGGGCGGTTGGGCTATGATTTCTATTATAGAGAAAGAAATAGTCGATAAGCATCAGTGGCTTAAGCGCGACGAATTCATCGATTTGTTAGCGGTGGCACAATCTTTACCGGGGATATTGGCCGTCAATATTTCTGTGGCGGTAGGAGATAAGCTTCGTGGATTTAAGGGAAGTGCTACGGCTGCATTGGGGACTATACTTCCTTCGTTTCTTATGATTTTGATTATAGCAATATTCCTTACGCCCGATATGATAAAGAACAACGACATACTCAGCAAGGTGTTTATGGGCATCCGTCCGGCTGTGGTGGCTCTAATTATAGCACCGGTCATAACATCGGCGAAAACGGCAAAAATCAATTGGAAAACGGCGATTATCCCGATCGGTGTCGCATTGTTGATATGGTCGAGGCTTCCGGTGGTGTCAAACCCGATATTGTACATAGTTCTCGGAGCCGTTGGTGGCTATATTTGTTTTTCGCGGAGCATTAAGAGTGTCGATTCGCTTAGTGGAAAGGAGGGAGACAAATGATTTACCTCAGATTGATATGGTCTTATCTTAAGATTGGATTGTTCGGCTTTGGCGGTGGGTATGCAATGTTAGCTCTTATCGAACGCGAGATTGTTGGCCCAGGCTGGATTTCAGAACAGATGTTCACCGATATTGTGGCTATTTCTCAAATGACACCGGGCCCGATCGGCATCAATTCTGCCACGTACATCGGTTATGTCGCTCCCGGCGAGTCGAGTGCGGCGTTTTCATCTCCTCTGTTCGGAATACTTGGCTCAATCATATGCACGCTCGTGGTCGTTGTTCCTTCGTTTTTGCTCACCATCAAAGTGAGCCACCTCATATCAAAATATAAAGATACGGCCATAGTTAAAGGTGTCTTCAATGGCCTCCGTCCGGTGGTGGTGGGACTTATCGCTTCTGCCGCCCTGTTGTTGATGAATAGTGCTAATTTTGGCACAGATTCATATTCCATTGTGGCCAGTGTGCTGATATGCATTGTGTCATTTGTGCTTGTGTTTTTTGCCAAGCTGCATCCAATACTTGTAATTGTTATGGCCGGTATAGCAGGATTTTTCATTTTTTGATAATGCAACATTTCAACGATTACAATCAGACCATCGAGTTTCTGTTTTCGCAACTTGCCGTTTTTCAGCGTGAAGGCGGTGGCGCCTATAAGCCCGGGCTTGGAACATCGCTTATGTTGGCTGATGCGTTCGGAAATCCTCATCGTAAATACAGGACCATACATGTGGCCGGAACCAATGGCAAAGGTTCTACGGCTCATACTCTTGCCGCGGTGCTCCAGTCGGCCGGATATCGCACAGGTCTTTACACATCGCCGCATTTGATTGATTTCAGAGAGCGCATTCGTGTTGACGGTGAGATGATACCGCGCGATTACGTTATTGATTTCGTCAATCGTTATCTGGATATGAATCTCGACTGCCGCCCATCGTTCTTTGAGCTGACTATGACGATGGCGTTTGAGTATTTTGCTTCGGAGAGAGTGGATGTTGCGATTGTTGAGGTTGGTCTTGGAGGGCGTCTTGACAGCACCAATATAATAACGCCCGACTTATGCGTTATAACAAACATATCGAAAGACCACACTCAGTTTCTTGGCGAAACGCTGCCTGATATAGCCTGCGAAAAAGCCGGCATAATTAAGGAGGGAATCCCTGTGGTTATTGGAGAGGCCGAAGGCGCGGTTAAGGATGTTTTCGATTGTCGTGCCTTGGAGATGGGGGCGGATATATATTATGCGCAGGAACATAAGCCCATTCAATCGGTGGAGATGCGCAATGATTGTATCCGCTATGCCACTAGCCGTTATGGAATTATCGAAGGTGAACTCACAGGTGAATGTCAGAAATTGAATACAGCGACCATTTTGATGGCGATTGACGTGTTGTTGGCTAATGGATGGAATATTGGCATAGATTCAGTGGCTAACGGGTTCAAGAACGTAACGCGTATCACCGGTCTTATGGGGCGTTGGTGGCGTATATCCGAAAATCCGTTGGTAATATGCGATACGGGCCACAATCAGGGTGGATGGGAGATTCTGTCACGTCAACTTGCCGACATCAATGGCAAAAAACGTATGGTGTTGGGTTTCGTAAGCGATAAGGATATTGAAGGTGTATTACGTCTGATAGGCTCCATTCCTGAGAAGGAATTGTATTTTACCAATGCGGCCATACCTCGCGCGCTTCCTGCGTCTGAATTATGTCGTCGTGCTGCATTGCTTGGTATCGAGGGCCGGTGTTTCGATTCGGTCGAGGGAGCATATAAACAAGCCCTCGCCGAAGTGGGCGAGGGCGAAATGATTTTTATCGGCGGGTCGACATTCGTTGTAGCCGATGCGTTGAGCTTTCTGAACCGTTAGTCCTTGAGGGCTATGGTTTCGATTTCAACGAGTACCTGTTTCGGCAATTCCTTCACGGCAACGGCCGAACGAGCCGGGTAGGGCATTGTGAATTCCTGGCCATATACTTCGTTCATATCAACAAAGAGGCTCATGTCGGCTAAGAAAACGGTAGTTTTGATTACATTGTTTATTTTCAGTCCGGCCTCAGCAAGGATAGCCTTGATGTTTGCTATCGACTGGGCAGTCTGAGCCTTGATACCTTCGGGTATTTCGCCCGTAGCAGGATTTACCGGAATCTGTCCGGAGATGAATACCATGTTACCCATATCGATGGCCTGGCTATAAGGGCCGATTGCTGCAGGAGCATTGTTTGTAGCGATTTGTTTTTTCATTTTAGTGATAATTTAATATTGGTAAATAAAGTGTTTTAATCCTTGATGTCTATTTCGATTGATGTTATCAGCACATTGTCAGCCGCAGTTGTCATAGCATCGAATATGCGGTTCGACACTTCTATGGCTGAAGCAAAGTTTTTGTCAAAGTCAGGAATAAAATCCGATTCACCCACGTTCTGGAGTCGTTCAATCACCATCCCCACCGAGAGGTCGCTGACATCCATTGCCGGTTGGAGCGGATACTCGGCATATTCTTCACTTTGCTGGATGAAGTTTATCAGATTGGCTTTGTGAAGTCTTAATACGATGGATGTCACCAGATTAAGAGGCAATCCATATTGGTTTGAAATGTCGCTGACGGTTATGGGCGATTTGCCCATATGAAAACGTTTGGCAATTATGGTCATTATCACCAGCGTTGCTTCACGCTTGTAGCATTCGGTTATGTTTTTCACGCTATCGGCAAAATTGAATTGCCCGACGCTTTGCGATGCATAGCAGATCAATGCTCCGGTAAGTGTTATGAGCCATGTGAGCTGCATCCATATCAGCATAAGTGGCAAGAAGGAGAAGCTACCATATATGGCATTGTATTTTGCCACATACATCTGGCCTGTAATGAATATCCACTGCAATATCTGAAACGCGGTTCCGACAGCGATGCCGGCGATAAGGGCATTGACGAATCGCACTTTTGCGTTTGGAATCAGCATATATGCTCCGCAGAAGAAGAACCATGTCAAGATGAAAGAGGCTCCGTCGAGCATGGCAGTTATGATTGGGCCAAACGATGGGGAGGGGAGAAGCGACTGCAACGTATTCGACATGAATAGCGACAGTCCGCTTGCACAGATCATAAGAATTGGCAGTACGAGGAATATTGCCGTATAGTCGGTCACCTTGCGCCATAAGCTGCGGCCCGTGCGCACTTGCCAGATAGTGTTGAACGTATCTTCGACGCTGCCGAGCAACGAAATCAGTGTCCACAGCAGAAATATGATGCCGATGCCTACGAACACGCCTTCAGATGCCTGGTTGAGATACGAATCAACAAATCTCAGTGCCGTTTCAAGAGCTTTATGCTGTGATGGAAAATATTTGAAAAGTTGGTTTGATATGAGATTCTGCAATCCAAAGCCTCGGCCTATGGCAAACACCAGCGCCAGTGCGGGCACTATTGACAGAAGTGTGCTGTAAGTCAACGCACATGCTTTAGATTGGAGATTGCTACTTAGGAACGAGCGTATGACCAACGATAGAGTCTTGATTATTTTTATGGCGGGAGTGTTGCGCGTTTCGCGCCAGACGCCTGTCGAGCAGTAGTCCCAAAAGCCGACTGCGCGCTCGTATAGCCGCATTATGCCTGAAGTGTTTTGGGGTATGTTGTCATTTTTGCTCATAGACAGTGTCGATTATTACGCACATACAAAATTAACAAATTCCGATTGAAATGTTTAGTGTTTATGGGATAAAAAAACCGTATAAAAAACAAAAACCTTCCTGAGTCCAGGAAGGTTTTTTGTTCGTTTCAATGAAATCGGAAATATCGCCAGAGGCTTATTTTCTGATTCCAAGCTCTTTTTGTGCAATGATGGCACGATAGCGGTTAATGTCTTTCTTGATAAGATAATCAAGGAGGCGACGACGCTTGCCTACCAACATTTTAAGAGCGCGTGCGGTGGTATAATCTTTGTGATTTGACTTAAGATGTTCAGTCAAATGAGCTATACGGACTGAGAATAATGCAATCTGTGCTTCAGGTGAGCCAGTGTCAGTCTTGCCCTTACCGTATTTCTCAAAGATTTCTACTTTTTCGTCAGAATTCAAATGCATTCTTTTGAAAGTTTTTAAAGTTAATATTATTTATGTTTTGCTTTTTGAGCGCACAAAGGTAGTGATTAATTTTAACATTGACAAGTATTCCAAGCAAAACTGACGAATTTTGTGCTTTTTACCCGAATAACTGATGTTATGATTAATCTTAAGCCGATTTAGTCGAGGTTGGGCTTGTCCTTGGCAGGATTCCTGAAATGGATTTTATGCTCTACGTATTCCTGAGTTGCAATCAGTGTGGGCTTCGGCAATTTTTCGTAATAACGTGAAATCTCTATCTGTTCGCGGTTTTCCGAAATTTCTTCAAGGTTGTCGTTTAATGATGCAAATTCCTGAAGTTTCTTTTCGAGGTCGTGTTTCATTTCGCCTGCAATCTGATTTGCTCTTTTGGCAATGATGCACACTGTTTCGTATACGTTGCCCGTATCTTCCGAAAGTTGAATCATATCACCGGTCACGGTGTTGAGCGGAGCATTAGTCTTTTTGTAATCCATATTGCTTTTGCTATGTTAATTGTATTTTGTTTCTTTTATCGATATATTTACAGGATGAGTTGAAGTCATCAGTCCGAAACGTTGCTTTGAGCTATTTTCAGAATGTTGTCGGCTTCTTCTCTGTTCGGGCTGTCGGGATAGTTATTTATGAATGAGTAGTATTCGTCGATTACTTCGCGGAATCGGCTCTCTTTCTTCTCCTCGACGCTTTGCACGGCTTCCTGATAGAGCGATTTCAGTATCACGAGCTCGAGGTCTTCCTTGTATCGCGAGTAGGGATAGTTCTTGATGGCGTTTCGGGCAACTATTTTCGCTGATTCGTAATTGTTGCCCAGGTAGTTACCTAGGTTGTAATAGAGCTGGGCGTTTTCAAGTTGCTTTAGCGTCAGTTTGTCCTGAAGTTCAAATATCGCATTTTGGGCAATGCTCACTTTGTCGCTGCGGGGGAAGAAGTCAAGAAAACCTTGAAGTTCCTCGATGCCTTTCATCGTGTCGCTTTGGTCGAGCTGGGTTTCGGGTGAGTCGAGATAGTAACCATATCCGCAATAGAAGCGGGCTAGTTCGGTGTATTTGCCTTTGGGATAGCGGTTGTAGTAAGTTTTGAAATATGCACCCGAATTGGCGAAATCTTTAAGTTCATAATGGCTCAGCGCCAATAAGTACAGTGCGTCTTCGGCTTTGTCAGTGCCTTTAAGACGTGTGATGATGTCAGTTAGGACTGTTGTGGTCTGAGTGTACTTTTTTTCTTCGAATGCGCGTTTGGCATAGTCGAATTTATAATTCATATCGTTGCTCTTGAGCACTTGCTGATATTCGCCACATGACGTAAGCATCAAGGCAAGTATCATCCATATGAGATGTCTATACATAGTCGGTATCTTAGTGTCGGTTGTTATAATCGGCAAAGTTACAATTTTTCCGGCAAATCTCGAACGATAATATATAAATAAATACTAAATATCGGCGATATCGATATGTTTGATTGCAGATGGTCGCACTTCGGATCTCTGAATGACTATAATTTGCCTTCGTCGGAATATGAAAAATATGATTCGGGCGTGATAATCAGATGGTCAAGCACTTTCATGTCGAGTAGCTCGGCCGCGTCTTTAATGCGCTTTGTCAAGCGGTCGTCTTCGACGCTTGGACGTAGGTTTCCCGAAGGATGGTTATGCACTAGAATCAATGCCGATGCCAGTTTGTCGGTTGCAATTTTCATCAACAGTTTTATATCGACAAGTGTCGCGGCAGTGCCACCTGAACTGATGCACTCGGTGTATTTCACCCGGTTTGAGCGCGATAATATAATAATCCAGAATTCCTCGTAGTTCAGATGTTCAAGTTGGCCTCGCATTATGTCGTATGCGTCGGATGAAGAACGTATCACTCTCTCCTTCTCAGGACGTTCGTCGCGACAGCGGAATCCCAGTTCGAAAGCGGCCGCCAATGCCACTGATTTGGCCGGCCCTACGCCGTGATATTTTTTTGACACTTCGGCCATCGACATGCCGGCGAGGATCGACAGGCTGTTGTTGCATGAGTTAAGTATTTCTTTGCTAAGTTCTATTACTGATTTCCCCGGCACCCCGCCGCCAAATATTATAGCAATCAACTCGGCATTGCTTAAAGCTCTGATGCCGTGTTTCAAAGCCTTTTCGCGAGGCTTGTCGTCGTTGCTCAGGTCGGCTATGCGTCCTGAATATGTTTTATTTGGTGTCATATGCGGCTGTTGTCTTAAAGTCCTCTAATCCATAATGTTCTGAAGATTTTTCATTTGCCTTTGCGCATCATCACCTCTTCTTCTATGTTGCGTCCGCGTCTGAGCACAATCTTCTTGAAAAAAGCTGTTATGAATCCGCAGCCATATCCTGCTATCTGAATTATCGAAGCCGGTATGGCCAGTGCCGCTACTTTAATCGATTTGGTTGAAGCAAGGGCATCGGCAAAAAGCAATAATACATAGGCTACAATCGGTGCAAGCCACCAAATCGAATGCAATATGCTCATAGCGACACAGAATATGCCGGCAATAACGGCAACTGCCGGCAGCGTATGCACGATTTTCAGTGAGTCGGGGTACAGGAGCTTTAATGTGATTCTCGACATACCGAATACGTAAACCTGACGCAAAAACTTCCTGAAACTTAGGCGACGGTGGTGGTAAACGTATGCATTACGAATAAGTCCGATTGAAAACCCTGCCTGACGTATGCGGGTGCTCATATCTATGTCTTCCGAGAACATTTCTCTGAAGCCGCCTACGGTATCATAGGCCTTGCGCACGTAGCCCATATTGAATGTGCGGGGCACGAATTTTTCCAGCGCAATCTTTCCACCGCGTATACCTCCGGTTGTGAGAAAAGATGTCATCGCATAATTAATGGCTTTCTGGGTGTCGGAGAATGAGTCATGCGCGGCATCCGGTCCTCCGAAGCAATCTAATCGGGTTTGGTCGAGTTGCTCTGATAATATTTTGAAATAGTCGGGCGGAATGACGCAATCACTGTCGAAAAACACAAAGTATTCACCTTCGGCGCGTTCGAGTCCGTAATTTCGTGCAATGGATCTGCCTTCATTCGACTTGAAATAATAGTGCAGGTTGAGCTTATCCGAATATCGGTTTATGGCATCTTCGCACGGCAATGTCGAGCCGTCCTCAACGATGATTACTTCGAAATTGTCGTAAGTCTGGTTCGATAGGCTTTTTAATAGCTCGTCGACCTCACTGTTGCGGTTATACACTGGTACTATTACGGAGAAACGTGGCATATGATGTCTTTTTGATGGTGTTAGCTCATGCGTGATTTATAGTCGTCGAATGTGAATTGTCGCAGATAATCGCACTCTCCATTCTGTCGGCACAGCACTATCGACGGATGTTGCAGTCCATTGAACATAGTGGTTTTCACAGTCGTGTAGTGGTTCATATCTTCAAATGTCAGTCTGTCGCCGTCCTTTAGAGGTGCATTAAAGCTCCAGTCGCCCATGAAATCGCCGCTAAGGCACGAATTGCCTCCGAGGCGGTAGGTAGGCAGATTGTTGTCCACGCCT
>CAZRJT010000011.1:0-30136 GCA_964600585.1 uncultured Bacteroides sp.
GCTGGATGGCGGATTTGAGGGGGAAGGAGACGGTGGCGATGGTGCGGTCACTTTCGATTGTAGGGCGTGTACACTGTCTGGTGCTTTATTGAGTTTAGTTTGGGTCGGGATTTAGATATGCCCGATAAACTGAACCAATATAATAGGAGCTGGTGAAATTTATCCTTGTCCTTGCAGGTCAGATGTCCGATAGTCGGATTGTAATCTGTCTTTAACTGATGGTTGACTGCCGTAACATATGTTTTTCGGCTTATCATGATGAAAGCAGATGCTTTGGTGCCGGATGGTGGTGTTAAAATGTACTCCGGTAGTTGGTTCGACGATTTATTCTTACTAAATTTGCGACGTATGATGGCACATCGCAGCATATATTTTCATTTGGCTTTTCTGACAATGGCCTGCGCACTGGCGTGTGCGGTGGTGTTGTCGGGATGTGTGCATCGCCCGTCAACCGGTGATGTCGTGGCCCGTTACGAAGTGAGGGGAATCGACATTTCGGCTCATAACGGGGCGGTCGATTTCGATGCGTTGAAGGCAGCCGGTTACGAGTTCGTGCTTCTTAAGGCATCGGAGGGCATCGGTTTCAAGGACCAATCCTTCTTCAGCAATTATCGTAAAGCCAATATGGCCGGGCTGAAGGTGGGGGCTTATCATTTTTTCCGTTTTGATGTCCCGGGGCATATGCAGGCTCTGAATTATCTCCATTCCATTCGTGGTCGGCAACTTGACTTCCCGTTGGTAATAGATTTGGAGGAGTGGGGCAATCCGAGAGGCATTGCGACTGATGTGATTATATCGCGGCTTGAAATGTTTCTGGAATACGTCGGCAAGACTGGACGTCCGGTTATGTTTTACACTAATAAGCGCGGATATGAGCGCTTTATAAAGGATCGTTTCGAGCAATATCAATTGTGGATGTGCTCATTTACACCTATACCGGCCGATGTCGACTGGACGTTCTGGCAATATAGCCATTCGGGAGAAGTGGCTGGGATGAGCGGTGATGTTGACCTCGACGTGTTTTCGGGCGATTTGTCTGTATGGGCCGAATGGTGTCGTGCCAATTGCGGCGTAGTGCAATAATGGAGACGGAAATACGTTACAATAAAGTATGAAGCCATTTGTAGAGCAATCGGTATCGAATTTATGGCAAACCGTGGTTTTGTTCACGGCCATCTTGTTGTGCCCCTTGCAGATGTGGCCTTTTGATTTGTCGGTATATGCACGACAGTCGGTTTTGGCTTCCGGTCGATGGGTTAAGATAAGTGTTGCTCAGACGGGTATGCACCGTATATCGGCTAATGATTTGCGCAGATGGGGGTTTGACGATGTTGCTGCCGTGCGTGTGTACGGTTATGGCGGTAATCGGATAAGTGATAAGCTGTCGGCTGACGAGTACATTGATGATTTGCCTCAGGTGCAATGTGAATATTCCGACGGCGGCATTTGTTTTTATGCCGTAGGGCCTGAGTCCTGGAGCGTTGATGGTTCGGGACACCACACGCATAAGCTGAATCCGTTCAGCAGCGTGGGTTATTATTTCCTTACCGACACCGCTGACGATGGAGAGTGTCGTGACATTCCTACCGAAGGGATGGATGTCATTGGACGACAGGGTGAGTTTGTGTCGGAATACGTTGAACGTGTGATGTATGAGTCGGAATTGTCGGTTATCGGTGAAAGTGGTCATATGTTGGTGGGCGAGGATTTCAGAACGGTTCGAAGCCGGCGGTTTTCGTTTGATTTGCCCGGTAAGGTTGATGGCGCGGATGTGTGGATGCGGTGTCGGTTCGTCAGTGGCTCGGCTTCTGAATCGCAACTCCAGTTTTCGATTGACGGTGTTCAGTTACCGTACGGTTCGTCCGACCGTGCCGTTCCTGCTACGAGTGGTGCGTTGGCGTCGCTGATTTCTACCGAAAAGAGTTTCGGCACTCCAAGATCCACTATGGAACTGACGATTGACTATGAGTCTCAGGGGCATGTGTCTTTTGCCAATCTCGATGCCATTGATTTGAATTATAGGCGCAGGATTGAGCTTGGTCAGGATGGATTGTTGGAATTCGGTGCCGGACAGACTGCTGTTGAGCTTGCCGGAGCCTCCGCTGATACGCGAGTGTGGGATGTGACCGAGCCGGGGCGTGTTGTGTCGATGGCTACATCCGTGGTCGATGGTAAATTGAAGTGGGTTAATGTCTATTCCGGTGCGCGGCGTTACGTTGCTTGGAATCCAAAGGCCATAATGCCGCAGCCCAAATATGTAGAAACGGTTGGTGTGCAGAATTTGCATGACGACGCCGTTTTGCCTGATATGGTGGTGTTCTCGGCTTCGGCTTTTATGTCGGAAGCACGGCGGATTGCGGCGTTGCATTCGCAGGGGCCTCATGGGATGGAGGTATTGGTCGTAGACCAGGAAGAGGTATTTAATGAGTTTTCGTCGGGCGCACGTGATGTGGGAGCTTTTCGGCGGATGCTTAAAATGCTCTATGACCGTGGCGTGGCAGCCGGCCGGCCACTGAAGTACGTGTTGCTGCTGGGGCATCCGACATTCGACAATCGCGGAGTGTCGGCTGCTGCGACGACGTTGCGCGCGGTTTCGATGCCAACGTGGCAAACTGACGAGAGCCTGCGTGAAAGCGAATCATTTACGGGCGACGATATGCTCGCCTTTCTCGACGATGACTCCGGCATCAGGCCCGGAGCCGATCGGCTATGCGTTGCAGTGGGCCGCATACCGGCGCGAAATCTGGCGCAGGCGCGCGGATATGTCGATAAGCTATGTCGATATGTCACCGATGTTCCCGCCGGGGGATGGAAGAATAAAGTGATTGTGTTGGCCGATGATGGCGACCGGGCTGAGCATATGGAGCAGGCCGACCGCCATATCGAGATGGCACAAGCCACCACGGGGGGCAGACGCATGATGTATGATAAAATTTATCTTGACGCCTACGACCTTACGTCGGGCACCTGCGAAGGTGCGCGAAGCCGGCTTCATAGCTCGCTCGACGCAGGGGCAATGTGGTGGACTTATATAGGCCATGCGTCAAAGGATTATCTTACAGGGCAAAATGTGATGAATAATGCCGATATATCAAATCTCTATCTGAAGCGTTTGCCGGTGTTTTACGGCGCAACTTGCTCGTTTTTGCAATGGGACGGGGCCGAACCTTCGGGGGGCGAACGTCTCTGCTTCTTGGAAAATGGCGGGGCCATTGCGGCAATATCGGCAACGCGAACGGTGTATATCTCGGAGAATAAATTCTTTAGCGAAGCTATGGCGCTTGAGATGTTTGATGTGGATGAGCAGGGCGAGCTACGCACTATAGGCGAGATATATCGCAGGGCAAAAAACAGGCTGACGTCTGAATTCGACCGTAGCAACACAAACAAGTTGCGCTATGTGCTTCTTGGGGATCCGGCAATGCCCATAGCCGCCCCGTCGGCCTATGTGGAACTCGAAAGCATCGGTGCGGCGGCGCTTGGAGGCGATGAGGATGTGACTGTGATGGCACGTCAGAATGTGGTGATGCGTGGTACGGTATATGCTGCCGATGGGCGGAAGTATGATTCGTTCAATGGGATGCTCGATGCGTCGATTTACGATGCCGAACATACCGTCACCACTCTTGGCCGCGACATCGACAAGACAGAAGGGAAGGTGTATAATTTCGAGCGTCAAGGCGACCGCCTGTTTGTGGGCCGCGATTCGATTCGCAGCGGGGAGTTCGAGTTGCGCGTGTCGATGCCTGCCGACGTGGCCGACAACTATCGGCCTGCAGCCTTCGATATGTATGCAATGAGTTCCGATGGCGTTGAGGCCATAGGTCACAATCGTGATTTCTATGTTTACGGCTATGACGATTCGGCTCTCTCCGACACTTTGTCCCCCATAATCCACCAGGCTTATCTTAACGTCGAAACGTTTGTCGATGGCGACGATGTCGATGAAACGCCTATGTTCATCGCATCAGTGTCGGACGATGTGGCCATAAATCTGTCGATGGCCGGCATCGGGAGGCAAATGTCGATTTCGGTAGATGGAAAGCATTCCTACACTGATGTAGCCGATTCGTTTACTCCTTATCCATCTGGACAGCCCGGAGGTAGCGTGGCTTATCGTCTGCCCGAGCAATCGCCGGGTGCGCATTCGCTTGAGTATAAGGTGTGGGACACATCGGGCAACTCTGCTTCGGCGCAATTGCTCTATAACGTCGTGCCAGGATTGTCGCCCACAATCTACACAGTCTATACGGATGCCAATCCGGCCCGTTCCGAAACAAATTTCTATATAAGTCACAATCGTCCCGATGCCGTACTGACGGTGATGATTACGGTTTATGATATGGCAGGGCGCATAGTGTGGACTACAACCGCCACCGACAAGAGCGATATGCTTCGGTCGGCACCGATAAAATGGGATTTACGCAATATGGGCGGCGCGCGCGTCGGCCGAGGAATCTATCCCTATAAGGTGTCGATTGTGGCAAACGGCGTCGAGCAGGCATCAGCTTCAGGGAAAGTAGCCGTCACCGGGCGTTAAGGCTTGATGACCAGAGTGGCCATAACCGGTGAATGGTCTGAAACGAAACGTCCGTTGTGTTTTGCGGGCAGAATCGAATGCGAATTGACTACGATGCCGTCTGACACAAATATATAGTCGAGAAGCGGACGGTCATTCTGCGGGATTTTGCCAAAGTCGTGGAACGACCATTCTTCACCTTCCTTGTTTTTGGCTATGCTGCGACTATCGGTGAGATGCGATGTGTCGGCGGCATTGGTCATATGGGCCACCACGTCAGAGTCGGGAGTGGAATTGAAGTCGCCGGTAACGATTATCGGCAGACCGTTGCTGTATTCGATGGCACGGTCAAGTATCAGTTTCACGCCTTCGCTGCGGGCTTGTTTGCCAACGTGGTCAAGATGGGTGTTCATAAAGAAGAATGTTTCATTTGTCTTTAAGTCGCGTAGTTTCACCCAAGTGGCAATGCGTTCGCAAGCTCCGTCCCAACCTTTCGAACCGGCCACTTCGGGAGTTTCGCTAAGCCAGAAATTTCCTGAATCCAGCAGCTCGAACTTGTCGGTGTTATACCATACGGCGGCATATTCGCCCTTTGTTTTGCCATCTTCGCGGCCAACGCCGATTGGCGAATAGTTTGGCAAACGCTCGTCCATGTCGGTAAGCTGCAGATGCAGCACTTCCTGAGTGCCGATTACGTCGGGGGCATAGTGCTTCACCATTTGCGCCGCAGCGTCTTTTCGATGCGGCCAGCTGTTGATTCCGTCACCGCTATTGTTCATTCGTATGTTGAATGTCATTACTTTAAGGGGAGTTTCGGCCGAAACTTGACACGCCATCAACAATGCTACTATCCAGAAAAATGCACGTTTCATATTGAATACTGATTATAAATTTGCCACTAAATTAGTAAAAAAATCAATTAAACCATTGCTCTACGGAAAAAGTTTTATAACTTTGCAGCCACAAAACCGCCAAGGAAAGATGCCGGAGTGGTCGATCGGGACGGTCTCGAAAACCGTTGTACCCTTACGGGTACCCAGGGTTCGAATCCCTGTCTTTCCGCTAAAAGAGCTGCAAGTCAATGACTTGTGGCTCTTTTGCGTAGGAAGGCATAGTGATAACCCAAGGGGTCGTTATCGCGTCAGCGCTTGCGCAGCAAGAATCCCTGCTTTGCCTTTAATATTAGAAATGGATATGCCATCGAGTTTCTCGGCATATGGGAGCTAATCCATTGCCGTGAGTTCTCTGAAATCTCTGATTTTCTTTGGAAGCATTATAACTGCGATGATAATGTTGACCAGTAAAGCCACTGCAACGAGCCAGAACGTGTAAGTGCCGAGAGCCCAAAGATTGCTGAGGAAGATAGTGAAGAATACGGCAAGAATAATGGCGAAGAAGATTTCGGCAACGAGAGTGTAGAGTCTGAGAGATGCTACCTGTTTCATCATTTGCATAGGTGTGGAAGTTGCCGGCTGAATCTTTTTGATGAAGCGATACAGAAACAGATATACTACTGCCGCAACGGCCATATAAATTCCGAGGAATCCTTTTATGCCGACCGGGAAAGAGCTTTCGCCTGTTCCGCTGATCCACATAGTGATGAACACAGCTGCGAGAACAGAACAATTCAGGATGTTCCTGCGATACTGTTTGGCAATGCGGATTTGTGCCGAGTTGCATATCTCAGAGTTGAGATTGATGGGATTGTTGCTTTTTTGAGCGAGCACGTCGTCAAGCGTTGACATGCTTTTTTTGAGTTCGTCCAAGTTCATATTATTTCGATTTTGAGATGAGTTTATTTTTAATCCTGTGAAGTTTGGTTGCCACATTGTTCCGTCCTATCCCAATGATGTCTGCGATTTCCTCGTATGAATATTCATCGAGCCATAGTAAGATGATAGCCTTCTCGATTGGAAGGAGCTGGTTTATCAACTCGTGGAGTGCTGCAAGCTGTTCGGTTTTGTTATCATCTGTTTCAGAGGAAATATCTATATCCGATATTTCAAATGGCAGGGTGTCAACCTTTGGCTTATAATTGCGGATGGCCATTAGAGCTGAGTTGACGGCGACACGATAAACCCAAGTTGACAACTTGCTCGTGCCCCTGAACTGCTCTAAACCTAACCAAAGGTTGGTGAGTATTTCCTGACGCAGATCTTCATAAGGCACTTTCGGGGTTGCGTATACCCAGCAGACCTTGTTAATGATTCGGGAATGTTCTTTGACAAAATAATCAAACTCCCTGCTTGTTTTTGGTGGACTTTCCATTTTCTTGATATTTTTGTGACGTTAGGTGCAAAAATATCTTTAAAAGTTACACTCAACTCAATTTTTTTTATTCTTTATTTTGTAATAAATTATAGCCTATTATTTGTAGATGTCAGATGTTTTTAATTTTTAGTTTCTTACTGTCTGAATCTTTGCTTCACTTCCTCCAGGACATGAGGGCGGATTGTAAGTCTGGCAAGTTGCCGAGCAAAAAGACGCGACGACTAATCAGTTTCTTCCAGGATGAATATGCTTTCCACCGGTTTGCCGAAGAACTTGCTGATTTTTAGCGCTAACGGAGTTGATGGAAGAAAGTGATTCTTTTCAATGGCAACAATCGTCTGCCTGCTCACCCCGACAGCTTCTGCAAGCTGTTGTTGTGTGATGTTGATTTCGGCACGTTCTACCTTGATTCTATTCTTCATCTGACTGTACTTTGTAGTATTTGTGCATCTCATATCTGAATCGCACAACAAATATCATCGGCAACATAACAAGACTTGCTGCCATGACATAGAGATATTCTAAGCCGTTTACTGCCAGTGTCCATATCACAAGGAACACCACGTACGTGTAAAGTGACGTAAGGAGTGCTTTGAGTCGTATTGCGTTGGTCATTTCGTCTTCAATGCGCTCGCGTGAACAAGTGATGAAAACCGACCCGAGCGCAATGCCGATGATGGAAGAGTCAATGAGTATTGTCTCTGCGATGCAGTCTATGCATGATGCGCCACAGAGCAAAAGTATGCCGAGCAGAAGTGTGGGCACTAATACGATCCAACCAATCGGCCGGAATGCGTGTGGAAAAAGATAAATTTTCATAAGCATAAATTTTTGTGAGTCATATTTTCAGTTGCAAATGTAAATAACACTTGTCAAATAGACAAATATTATTTGCATTTTGTTCGGTGATAACTCGGCTCTGGAAAAGTTTACTTTCCCTTAAAAATAGGCGGTAATGGAAATCATCGGTGTTAATTGGTGATAACTTGAGAGTTTTTAGTATCTTTATAGCCACAAATTTACTTAACGCAGATTTATGCTGATTATAATTCGATAGAACTTATGAAAATAAAACAGATTCTAGCGGTGATGCTGCTTGCTACGGTCAATGCCGTAAATGCACAGGTGGTTATTAACATTGATGCCGCTCACAGAGGGCCGATGATTAGTCCGACACATTATGGAATTTTCTATGAAGACATCAACCACGCGGCCGACGGAGGTTTGTATGCCGAGCTGATACGTAATCGTTCGTTCGAGGACGACATTATGTCGCAGCAGCCCGGCATAAGCAATTGGTTCGGTGTGGGCAGCGCGCAGATGGCGTTAGTGAACGACGGGTTGTTGAACGACGTCCAGCATAATGCCCTGAGCGTCACCATTGCTCAAGCAGGCGACGGTGTGCGCAATGAAGGCTATTGGGGCATGAATGCCGTTAAAGGCAGAGAGTATAAGCTGTCTTTTTGGGCAAAAAGCGATAAAAAATACAAGGGAACGATTACAGCACGACTTCAGACCGCTTCAGGTCAGTCGCTCGGCGAAGCGAAAATGAAGGTCTCATTTTCCAAACAATGGAAGAAATATACGGCTACAATCGTAGCCACTGCCGATGACCCCAAAGCCGAATTTACTCTTACGGCCGACAAACCGGGCGAATTCCAGCTCGATGTAGTCAGCCTGTTCCCTCCCACGTTCAAGAACAGGGAGAATGGTATGCGGCCCGATTTGGCCCAGATGCTTGCCGATATGAGTCCGCGCTTTATGCGTTTTCCCGGCGGATGTTTCGTCGAAGGGCAGGACAGTCCAGACAATGCTTTCAGATGGAAGCGCACTATCGGGCCGATTGAGCAGCGCGAAGGGCATCCTAACGTCAATTGGGGCTACCGCACCAGTGATGGCATAGGTTTCCATGAATTCCTGCAGTTGGCCGAAGACTTGGGTGCGAAGCCTCTGTTTGTGGTGAATGTAGGCATCTGGCATGGCGGTTGCACGCCCTATGATCAGATTGGAGAATGGATTGACGAATGTCTCGATGCGCTCGAATATGCCAATGGCGACGTGACCACTAAATATGGCAAGATGCGTGCCGAGAATGGCCATCCCGAACCGTTTAATCTGGAGTACATTGAGATTGGAAACGAGAATTACAACTTCAATATGCAGAACAATTCCGACCAAAGCGACCACTACCCAGAGCGTTATATCCAGTTCTATAATGCCATTAAGGCGAAATATCCCAATGTTCATTGCATCGGAAATGTGGAGTCATGGGCTACCGACTATCCATCATGGCGCAATGATTATCCGGTGGAGATGGTCGATGAGCATTATTATCGCAATCCGAAATGGTTTGCCGACAGGTTTGACAAATACGACTCTTACGACCGGTCCAAATACAAGGTGTATGTGGGCGAATATGCCGTGACCAGCAACTTTGGTGAGATAGGCAATCTCAACGCCGCGTTGGGCGAAGCCGTGTATATGATGGGTATGGAAAACAACTCCGATGTGGTTGTGATGAACTCTTACGCGCCCATATTTGTGAATGAGAACGACGCTCGTTGGCGTCCTGATATGATTCGTTTCAACTCATCACAGGTAATGGGCACGCCGTCTTATTATATACAGCAACTGTTCGCCAACAATATCGGCACACAGGTTGTCAAGACCGACTGGACCTACAATCTGACAAAGCCGCAGCCCGTCGATGAGGCAAAAACGTATCCAGTGCACGTTGGGCTTGCAACTTGGGGAACCGATGTGACTTATCGCAACGCTCAGTTGATTGTCGACGGCACTCCAGTGAATATAAGCGACTATGCAAAGTGGGATAAGTTGATGGGCGATTGGACCATATCTGATGCTGAAATCGTCCAGACCGGACCTCAGCAGCCGTCGATGATTGTATGCCCCGAGCCTATTGATGCCGAGAAGTACACTTTCAAGGTGCAGGCCAAGAAAAACTCGGGTCTCGAAGGCTTTATGGCGATGGTTGGATATAAAACCCCGGGCGACTATCAGTGGTTTAATGTTGGCGGATGGTCAAACACCCAAAACAATGTCGAGCAAGCCTTCGACGGACAGCGTGTGCAGTTGTGCAAAGACAGGCGTTACACTGTCGTGGCCGACCGTTGGTATGACTTGCAGGTTGATGTCGATGGAGATAGCATCCACTGCTATATTGACGGCAACCTCGACCTTGCCTGCAAAACTCAGAAATATAGCGGATATGATGGCGTTTATGTATCCACTACCATCGACGACGCGGCAAAGACGATGTACGTAAAGGTGGTGAATGTGGGCGATGGATATGCCGATGGCGTCATAAAACTGTCAAACTGCGAAGTCGATACGAGCGGCAACGATGCGCTCCAACTGATTCGTTTGTCTTCTGAGAGTGGCAAAGACGAAAACACAATTGCCAATCCCCATAACATTAAGCCTGTAAACGCAAGCGTCAAAGCCGGAGACTCTAATGAAGTCCTCTTCGAGGTTCCCGCTTATTCAGCCAATATAATCAAGATCAGGATTAAATAGGTAGCTCACCCGCATTTAATGCGGGTGAGAGTAAAAAACTTAAGGCATTAATGGCAACATATTACGTTAAGAAGACCAATCTGAATTACGTGGAGTTTAGCTGTGCGATTAAACGCATATCCGCCGCTAAAAGCATCACTGGCATTAACTACGTTGACATTCAAGTGGTAGGAAACATCATTACGGGCGTACGCGAGTCAACCGGAGAGACATTCCGAGTATCGCTTAAGCGCCTGTATGATGCCTATTGCGAAATGGAGCTCTTTTCCGTCGGTTTACTGAAACCCTATGTCGACAGGGTGCAATCGCCATCGCTTGCGATTTTGATTGCCATTGGTGCGGTGGCGAAATCCGGCGCACCGTCCGGCGGCTCTATCTCCTGACGTCGTCAAAGTTCTCGATGACCCATCCGAGCAAGTTTTCGATGTGGGGCATCAGGCTTCTGCCTAAATTGGTGAGAGAATATTCTACTCGCGGAGGTATTTCCGCAAATAGTTCGCGCTTGACGAGTTTGTCGCTTTCGAGTCCCTTAAGCGTCTCAGTGAGCACCTTTGGCGAAATGTCGGGTATGGCTTTGGCTATTGCATTGAACCGTGTTGTCTCGTTTTCCGACAACACGCACAGTATCAGCATTGCCCATTTCCCCGAAAACCGGGCCACGACATTGCGTATGGGGCAATCTTCGATGCGCGTATATTTTTGCAAATTTTCTTTTAATTCTAACTTCTTCATTTTCAAGAATAGTTACTCCGGAGTAAGTATCTTACGTTTTTGTAACGTCTTGCGTGAGAGCAAAAATGTTGCTAATTTTGCGCTATCAAAACGAAAGCGGCTTACTGTTGCAAAGTTAATAATAAAAATCAAGATAAAATGGATACGTTAGAAATTCTTTGTTCAGGTGATAAGTTCACCCATGCTTCGGTTGGCGATTTAAATACATTTGAAGGAAAAGCCTTTATGAAGGATGCCACTGGTGCCACATCATGTGAAATTTCTTTTGGCACTCTGCCGTCCGGTGCTTCAGTGCCGTTTTTCCACAGCCATAAGGAGAATGAAGAGAATTACATCATTCTGTCTGGCAGCGGTCGCTTCCAGGTGAACGACGATGTATTCGACGTGGCTGAAGGCTCGGTGATTCGTGTCGCCACCAATTGCGACCGCAATCTGAAATGCACTTCCGAAGTCCCGATGACTTACATTTGCATTCAGGCCAAGGAAGGCAGTCTAGGCAACTATACGATGACCGATGCCGAAATCACCCAGCGCGCCGACAAATTGTGATAATCATTCCGGCTCAAAAAATTCACTATATATCCCTCAGATATATATTTCTTTAAAAGAGGGGCCACGAGCATTTTGCCGGTGGTCCCTCTTCTCATAGTCAGTGGGTGGCGTGGTGCCACTTCGTATTAGTCTTGTCAATGGCCCTTTCGCTCGTGCTGGGGTCGGATGTCGTGATGCCCGAATAGCGGTTGATTTTAATTGGCCCTCGGCTTGCCGTAAAAAACTTATCGGTATGAGTCTTGTATGGTATGAGGCGGTCGAGTCGCACTTTAAATTCCTCCTTCAGGCTTGCTGGCGCATCGTTTTGGTCAAGCAATGAATTGACATAATCGCCAAAGTCATAGAAGATGGTAGGGGAGTAGCCGTCAAGATTTTGCAGCTCCCGGATACGTTCATCGTCAAAGGTATACGATGTGTTGATTTGTCGCATTATATTAGCCATGCCATCGATTTTGGATAAATCAGTTACCGATAGCGTTCCGCAAGGCATTATTGAGTAATTTGAATAAAATTCATGGAAATCGTCGCATATGGCCTGGTAGTCAGGCTTGCCAAGCAGGTGCTTCCCCATTGTGGCATACGGCATTCCATATGCCATTACTTCGCAAGTCGACGCAATCAGATAATCGGCCGCGTCTTTCAACTCGTATGCCACCTCGATCGACGACATATAGCAGTCGTCGAAAAGTATGTATTCGATCTTCAATCCACTGTGTTCAATTGCTGTCGATAAGGTTGATATGTCAGTTTGATATTCCTGGGTTGTCCCTCCGAAATATCTGGAGAGGGGAGCGGTGGCGTAGTCCCAGTGGCTTTTATCTTCGCATCGTAGTGCGCGGCTTGCGTTTACCGGAAGCCATCCCATGCCGTGGCAACCTATAATCATTGAATATTTTTTTGCCGGAGCCCACGATGTCACATCGTGTAAGATCTGTGCAATGCCATCGACGGTGGTGAATGGTATATTGGAATATGTTTTCAGCTCAATCTGCTGGCACCTGCCGTTTTCACATTTGATTTCAAACAGAGTTGACTCCGTCGGATTGTCGCAGATGAACACCACCACTCGTTCGTTCGATAATCCGCCCATTTCCTCGATGCTTGTCTCCATGTCTTTTATGTTCTGGCGGAAATAGCTTGTGAGGTTCGATGACCACGGCAGATACATCAATACGGTCTTCTCATTCGTGATTTCGTTGGTTGACGGTTCTTCTGTGCCTACGCATGATGTGAGGAGGCAAAAGGATAATGCCAGTAGAAATATATGCCTTGTCATTGCAATGTAGTTAGCTGGAATTTATGTATGTAGCCTGTTTCTTTAGCCCGTTGGAATTTGTGATGGATATAAAAAAAGCTGTCGTATGCATTTGATATGATACGACAGCTTTTAGTTGTGCTTTAATCAATCATTTACCATATTGGGCACGGGGCCATATTGGTTCGGCTGCATATCGCTTTCCTTGCAAAACCAAATAATCAAAACAATGGCACCCACCAAGGGTATCAAAACAAGGAAAAGCCACCAACCGCTCTTGTTGATGTCATGTAGGCGGCGCACTGCCAATCCGAGCCCGGGAAGAAGGAGGGCCAGGTTTACAATGCCGGAAACCACCATATTTGCTGTTTCGCTAAAAGAGAATACGATGTTGATTATCACTCCGAGTACGAAAACTCCGAGGCAATACCACCAGTATTCTGAGCGTGATGCTCTGCCGTTGAAATTGCAATAATTTGTCGTTATTGCTTGCATAACGGCGTCTTTAAAAGGGACTTGTTGCTGATACATAAGTTATATTAATTGAAATTAAACATTGTCAACAGAGAGATGAAAGCCGTTAAGCCCACTGCTTCCTAACCGTCATCGCAAAGTTAAGCAAAAATTCGCAACGCAATTGCTTTTTGCTCTGAAAATACACCGAATTTAATCTTTTTGCTTTATTGCCTTTTCTGATTGCCCTACTTTGCAGATTTAGTTTTCTGATTCTTCTCATCCCTTATCTTTATTGTTGTCGTCTGTTCCAAACAACGACTTTGAAAGGCGTCTTAGCATCGTAAGAAATTCCATAATGGAGAATCCTGCTATAAAGGATATGACCAGATAAGAGTTAAGGTCTTTGGAGACGAAAAGATTTGAAAAATATGACGTGCGCACTGAAACTATGAGCAGAGCCGCTATCGGCACGCAGATTAAAGGGCGGAAAGTATACCACGGCCACCACTTGTCCATATTTTGTCCTTCTTCGGTGTAACATTTTCTACCGATGAAATCATAGAAGGTTCTTGCCGAACACCCCAGAAACACTAAGCATAGCGTAAGCCAGCACAAGTCTACTATGTTCGACGTTTGGTTGTTGGAATTGTATGCTAATTCGTTCACCGATATCACGTATGTATTGCGTTTCTGGCATGTGTCGCTTACCAGAGCGTTCAATTCTATGATATCCGATCTGTCCATTGCTCGACATGACATTATTGTCGTGTCATTATATTTGAACCACTCAGGATGGTCAGGCGAAATGACTACCCCCTTTAAGTCTGCGGCCACGCTGATATTGCTTTTTTTAATTACATTTTCGTATAGTCTGGGAGCAAAAAAGCAAGCAGTCCCGACAGCTATGGCCGTAAGAATCATTATGGTCAATGTATAATATTTGGATAGGTTATTTTTAGTGTCCTTATCAGAAGTGTCCATATTTATATAGTTTAGATATTAAATCATATGAATGAGGAAGAAATTCATTCAATGGCAATCTTTTTTCGCCATTGGGCAGTGCTTCGGTCGCATAGGGGAGTAGTCTGCACCATCTGATTAATGCGTAATAGTCGATTATGCATGACGATTCCGTAAGGTTAAAACTTGCCAGAATTATTCGTTTCAGTTCGCTATTGCTTTCATGGGAGATAAAATATCCCAATCCTAACATCGGGTCGCCCGACAGAAGTCCGTCTAAATCGATGAATCCCGATAGACGTCCATTGTCGGTCACAATAATGTTGTCGCTGCTGAAATCGCTCCACACCAGTCGGCTTTGTGGCTCATTTATCTTAGTAGTCATCTTGGCCAGTTTCTCGCAGCAGATTTGCATAGGGGCGTTATGGTTCTCCTTGGCGATTTTATTCGCGACTTCAATGGCGTTTAGCAAGAACTCTTGCCATGTTTTATATTCGAATTTGCCGAAAGATTCCATTTTGCCATATCCCGCAGTAACGATTTGTGACATACGGTTGTAGTTGTCGGCAATTTCGTGCGATATCGTGAGCTTTTCCGATTCGCTGAGTCTATTGTATGTGTCGGCTAACGTATGTCCGGCAAGCATTTCATACACAAGCAATGGCGTTCCTGAATCTGAATAGTGGCAGGGGATTGGTGCTTTTATGCCTTCGTCCCGGAAACAAGCCATGTATTCGAATTCCGTCCGGGCATTCTGTGCCCTTTTATGTGGAAAGCATCTCACTATATATCTTTTGTCGTTTTGACGAAACGAATACTTGTCGGTCATTACGCCCCGATTTATATAAGATAGTCCGGCCGGCCGGAATCCCGACCGTTTTAGCTCGTTGCGTATGGTTGATTCGTCAGTGAACATGGCTGAGGATTTCCTTTATTTGAGGTGATATCGATGGCTCAAAAAACGTGTTTCTGAACAGATCGATATATTTATATCGCCAGGCATTTTCAATAATCCACTCTTCGGTTGCCGATTCAAACGTGAAATTAAGACGGTTTTGGTAATGCAGCAACCTGAACCAATACGCCGTATTGGTTGATAAATCCTTGTTCGCGGGGATTGGCTTTTCAGGAAAGTCGGTTCGCAAAGCCCTTAATATTCGGTTGTTTATGTCTGCCAATCCGTTTTCTGAGTCGATTAATTCGCCGGTCTTAATATTATGGGCCAAAGCATTTGCCGAAAAATCAAAGTTATGCAATAAATCCTTGATGTCGGTAATCGCGTGGTTTGAGACGATGAAATTATAGAATGGCACAATGTCCACGTAATCTTCGTTTCCTGAGTCGGGGTAAAAACGTGGCGAGCCATATTGTCCATAGTCGATTCTGCCAGATGGCATAAGGTATTTTATGAACTCTTTAAGCTGGCCAGGTGTGCAATCGACAAAAATGTCGATGTCTTTCCCATACTCACCTTTCGAGTAAAAATCTCTGAGATATCCGCCGCAAATAAAAATATCTTCTATTCCGGAGTATTCTTTGATTTTCTTTATCGAGTCAGGTAGAATCATAGGAGTTTAATGGTGAAGAGTCTCTTTTGTCAATGCGGTCAATTATATGTTTGTCACGCAAATTGATGTGCAAAGTTACAACAAATAATTAACTTGAAACTTATTATGCCTGAAAAGTATTCTCATTGCTGCAATCCGGCTTATGGCAACGAAGTTGCAATGACCCGAAATGTCGATTTGTCATATTTATTTACTACTTTTGTCTCTGTCATTTCTAATTGTAAAAACGAAGATGTTATGAAACGCAATAAGACGAATCTGATGAATTCACCCGTGACATGTATGGGTGTGATTACGGTGATGGTTTGCATATTGATAGTATACGGCACTCAGGATGTGGAGTCGGGATGGCTCACGTATGTGAATTTCGGAGCTATGATTATCGATATAACGGTGTTTGTCGGATGGTTGATATGGGCCTCCTACATAATGGCAAAGCAAGTGGTTCTCACCCCGCTCACTCCGCGTGTGGCAAAAATTATCAATAACATAGGATCCGTATTGCTTGCCTATTGGATATTGATTCGGATTTTCCCGTCGACCATTGGCTCGTGGATTATTCCGGTGGTTTTGGCCATATGGGTTGGCGCGCTGTGCATCGTGTTGAAAGACAAAAATAACCCTGAAAGCTGACCGGTGCAAGCTTTCAGGGTCGAATTTATATATTAGCGGCTGTCAAGCCGGAGAGATTACAGGCTTGTGCCCACCACGTGTGTGGCCTGGTCGAAAGGCTTAACGTAGGTTTGCATCGTTATGCGGCTTGATGAGAATGTGCCGCTCACTTCCACCGAGGCACGGGTGCTTCCCTTGCCCATGCGGAGTGTCACGTCGCCTGAGCGTCCGCTCCCTTGCACGCGCATCGACAGGGTGATGTTGCCTCGTTTGTCCTCTTTGATTTTAATGTCTGATGCTGTGCCGCGCAATGTTATGCCCCCTATTCCGTTAGGACCTGAAATGCTGCCGGTCGACGCTATCTGTATGACGGCGTCAGTGCCGTTGAGCGACACGAAGTTGGTCGTAGTGCTAACATTGAATACGTCGCCTCGCTTGGTGCTGAGCTGAAATGCCGATGCCACGAATCTTTGGCCTTTCACTGCCTGCATGGCCTGCGCCGCTTCATATGCGTCCACTTTCGCATAATATTCTTTTCGTTGTTCTTTCGACATGCCTGCGGTTGCGTCGTCTTTGTATGAACTGCATCCGGTTAACGCACTTGCCGATGATAGGCCGAGAATTAATGTCAGTGAGTAAATAAGCTTCTTCATTTTGATGTCGTTTTTGATTGAGAGAGATTAAATAATTAACTTCTGTTTGTATATTTAACACCTGAAGCCATAAAAGTGTTTCGGAAGTTAAATGTTTTTGTCTGCATTAGCCCGATGGCTTTTTCGTGACAATTGTGGGCTGGACGTATAATATTCAGTAAATTTGCAGTCGGATAAGTCCTGTATATTGGCAAGGCTGAACCAATTGCATAACTCGATTTATTTTCATTTTATGGTATATTTTGATAGTGACTATATGGTTGGCGCCCATCCCGATGTGATGGAGCGCCTGGTTGCGACGAATCGATTGCACACAGTGGGTTACGGGCGCGATGAATTCACCGCCGAAGCGAAGCGTATAATCCTTGAAGCATGCGGCATTGACGGCGGCGACGTCTTCCTGCTTGAAGGTGGAACACAGGCAAATGCAGTGGTTATCGACCGCCTGCTCGACCACAACGACGGCGTGCTGGCTGCCGACACCGCCCACATTAATGTGCATGAGGCCGGAGCGATCGAATCTAACGGACACAAGATTCTGACGCTCCCCAACGTTGCCGGTAAATTGTCGGCCGCCGACGTCGACCGTTATATCTCCGACTTCTATCGCGACGACACTCATCATTATATGGTTCGCCCGGCGATGGTCTATATTTCATATCCCACCGAGCTCGGCACCATCTATTCGCGCCAAGAACTTGAGACCCTGTACGGCGCATGTCGCAAACACGACGTTCCGTTGTACATCGACGGGGCCAGGCTTGCTTATGGCCTTATGGCCGATGGAGCCGAATTGTCGCTTAAGGATATCGCGTCGCTCTGCGACGTATTCTATATCGGAGGCACCAAGTGTGGTGCGCTTTTTGGCGAAGCCGTGGTGACGCGTCGTCCCGAGCTCTTGCCCCGGTTCGTGTCATTGATAAAGCTCCATGGAGCCACGTTGGCCAAAGGGCGATTGCTCGGGGTGCAGTTTGCCGCGCTCTTCTCCGATGGGCTCTACGAGTCGATCGGACGCCATGCCGTCAGGCTGGCTATGAAGCTCAAGGCCGGATTCCTTGCAAAAGGCCATCGGCTGTTCATCGATTCGCCCACCAATCAGCAGTTTTTTGTGCTGCCCAACGACGTAATCGACTCGCTGAAAAAAGTGGCTTCATTCGAGCTTTGGGGGCCACGGGGTGCCACTGAAACTCCGGTGAGGTTCGTAACCGATTGGTCGACAACCGACGAAGATGTCGAACTCCTTATCTCGAATCTGTGATATTCTGGCCGATATTGTTCGGCTGAAAAAATTTTTGTTTCCTATGTCACCATTTGCAGTCTTTTTGCGTCACTATAATGAGATGTCTCAAAAACTCTGATTATAAACTCTAAAAAAATACTGTTATGGAATCTACTATTATTTCACTTGGAATTTGTGTCGCGTTGCCCGTGCTCATCGTGTGGCTTGTTACGCGAGTGTCTGTCAATCGTGACAATCAGAAAACCGCTGTGCTGCTTGAGGCCCTCAAAGGTAACAATCCTATTGATGTAGACACCATTGCCAAGACCCTTGCAGCTACCGGCAAATCCCCGAAGACGCCCCTTGAACGCAACAACCTCTACCTGCTTTGCGGATGCATTTTCTCATTGCTGGGACTAACGGCAGCTATTATATGCAGCCTGATATGGATTGAAGCAGGTTTTGATTGTGATGGAGTCGGGATTTCAATTGCTGTATCCGGAATATGTTTTGCCTTGGGCATTAGTTATCTCATAGTGTATTTCGTGACCAAAAAACAACTTAAGGAAAACGGCAATCTCCTCCACGAATGACTCGTGAGCAATTCATAGCCAATGTTGAGGCAACGCAGAGGTCGCTCCGACGGTTTCTCGTTGCCTTGTGCAGCGGTGATGCGGCGTTGGCCGACGACATTGCTCAGGAATCACTGATTAAAGCCTATCTGTCGGTCGACGGAGTTCGCGATGTCGGCAAATTCAAATCATGGATTTTCCGGATTGCCTACAACACGTTTGTCTCCTGCAAGCGCAGTGTGGTGCCCGCCGAATCCGAAGACGCGGCCCTCCATCTGCCATCGCCTTCAGGTGCCGACGATGCGTTTAAGTATCAGGATCTCTACAAAGCCCTCGATGCTCTCTCTGAAAAAGAACGTACGGCCTGCCTGCTCCACTACCTCGAAGGATATTCGGTCGACGAGATAAGCGATATTGTGGCTTCGTCGCCGGCGGCTATCAAGCAGCAGCTTTCGCGTGGTCGCCTGCATCTGCGCCAGCTTTTGTCGGCCCGGTCTTCTAACTCTATAAACAATGTTGAATATGAATGACGATGAAATAAAGACTCTTTTCGCCCGATTCTCCCCCGAGCTTTCCGACGATAGTCGGTTTATGGACCGGCTGACCGACAGGCTCAAAGCCGTCGAGATGGTGCGTCAACACAACGCGATGTATGGGCGCATAAATCGTTTGGCCGTTTTTATTGCCGCGTTGGCCGGATTCGTGGTGGGGGCGGTTTGCATGGCGTTTTTGCCCGAGATCAAAAGTCTCATCTATGGTTTGGAGCTATGGAGCGTGCTGAAGGTTCACGATCTGATTGATGTGTTTGCTCCGGTGGCGGTGTGGCTCATTATTGCAGCAGTGTCGTTGGTGGTTGCGTTCAATGCCTACGTGCTGTCGACATCGGTTATGGGCCAGCGCCGGCTTGCCGTGAAGCATTGCGATTTGTAATTCGCCGCTTCCCTTTTTGCCGCAATTTTTACCCATATTGCCGATGGTTGGCACTGTTTGAAAAATATGGATTAACTTTGTGGTGTCGGACATTATTGGCCCGATTATAACTTAAACCGCCCGTCAATATGCAAAACGAGATAGTCAACCTAAATTCAATCGACGCATACAACAAGCTCTATGGATTGCCGACCCGGCATCCGCTTGTCACGGTCATCGATTTGAAACAGGCGCGCAACACGGTGAATAACGTTAGGATGAACTACGGCGTATACGCCATATTTCTGAAAAATGGCGTGTACTGTTCGATTAAATACGGCCGCCGTTATTATGATTATCAGGAAGGCACAGTGGTCTGTTTCGCGCCCGGACAGGTGATTGACGTTGAGATGGATAAGCCCGAAGTCGCCCCCGACGTGGTTGGGCTGATGTTTCACCCCGATCTCATCTACGGCACTCCGCTTGCCGACAAAATAGCCTCATTTTCCTATTTCGATTACGACCAGATGGAGGCCGTGCATCTTTCGGAGGACGAACGTCATAAATTCCTTTTATGCCTGGAGCAGATAAAGGAGGAGCTCTCTCATCCGGTCGACAGCCATTCTGCGTCAGTGTTGTCGGCCACCATACAAGTGTTGCTCGAGCATATGCACCGGTTCTACGACCGCCAGTTCATCACCCGCCATAAGGTTAACTCCGACGTGGTCACTGCCTTCCAGCGCGACCTTAAGGACTATTATGCCAATCCCCACCGCAAGCCGGCCGCAATTCCGGGTGTGGCTTATTTTGCCGAACGCGCCAATCTTTCCCCCGGATATTTTGGCGATTTGATTCGGAAAGAGACCGGCTCCTCACCAAAGGACCTTATCGCTCTCCATCTCATTTCTGTTGCTAAGCATCGGCTTGTGTCGTCAAACGACGACGTAAGTATCATCGCCTATGACCTCGGATTTGAATATCCTGCTCATTTCACCCGTATGTTCAAGCGTCTTACCGGGCTGACTCCCACGCAATATCGCTCATCGACGCATGCTTGATTTCCATGGAGAATGAGTTATAATGAGACTTAAAAATGGTTGCATAGTCAACCATTTGGGGCGCAATGGCGTTTTTCAGATGCTATGAGAAAAGAATCGCCAACAATCGAAGCTCCTGCGCTTGGATGCCTGATAGGCAAAGCCTACCAGACGTTGCTCAATCAGCTTGCATCAGCGTTGTCTGACGCAGGGCTCGACCTCACGACAAGTGAATATCTGATAATGAGGACTCTTTACGGATCCGATGGTATGAGGCAGTGCGACGTTGCCCGCATGTTGGGCAAGGACAAGGCTGCCGTTTGCCGAAGCATAGCCTCGCTTGAAAAGAAAGGATGGGTTCGCACCGACGCCGTGAGCCATAAATGCCTCCGGGTTCATCTCGAGGCTAAGGCTTTGGAGCTTGAAGCCGATGTGATGGCTGTGGCGCGTATTCGCCATCAGGCATTGGAGGCCATCGTCACGCCACGTGAGTTGGCCGTATTCCACCGAATATTAAACACTATAATAACACACTGAAATCATTAATAAAGAAAGGAACAATTACTATGATTACACTTACTGTTTGGAGCGACTTTGCATGCCCCTATTGCTACATCGGCGAAACTCGCCTTATGCAGGCCATCCAGCAACTTGGACTCACTGACGATGTGACGATTGATTTCCGGGCTTACGAACTCGACCCCACCGCCTCAAAAGAAGTGGTTTCAGGCACGCCCGAACGCTTTGCGATGAAGTATCGTTTGTCTCTCGATGAAGCAAAGGCTCAAATTGAGCAGATTTCCTCTCTTGGGCGTGAACTTGGAATCGACTTCCGCTATGCCACCACCCGCTACTCAAACACTCGCGATGCCCACCGGCTGATGAAACTCGCCGAAGCCAAATACGACCGTGCGACAGTCGAGCGTCTCAACGAAACGCTGTTCAAGGCCTATTTTGTCGAAAACCTTGTACTTGCCGACCATAAAGTGCTTCTTGACAAAGCAATCGAAGTTGGAATGAAGTCAGATGAGGTGATGCAGATGCTCCAGTCTGATGCTTACGCCGATGAAGTGCGTCTTGACGAACGAGAAGCCGCAATGCATGGCATTCACGGCGTGCCTTACATCGTGTTCAATGGCCATTTCGCCGTTCCGGGAGCTATGTCCGTCGATGGATTCAAATCTGCTCTTCAGCGCGAATTGGCCCGACAGTCAAAGGATAAGGCCGAAGCCGACGACGCTGTTAAAGGCGAACGTCCTCACCAGTGTGGCCCCGACGGATGCCGTCTGCTTTGAGGTTCACCGTTACGCTTTTTTTGAAGAAAGGATTTTCATTATGATTAAAGAATTGCAGGTTCAGGGCGTATTTGCTGAAAACACCTATTTCTACATCGACTCTCACACCCGGTCGGGATTTCTGATTGACCCCGGCGCGCAGGCTCGGCTGATTTATGACGTGGTAGAGCGTAATGGATGGACCATCGAACGCATTCTCCTTACTCACGGCCACTTCGACCATATGGGAGCCGCCGGGCAGCTTTCCCTGTGGTTGAACGCTCCTATCTACGTCCACTCGGCCGATGCCCCTTATCTTGCCGATCCTCGTCTCAATCTCAGTGCTGATTATGGTAGTCCTGTCACGGTGGTTCACTACGAAGAATTTGCTGATGGTGAGGTGATTCGGTCAAAGGAAAATTCACGGTTCTATCTGGAGGTGATGCATACACCCGGTCACACTCCCGGCTCTGTAACGTTTTATTCGCCAATGGAGGATGCGGCATTTGTGGGCGACTTGCTTTATCAGCACGGCCCCGGGCTCACCGAATTTCCCGGCGGTGACCGTCAGACGCTTGAATCATCCATCGTCAACAAGATTCTAACGCTTCCCCCTGACACTGTGCTGCTTTCGGGCCACTCCTCTCCAATCACTGTGGCTCAGCAGCGCCGGTTATTGCTCTGATATGATACACCCGTTGTTTGGTGTCACACCCTTACAACGGGTCTTTTTTGTCACTGCAATTGCGCTACAAGCAAGATTAATGTTATGGCCGAAGCGATTACCAGCAGTGTCAGAAATGCCTTTTCACCGCCGGTGAACACGCATTTCCCTGCCTCGGAATTCTCGCGGCGTGCGCGCACGAAAAATCCTATTCCAGCCAGATAAAACACCGAGGTCATGAACATATCTTTAAGCCCTCCGGCATAGGTCATCCACAGGCAGAATGCCACCGTCACCGCTCCAAGTATGCGCACTCTTGCATTTGGCGCTATCTTCAGCAGAAACAAACCCGTGAACAGATAGCAAGGCACAATCATAAGCCCCGTAATCTGGAGTGCCGTCAGATACACGTCGTCAGCCATCGCCACAAGTATCAGGAAAAGCTCCATCGCCACGCTTGAGGCAAGCAGCCCGAATGTTGGCATTCCGTGTCGGTTCACTTTTCTGAACGCTTGCGGCAGAATCTTCACTACTGCCGCCTCGTAGGGCACCTGTGCCACAACCAGCGTCCACGACACCCAGCCCCCCAGAAGTGCTATGATGATGGCCCACATCACCATCCAATAAGCCCATTCGCCGCACGTGTCGCGCAGGATGTAGGTGATGGACGGATTGCGGAGTTCCGACAATTCTGCGCGGCTGAGCAGACCGTAGCACAGCAGCGACACCGCCAGATAAAGTATCAGCGATATCACGAATCCCGCTATGCCCGCACGCCCCACCTGCGACGGACGCTTGGCTCTGGCCGACATCATGACCGCACCCTCCACTCCGAAGAAGCAGAAAAGGGTCACCATCATCGTCGATTTCACCTGATGGCCCACTCCGCCGAGCAAAGCTGCATTGCCCCATAAATCGCTGGCAAACAAATTATATCTGAAAAACATTCCGAATATGGCGATGATAAACGCCAACATCACGATTTTCACTACGGCCAATAGATTGTTGATGAATTTGGCAGTCCGGAGCCCCTGCGCCACGATGCCGAACATTACCCATATCAATGCCGAGCCGAACGCCACCGTCGGCCAGCCATGCTTCAGAAGCACGGGCCACAATCCTCCGAATGCATCGTTCAGCATCACGCCGTATGCCACGTTCGAAAACGCCGTGCAGAGCCAGTAGCCCCAGGCGATGAAAAATCCCGTCAGGTTCCCGAATCCCGCCTGGGCATATTGATATATTCCGGCATTATACTGCGGATAATTATTGCTGAGCCATTTGAACGCTATCACCAGAGGCACGATTCCCGCTCCGGTCACCATCCAGGCTATGAATACGGCCCCGGGCGAGGCCACCTGGGCCATATTCTGGGGCAGATTGAAGATGCCCACGCCCACCATCAGCCCGAACACAAGGGCCGTCAGGCCCCAGAAACCAAGCTTGCCATCCGATAACATATTGTAACTATGTTTTTGTTCCACATAACGTTTTCTGATTCGGCCAATCGGCCCGAACCTATTATCGAGGCACAAAATTACTAATTATAATGGCAAAACGTGCTATCTGTCCAAAAAAACAAACCGGCCGCACCGTGCCTTATGGCCGGGTGCGGTCGGTTTTGCGTTTATCTGTCCTCTGGTGCCTTAGGTTTAGAATGCTCGTTCTATCATGTCCACGACTTCGGCCTCGCTCTTATGGCCGCTAAGTCGCATAAGCTCCTGGCCTTCCTTGAACACTATCCATGTCGGATACTCTTTGAATTTATATCGTGCCTTGAATTCGCCGTTATGTGAGCAGTCCATCGTCATTATATGTATGCGCTCGCCATATTTTGCGCCGAGTTTTTCAGCCAATTCGTTTACGCCTGCTTCGTCCTGTTCGCCGCTGTGCTGAAACAGCACCACTACGGGAATTTTTTTGTTGAGTTTTTCTTCAAATTTTTTCATGATTGTGTGTGTTTTGTCTTTGTTATTACAACAACGTCTCTCCGCATTTTGTTCATCCCCAAGACTTCTCACTCGTTTGGCCCCAATTCTCTATTCGCGTGATTATACGCTTGATGGCGAGGCTATTCTCGCCCCTTGTCGCTATATTCCGATAAACATTCGTCTCCTTTCGCCCCATTTCACTATCTTTGTCAATCCTAATCACACTTTTTTCGAATCATTGATGGCAAAGACCCTCAAACAAATGTCGCTCTCCGAATTGTGGCAGCTTTTCCCCATCGTCCTTACTCCCCATCGTCCTGAGTGGGCCGACTGGGCGGCTTGTGAAATTGCCGGGCTGTCGGCTCTGTTGGCTACCTATGCTCCCGTCATAAGCCACATTGGCTCCACGGCCATCCCCCACATAATGGCCAAGCCCATAATCGACATTCTTGTTGAAGTTCCGTCAGATGCCGACTACTCACACGTCTTGCACACCATGGAGTCCGCCGGCTACATCTGTATGTCCTCCTCGTCCACGCGCATAAGCTTCAACAAAGGCTATACGCCCCGGGGCTATGCCGACCGCGTGTTTCACGTCCATCTCCGTCGGCTTGGCGATAACGACGAGCTGTATTTTCGCGACTACTTGATTCTTCACCCCGAAGTCGCCCTACAATACCAGTCGCTGAAACAAAGCCTGTTGCCTCGCTTTGCAAACGACCGCGATGCCTATACCCGAGCCAAAGCCTCGTTCGTCACCCGCATCACTCGCCTCGCCAGATCCACCCTCCTGTCATCCCTCTGACTTCTGACCTATGACCTCACTCCGTCAGCCCTGGGGCACTCACCGCTTCGGCTGCTTGTTCCATCGCCACTGCACGTGCACCAGCACATATGCCGGAATCACGTTGCTCACCGTCTCCGTCCTCGCCTGCGCGTTTATCGTATACGTGATGTTGGTCAGCTGCCTCAGCAAGTCATAGCCGTCCACGGCCACCACCACGCTCCCTTTCAACAACGACTTCGTCACCCTCGCGTTCCACACCAAGTCCTGCGTGTTCAGCCTCTGGTCCGTAAATCCGCGCCTAATATACAGCGTCAAGTCCGTCGACACCCCCCAGTTCCGCGGCAGGTTCAACACCCCCGATGCACCGAAACGCCCCGTCCACGACGTAAAGTCCTCAAATCCCGCATCCCCGCTCTCATATCGGTTCATCCTCAAGTCCGTCAATGTCGTCACCGAATGCCTTCCAGTCTGCATCGTCAAACTGATATTTTCCCCTACGGCATATCCATTCATCACTCTGCGTGGAGGCGTTATGGCAAACGACGTGTCGCAAGTTCCGGCCATATCCACGCTTCGGAGATATTCTCCTGTGGTCTTTGCTGTCATTCTCAATCGCTTACCGAGCATTAACGACAGCGTGTGTCCTATGTCTGCGTTCACGTTTCCGGTCACGTTATAGGTTCTATAATGTGTGACGCCAGTCATTGGATTGGTTACTGCGCCTTTGGCAAATCCATTGCTGATATTCCTTACTTTGAATACTATCGAATTTGTATTTTTATAGTTTTTGCTTGTAATCGTCGCGAATCCCCATATGGCGTTTACTCTTGCCGCTTTCAGTTTTTCGTTTCCATCGCTCACGTTGAGCGGATCGGCATTATCTTCCATGTCCACCATTGAAAGGAGATTCTGCCATATTGGAGTCGACATCGTCCCCAATTGAACATTGGCTCTGCCAATCGACGATGTAACACTCATATTTAAGCTTGGGGCAAAGTTGTTCCTGTATATCTTCGACACGCTTCCGGCTCTTGGATTATATGTAAGCGTGCGGTCGTTAAACTCCAGAGGCACTTCCAGATTTAGATTCAACGGTAGCTTCCCTGCATTTATCGTGGCAGCCACAGATGGCGTGATTTTATGATTATGTTCGTGCGTATCAGTGTTGTAGCTCTGTCCGGCATTGATATATTGTGAATACTCTTTTTCCGATGGCAATACGCCGAATTCCAGATCACTTGCTAATTTCTCGAGCTGATATAATTCTCTGGTTCGCTTTCGGTTGTCAATTTTATAACAGTAGACCACTTTCCATTGTATGTCACCGCTTATCACATCATTGTAAATCGCCGATAAGGCTCCGGCTCTATCTTGGCTTGGAACCCCTTTCGTGTATTGATATTGCTTCTGCTGTTGGCACGGTTCCTCTCTGAAATCGAGCCAAAATCTGTTGAACACATCCGATTTTCGTCGTCCATATGTTCCGTTTCCAGTCAATGTGAGCAACTTCCCCGTGTTGCCGAGCCTTATGTCGGCTTTGGCTGTGAATGTTGCATTTAGGTTTGTGCCCGAGGATGAATATTCGCTTATTCGACGGTTCACCATCGAATCGGCCGAGATTCCACCGTCGTAGATGTTATAAACGTCCCTTTTCGTCAATCCGTCAATCTGCGAATCAAACAAAGCCTCCAGCCCGTTTTTACTATCGTTCGACTTCCCGTATGTGAATGTCGGATTCAAGGTTAGATTTATTTTATTTCCGATTTTGAAAAATGCATCGTGCTTAGTCGATACATTCCACAATCTGCTTCGCGATTCATCCCAATCGTATCTGTAAGTGTCGCCATTCGTTAGATAATTTGTCGTTTGGGAATATGTCGATAAGTTCGTTTTTGAACTCTCAGCGTTTAAGCTCCCTTTTATTTCCAATTTGTCTTCCTTGCCATTTATTAGATAGGTTACACCTCCGGATTTTCGATTGCGCACCCCATTTGGCTGTAGGCTCGGATCCGATGGGTCTTCTTCTTCGCCCGGAATGTCGTCATTGTTCAAATTGTTCAGATTCATATTCGCCGATAGAGACACATTTTCTGAAAACATCATGCCGAACACCTTCTCTGCGTAACGGTTGTGGCTTCCGTAGCCTGCGTCGGCATTTACAGTCCATCCTGTCGCATAGTCGCGTTTCAGCCTCACGTCCATCGTGAACTCATAATCTTTCATATTCCGGTTCATCAGCTGACTTGTACGGCCTTTTTTGTTGTATACCTTTATGTCCTTTATCATATATACGGCAAGATTCCTTATCATAAGTTTATTCTGTCCGTCAAACAAGTCCTTGCCGTTTATCAACAGATTTTCAACCCGTCGGCCGTTCACGGTTATCACCCCGTCCTTATTGAGCTTCACTCCAGGCATCTGTTTTAGCAGCGCGTCAAGAGTAGAACCCTCTGATAGAACAAAAGCATCAGCGTTATATATCAGCGTATCACCTTTGTGGTAAAACATCACCTTTGTTGCCGTAACGCCAACTTCGTCCAGTTTCACCTCCATTCTCTCTCTGCTAAGATACACCGTGCCTATGTCTATTCGATTTTTCTTTGTTTCCGTAACATCAAGTTTTACGCTCTTGGCACTGAACGCTCCTTGGGTCTTCAACCTGAATGAAGCCTCCTTGGTTAGATTCGAATCGGTTTGACCGTCAGGGCAGCTGAAAATTAACGAATAGACTCCCGGTTCAAACTCAAATGATAGCTGCTTTAGGAGCCCCTCATTCGATAGCAATGACATATATTCCACCTCAACAGAGTCTTTACCATCATTGTTTATACGAAACACGTTGACGCTTGGTTTTATTATATTATGCCTCGTCAGCTCATCGCACACCTTAACGAGCACAGTTATTCTATCGTTTTTAATTTGTGACGCCAACATCCTAACATTCGGAAATAGTATTAGGATAATAACTATGATGAATTCAAATCTTTGTCGAATAAACTCCATCTAAAAAAATTTTTGCAATTATATAATTTCTCATATGATTAACCAATATCATTATCGTTAATATTGGTTAAAATCATATTCCTTGACGTGCCGTCACAAAACGATTAAAGCAATAAATTTTTAATATGAAAACTTAAAATATGATATTATGTTTGTTTAGAAAATTAAAAAACTACCAGCTGGAGTAATTGTGCTGACAGACGCTCAAATGAGAGAAATTAGACAAGATGATTCGACAGTTCCGTCTACTCACTCCCATTACATTTACTGTGATAAAAAAATGGAGAAAAAATTAAGTGTACCACTAAATGTGAGAATGGGTTTAGCGTACTCAAGTATGTTCTGGATTACACTGAAAATCGGTTAAGACCGGTGGTTCCGGTTCCTTAACATCTCCACACAACGCGGGGGCGGCAATTGCCGCCCCCGCGTTGCTTAGTCGTTTCTTAGTCCTGGTCAGGTTCATTCGCCTCGCTACTTCGTGTGCGCCAGCGTCACCGCCACTTCCAGCACGTATGGCACTAACGGTATCCCTTTTTTCAATTCCACATCTTCATCTTCGTGAATATACACATTCTCACACGGCGCGCCCAACTTCGCTTCGCTCAGGTCCACCTCTATTGTTTTTTCCTCCACGCCTTCTGCCGGGGCCGGTTGTTTCCCTGTCTGTTGGCCAGACTTGCCAAGCCATATCCTTGCCTTAACCTTGGGGTGCTTCTCCGGATTTTCTATGTAAGCCTTGAGCCATTGCTCCTCCCTATTCAGCATACCCACATATTTAATCTCCGACCCGTCGGCAGCGTCGGTCAAATCACACTGTATCTCATACTTGTCTTCATACGCATCGCCGGTTTCGTCCGTCACCGTGATTTTCAACTCCACGATTTTCGCGTGCGACTGAGCTGCGCAGTTCAGTCCGCACATCAACACGATTAGCGCCATTATGGCGCATTCTATAAACTTCTTCATCTAATTAGTTTTTAATTGAAAGATATTTGCGCAATCCGTGAACCTTATGGGCCGTATGGCCGTTATAATATCAAGTCCGGAATAGTACCTTGCAAAGGTAATGGTTGACAACCGAAAATTGTGTTAAATAAATCATAAATTAATAAAAAATGTATGTATTATGAATGATTGTAATCAAAAAAAGAGCAATAATGGCAACCCCTCGAACGGCAAAGCGATAGCGCTGAGCGCCGCCGAAATGAAGGCCGCACGAGAAGACCGGACGATATTTGATTATGGAGTAACTTGTCCCGACCGAATATGGTTGCCTTGTACCATACAATCAGCCGAAGGTGGCTCATTCACTCCTTATAACTATGAAGGTAAAGACACCGGAATGAAATGCAAAGGAAAAGTGACTTGTTGCTCCGGATACGTGACTGCAACTGTTAATGGCAAAGAAACGTGCGTTCCAAAGGAATTGATTGATGATGGTGAAACTGAAGAACCAGATCCGGATGATGAAACTGGCGGTTCTGGCTCTGGTGGTAGTGGCTCTGGTGACGACGGAGGTTCTGGCGACGGAGGTTCCGGCGATAGCGGTTCCGGTTCCGGCTCTGGTGGTTCCGGCTCCGGCGACTCAGGCACCACGCCTCCCGACCCGACGGTTCCACCCA
>CAZRJT010000012.1:0-29590 GCA_964600585.1 uncultured Bacteroides sp.
AAAAGCCACGCCACCGCTCAACGAACCATCGCCAATTACGGCCACCACATTCTCCTTGCCGCCTTTGAGGTCGCGGGCTTTGGCCAAACCGGCAGCCAAGGCAACAGCCGACGAAGTGTGGCCGAGTGAATAAAGGTCATAACCGCTTTCCAAAGGATTGGTGTATCCTGTGACATCGTCATAGTGCGACGGGTCGGTGAATGCCTTCATACGGCCGGTGAGCATTTTGTGTGGATAAGTCTGATGCGAAACGTCGAAAACAATCTTGTCGTCAGGCGTATCAAACACATAATGCAGCGCTATCACGGCTTCCACCATGCCGAGATTCGGCCCGATATGACCACCGTGGGCCGAAAGCTTTTCCAACAGAGCTCCGCGCATTTTGGCGGCAAGTTGAGTCAATTCGGCCAAATCCATCTTACGGATGTCGGCCGGCGACGCAATTTCTGATAAGTCTATTTCTTTCATAATGCTTATATTTTTATTCCGTATATAAAACGGATTGAATAGGCAGGATGTTGCCCATATAACGGCTTACGTGTACCAAAAACTACTGATTCAAGGCTCAATGACGTTTACAAGACGATTTAGGGGACTAAGCGGAGTCACATCGTCAAGCACAAGCGAATCGACCATATGGAGCGTGCCTTGCTTGTATTTCTGGAAATGCTCAGACGCGATGTGCTTTTTATATGCCTCCTGGCTGGCGTACGTTTCCAGGATGGTGATATTGCATGGATTGTCTTTGTCGGCCACCGCATACATCGTCAGCACTCCGGGTTCAGTCTGTAACGACACCGAACCAACTTCCATCGCATAAGCCATATATTCATCGATATAGTCAGGATTTACCCTTATTTTTGAGAGACGCACAATGCCATCTTCACTCATTGGTAGTTTATCACACATATTATCTGAACCATAAAAGCGATTTCCACAACAGCCGCCGAGCAAAGTCAATGCCAAAGCAACAATAACTATATACCTTATATCTTTCATCTTCTGGTAGTTTCATCTATTCTTTATCAACGTTTTGCCGGAGCAGCGATTGCCGACAATGACACGACCAATGTTAAAATCTTTCTTTTCATATTTCACATATCTTTCAATCGGCTGTTGCTTTCTTACAGAATTTCTATTTTAGAGGGTTGCACTCCGAGGTCACGGAACAACGCCAACTCATTGGGAGCAAGCTCATATTCCTCGTCAGCGGTCGCATCATTCTGTTTCACTATGCCAGCCTGCATAAGATAGTGCGCTAATATCTTCTCGGGAGTCGTGCCATATCGGCTGGCCACATATCTGATTGCATCCATTTCACACAAATCTTTTGACAATATGACTTTCGTTTCCATTTTCATCCTCTGAATCACACTGCAAAATTATGACCGAAAAAGTAAACGAATGGGACAATTCTAACGGATATTAAACCATTTTCTATGATTACGACGTCTCCAATGAGATGAATTATGACTTATATTCATTAATTTTGTAGATGTAAATCAAATCCTCCTCCTCATATGAGCAAAATTCTGAAAGTAAAAAAACCGTCCGATTACAGCTCCTGGGTGGGTCAGTCCGACCCTCACGAGCTGATAAGCGTCATCAACTACAACGCAATTTCGCCGGTTCGCCATAGCCTTAATGATTATGACGTGTATGGCCTATTCCTTCAAGGCAAAGAAGAGGGAATGGATTTGATATACGGAACTGGGAAATACGACTATTCGGAAGGCACTCTGATATGCGTCGCTCCCGGACAGCTGGGGGGAAAAGAAGATAACGGTGAACTCGTGAACCTTACCGGTTGGGCCGTATTGTTCCACCCCGACATCTTACAGGGAACTGCCCTCGAAAAAGGCATAAATAATTTTTCGTTTTTCGATTACCGAATAAACGAAGCACTCCATATGACAGCCGAAGAGCGTGACGTGATCGTGTCACTGATACGCCAGCTCGAACAGGAGCTCAAATTCCCTGCCGACTCGATGCAGAACCGTATTATTGTCGGCTTTCTCAATCTGCTGCTTAGATATGCCCAGCGCTTTTATAACCGCCAGTTCGTCACCCGAACCATCATAAACAACGACATATTGTCAAGATTTGAAAATCTGTTAAAAGACTTCTTCGACAATGACCGGCAACTGTCACAGGGAGTGCCAACCGTACAATACTGCTCTGAGCAATTGTGTATGTCGCCTAACTATCTGAGCGATGTGATAAAGCGTACCACCGGCGATACGGCCAACCACTACATAAAACGGCATGTGATTCAACTCGCGAAAAACCGTCTCATATCCGGGATGAATTCATCGGAGGTAGCCTATTCATTAGGATTCGACTATCCCCAGCATTTTGCCCGTACATTTAAGAGAATCACAGGCGAGACTCCCACTCAATACCGCGAAAGCAGATTAAGCAGATGAAATCGGATTCATTACAATCTTCATACCGTAACCCATTCGTCGGGCTATCGCCATACATATCTGACCTGCACCGACCAATATCATTACCTCTTTCTTCATAATATCGTGTTTTATTATTATAACGCAAATTTAAAGTGCTATATCCTTGAAATAGTTTTACATATACCGTTAGAACTTGCACATATCTACTAAAGGTGTTAATTTTGCAGTATGGCAAAGAATCTGCATGAATTAATCGTGTTCTCCGAGGAGTTTGGATTAATCAACTCTCCGGCATTCTACGACTGCATAGTTCATCTGATCTGCACTGAGGGAGTTGGGCATTTCTCTTACAATGGCCGTCATTTCGAGATGTCAAGAAATGAGATCGCTGTAATCTCACGGCCCCAGTTGGTTTCTGCCATTATGACTGACGAAAACTTCCGTTGCGAGTTTATTGCCGCACCCGATAAGTTCCTTCACAATCTGTTGCCGGCAAACAACTACTCGATTCAGGGGCGCGTAAGCCTGTTTGACAATCCGATAATAAAGGTGTCAGATATCGATGCATCGCGCTTCCGTGCCGACCTCGTTAATATCCGAAATCGTATCGACAACATTGACCACCAATTCTATCAGGAATTGATGGGCAGTCTACTGCAGACTATGGTCTATGACCTGTTTGACTTTCATGCCAAGACAAATGAAAATATCCTGACTACTGACAGGGTTGGCTATATTACCAAACAGTTCTTCACGCTTATAGAATCCGGGAGACCGAAGATTCACAGAGAAGTGTCTCATTATGCGAATCTACTCAATGTGACACCGAAATATCTCTCGGATACCATAAAGCGCGTTACCGGCATAAATATTTCTACTTATATCAACAATGCCGCCACTACGATAGCCCTTGCATATCTTAAAGACAATACCAAGTCCATATCACAGATTGCCGATGAAATGAATTTCTCATCGTTGAGTTACTTCAGCCGGTTCTGCGTGAAGCACATCGGGATGTCGCCGATGAAATTCCGTACCGCCGGTGCAAAAGAGTAAGCAATACATTTATCGCCAACCCATGAACATCTTGGTCACTTCGCCATCGTGATGGTCAAAGAAAAGGCTCTTGCCTGTGTCGAGCTTTGCAATCTCTGCCATATCCTTGTCGTTGAGTGTGAAATCGAGGATATTGAAATTCTGCTCCATACGCTCGATATGGACAGATTTCGGGATAACGATAACGCCACGTTGCAAAAGCCAACGGAGTGCCACCTGAGCCACCGACTTGCCATATTTCTTACCGATTTCCTCAAGGATAGGATTGGTAAAGAAATGGTTACGCCCCTCAGCGAGAGGTCCCCACGACATAATCTGGCAACCGAGTTCCTCCATATATTTCTGAGCTTCAATCTGCTGGTCGAACACATGAGTCTCAACCTGATTTACCATCGGCGGAATCTCTACGTTGTTGGCGAGGTCGATCAGATGGTCAGGATAGAAATTGCTCACTCCAATAGCACGAATTTTACCTCCCTTATAAGCCTCTTCGAGAGCACGGTATGCGCCATAGCGGTCGCAGAAAGGCTGGTGAAGAAGCATCAGGTCAATGTATTCCGTGCCGAGCTTACGGAGGCTTTCATCGATAGATGCCTTTGCTTTTTCGTAGCCATAATTGGAAATCCACACCTTTGATACGATGAAGAGTTCATCACGGGGGATTCCGCTCTTGGCGATTGCAGCTCCTACTCCCTCCTCATTATGATATGCCTGAGCGGTATCAATCATACGATATCCGACTTTAAGTGCATCACTTACACATCTTTCACATTCTGCGGGGTCGACCTGATAGACTCCGTAGCCAATCATCGGCATTTCTACGCCGTTTGACAGTTTTATTGTTTCCATATTATTATTCTGATCTTATTTCTTAATTCCGAGACCATTCAACCAATGCTCCACACTCTTCTTTGCGGATGTCTGATTATCCTGAACAACCTTGCCCTGGATGGCAAGACCTTTTCCGGTCAATGCGTTTGCTCCCTTACAAGCAGCCGCTATCTTTCGGTCGGTTCCACCCATACCGCTGCCTTCATGCGTGATGAATGGTATGACGGTCTTACCGGTCCAGTCGTGCTTTTCTATGAAAGTATAAACACACATAGGAGGATTACCCCACCAATTCGGATAACCGATGAATACCACATCGTAATCTTCAACATTTACATTTCCCCTGATTTCAGGCCGCGCGTTTTCCTGTAATTCCTTTTTTGCAATTTCGATACATTCGTCATAGCTATCTTTAGGATAACCTTTCTCCGGAACAATTTCAAAAATGTCCGCACCAGCGGCATCGGCAATCATATCGGCCATAATATGTGTATTGCCTTTTTCGATATAGCCTACGTTGTAGTTCTCCCCTGTATGAGAAAAGAACACAACAAGTTTTTTCCCGTCTGTATTCATAATAGTATTGTCTTTGTTTTTAATATCTTTGTCAGACTTATTGGAGGCGCAAGCCGTAAAACATAAAATTGAGCAAAAAGCCGCCAATAGCGATTTGAGTAATTCTTTCATACGTGTAATATTTGGAATATGCCGTTATATCTTCAGAGAATACCTTGCCCATATGATTCCATTAGAGAGAGCCGTGACGTCCTTATAATAAAGTTTTTCAGGCATAAAATTCTCATGTTCTCCAATGCCGTCGAAAAGAGCGGGCTGCCCCATTCTGCCGTCAATTCCGGGGGCAATCATTACACTCAGCTCATCAATAAGCTTGGCCGACAGAAAAGCACCATTGATTTTACCTCCTCCAACAACGGCAAGTCGCTCCACGCCAAATTCCTTGCGTAAAATCTCCATCGCTCTTGGAAGGTCAATACAGTTCTTGCCGACAGCAATGTAAGAAATGTCTTTTCGTTCCAAGTAATCAAGATATTCCGGCGAAACCTGTTCACTGACTATACACAAGCGATTAACATTGTCGGCATTGTCCCAAAGAAGCACTCCCCGGTTGTCGACTGAGATGTCGTAACCTACTGCCTTATTGGCCATAAACCATCTTTCCCCGTCAATACCTCCGAATTTACCGGGCTTGAACTCATCAAATCCGCAATAATGCAACTGATAGGAATGCTTTCCCTCTATGTGAGAAGGACAGTCAAGCGACTCTAAAGCGTCATAATACTCATCGCCACTGATTTTATCCACCATATCGCAGGCAATACGTCCGTCGACCGATTGCATCATATGGCACACTATATATGGTCTGTTCATATTTTGTTGAGTTTTCAATTGATATTGCAAAAATAACGATTCGCATAGTCATCTGACTTTCACAAATAGCGGCAAAACTTTCAATATTCCATCTTTGAAATGAAAAAAATAGCTATTCGCACTATATAAGCAATCCGTTAGGGTTTGAGAATACGTTAAGCCATATTATTATTGGGTAATTATACCCCTAATAAATTATTATACCACCATTGAGGTGTTATAATCGCAATAAAGAGGGAGTCTTATATACGGCTCAGTAGAGTTACAAAATTTGAAATCGGCAGTTTGAAAATAAAAAAGCCGAAGCGACATCGCTTCGGCTTTGATTGTGACCCCGGAGAGGCTCGAACTCTCGACCCAATGATTAAGAGTCATTTGCTCTACCAACTGAGCTACGGAGTCAATTGCGCTGCAAAGTTACGATGTTTTTTGGTTCTGACAAATAGTTTCCCGATTTTTTTGCGATTTTTTTTAATCAAACCAGTTTGCAAAAATCATAGACCAAAATGCAACTCACTATGTCAGTTATGATTTCATATAAGCTGCCACTATCATGCCCCCGCATCAAACAAGAGCCTGAAGCCATATTAATCGTAATTTTCATCCATTTCCAAATAAATAATTGGGAATCTGCTCATTTTTTATTAATTTTGACTCACATTTCATCATAAGTATTTAATACCCCCATATTTTATGTTTTCATACAAAACCCGATTGATTGCTCTCTCAATCGCCGCAATTATTGGTTGGCAAGGGCTCTCCGCTCGTATGCCAAAAACACCCGTCGACTACGTGAATCCTCTTATGGGCTCACTCTCAAAAACTTCCCTGTCGACAGGCAACACATATCCTGCCATAGTCCTTCCGTGGGGCATGAACTTCTGGAGCCCACAGACCGGCAAAATGGGCGATGGATGGGCTTATGTATATACATCCGACAAACTGCGAGGCTTCAAGCAGACTCATCAGCCCAGCCCGTGGATAAACGATTACGGCCAGTTCGCAATAATGCCGGTGACCGGCAAGGCAGTGTTCGACGAGGATGAACGCGCCAGCTGGTTTTCGCATAAAGCCGAAGATTCACGGCCCTACTATTACAAGGTGTATCTGGCCGACCACGATGTGGTGACCGAAATCACCCCCACCGAACGCGCAGCCATAATGCGATTCACATTTCCTCAGACCGACAGTTCGTTTGTTGTGGTAGATGCTCTCGACCGTGGCTCTGCGATAGAAATCCATCCTGAGACAAACCGCATCACAGGTTACACGACCCGCAACAGCGGCGGAGTGCCTGAGAATTTCAAAAATTATTTCGTAATCGAATTCGACACGCCTTTCTCATATACGGCATCAGTGCTTGACGGCAAAATAGACCAGAATGCAACCAACGCTGAAGGCAACCACTCGGGAGCAATCATCGGATTCCCCACTTCGAAAGGACAGAAAGTGAATGCCCGCATCGCATCATCGTTCATCAGCCCCGAGCAAGCCGAACGCAATCTTGGAGAATTAGGATCCGACGATTTCGAAACCGTAATGCAAAAAGGGCGAGACTCATGGAATGCCGTTCTGAGCCGATTTGAAGTCGAAGACAATGACATCGACCGTCTACGCACGTTCTATTCATGCCTATATCGCTCATTGCTCTTTCCCCGGCGCTTCTATGAAATCGATGCTGACGGCCGGCCCATACATTACAGCCCATACAACGGAAAGATCGAGGAAGGCCGAATGTACACCGACACAGGCTTCTGGGACACATTCCGCTGCTTGTTCCCATTGCTCAATATGATGTTCCCGTCAATAAACGCCGAAATCCAGGAAGGACTCGCCAACACGTACAAAGAAAGTGGGTTTCTCCCTGAATGGGCAAGTCCGGGCCATCGTGGATGCATGGTGGGCAACAACTCAGCCTCAATCGTAGCCGATGCATACCTCAAAGGAGTGCGTGGTTATGACATCGAAACGCTATGGGAGGGCGTTGTCCATGGAGCAAATGCAGTGCATCCGAAAGTATCGTCGACAGGACGTCGTGGATTCGACTACTACAACAAGCTCGGCTATGTGCCTTACGACGTAAACATCAACGAAAGTGCGGCCCGCACACTCGAATACGCTTATGACGACTGGTGCATATATCAGCTCGGAAAAGCCCTCGGAAAATCAGATAAAGAACTCGAACAATTTGCCAAGAACGCCTATAACTACCAGAACCTCTTCGACAAAGAATCAAAACTTATGCGCGGTCGCAACAGCGACGGCTCGTTCCAGGCTCCATTCAATCCCTTGAAATGGGGCGACGCATTCACTGAAGGAAACAGCTGGCATTACACCTGGTCAGTGTTCCACGACCCTCAGGGCTTGATCAACCTCATGGGTGGTGACAAGGAATTCAACGCAATGCTCGACTCGGTGTTTACCGTGCCGCCGATTTTCGACGACAGCTACTATGGCGGCGTAATCCACGAAATCCGCGAAATGCAGATTATGAATATGGGCAACTACGCTCATGGCAACCAGCCGGCGCAGCATATGATATATCTCTACAATTACAGCGGCGAGCCCTGGAAAGCGCAGTATCACCTGCGACAGGCAATGGACTTGCTTTATACTCCCACCCCCGACGGATATTGCGGTGACGAAGACAATGGCCAGACATCGGCTTGGTACGTATTTTCGGCTCTCGGCTTCTATCCTGTATGCCCCGGCAGCAACGAATACGTGCTTGGCGCACCTTTGTTCAAAAATGTGAAGCTGCACCTTGAAAACGGCAACACCGTAACCATATCGGCTCCCGAAAACAGCGACGAGAATTTCTATGTCACTGAAATGAAGCTGAATGGAAAAACGTGTGACCGAACATTCCTGACTCACGATGAGCTGATGAAAGGCGCCAACTTACATTTCGAAATGTCCGACAAACCGTCAAAAAAACGCGGCACGTCGAAATCGTCACGCCCGTATTCTATGAGTGCAAAACGCTGACAACTTTTCATCTACCACTCATTCTTCTCTCACCTCAACTTCTTTAGACAAAGCCCTTAACTCTATGTAGCCATGAAAAAGATCCTTGCCGTACTGATAATGGCATTCGCCGCAATCGCTTTTCCCGAAATCGGCCAAGCCATCGACAAATACACTGTAAACGTGAAGTCGGACAACCTGAACCGAGGATATGTCTACATCGGTGACAACAAGTCGACCACCGACACCACTATAACTCCCGGCGAAAGCGTAACCATCCACGCCGTGCCGCGCAGCGGATACGTGTTCACGCATTGGCATGATTTTTCGGGTACATTTCTGCTCGGAGGAGCAACCACCACCGTAACGCCACGTAACCACCAGACTTATACCGCCGTGTTCGTCCCGCGACCGAACTCCGTCAGTAGTATTGCCGACTTCATCGCGGCCAAACCCACTACCGACCTCGCCATAACCTCACCGATGACTGTGATTGGCATAGTCGACGATTACGCCTATGTAACCGATGGGTCAAGCAACCTCACGATTCGGCACAACGTAGCCGGCGTATTGACCACGGCATTGCAACGTGGCGACATCCTAACCGGAGTTTCAGGCATTTACGAAACCAAACTTGGCGAACATCGTATGCTCATAAACTCGCTCCCCGACAACATCGACGGCAACGACCCATCCACCATCCCGCATCCCGTCGAAACAAGTGTGGAAAATTTATCAGAAAGCATCGGAACGTACGTGGTGGTTTCGCCTGTGGTAATTTCGCCAACCGAAGAAGCTGAATTCCTCTCCGCCACCGATATGGACGGAAACTCGTTTCCATTATATGCATACGGCATACAGTATGAACCCGAAACATATTATACGCTGTCTGGCGTCGTAGGCGCACGTCTTGACCATAAATGCCTCATAGGCATCGAATGCCATAAATACAAGCTCGGACAAAACAGATTCATAGTCAGAGCCGTATCGGCAAATCCCGAAATGGGCTCGGCATATATCCTAATCAAAGGCATAACGGAAATGGAGATAGGCGACGGCGATGAAGTGAATCTCATTGCCGAACCTATGCCCGGCGTCAATTTTAACGAATGGCAGCGCAACGGCGCCCATATATCAGACCAGCCCGAATTCATCGACCGGCCTATGGTGGCATCAGAATACAAAGCATTCTTCAGCTACATACTCGAAAACGAACGCACGGTCACCGTCAGATGCAACGACGAATCAAAAGGCACCGCGGAAATCGTGGGACATAAAGGGCAATCGGTGACGTCGCGGCAATTCCTGCAAATCAAAGCTACTCCACGCACAAAAAACGACTATTTCGTCGACTGGACCGACGATAAAGGCAACGTCATATCCAGCCAATCCTCGTTCCTGTACGATGGCGCAAACTCAATTTCGCTAACGGCAAACTTCGTAACACTCTATGAAGTCACCACGAGCGTGAGGGGCAACGGCTGGATAAGTCTTGAGCTTCCCGATGGTGAATTGGCCCCCACAACAGGTCTAATCGAAGAAAACACCGTCTTAAAGCTTAAACTACATTGTGGAGCCGACAGCAACCTTATTGCCGTTACGATAAATGGAGAAGACTTCACTACCGAATATGCCGATTCAATGGCCGCCGGCTCTCAATTTCCGATTATTGTCGACAAGCCAATACACATCGAAGCCTCATTCGAAGGCGAAGCCTATCGTGTCATCTACAACACTCCGCAGAATGGCCGCTTGGAACTCTACAATCGCCTAAACGGCACTTCTGGCGCTGGCCGGATGATAACGTCAGGCACATCTTTCGCGCAGCCCACACCGCTCTACATCTTCGTCACGCCAAATAATGGCTACCGGCTGCTGGAGCTCACCATAAACGACGTGCCTGTCACCGAATTTACCGAATTCGGCTCCACATCTATGGCCTTCACTATGCTCAACCAACCTATGACCATCAATGCCACGTTCTGCGATCCGAGCGGCATCGACTACATAGCGGCACCCGACTCATCTTCAAGGCCCGTACGCTATTTCAATCTAAATGGTGTGGAATTTCCCACCGGCATGCCACTTGCACCCGGACTCTACATCGAACGCTCCGGCAACAAGAGCCGCGTAATCCGCATCACCGCCCGATAAAACCGACAATACGACTTAATACGGCCGCCCCAATCACGGGTAATGTTCAGGCATTACGCGGATGGCAGCGCAATATCTCGTCGCGCAGCCGCGTACGGTCGATGTGTATGTAAATCTCCGTAGTTGCAATGCTTTCGTGGCCGAGCATCTGCTGGATGGCACGCAAATTCGCCCCGCCCTCAAGCAAATGTGTGGCGAATGAATGACGCAATGTGTGAGGCGATATCTCCTTCCTTATACCCGACAATTCGGCCAAACGCTTTATTATATAAAAAATCATAACTCGTGTCAGCCGGCGTCCACGCCGGTTCAAAAACAGGATATTTTCTTCGCCCGGCTTGATGTCAAGCGCATTGCGTTCGGGCATATAGCGTTTTATCTCCTCAACGGCCACAGCCGACATCGGAACCAGCCGCTCCTTGTTTCCCTTACCCTTCACGACAAGATACTCCTCGTCAAGAAACACCTTGCTTATCTCCAGATTCACAAGCTCCGACACTCGGAGGCCGCAGCCGTACAATGTCTCTATTATGGCCCGGTTACGTTGTCCTTCATTCGACCCCATGTCTATCGCCGATATAAGCGTATCGATTTCCTGCACCGTAAGCACCTCCGGCAAATGTCGGCCCAGATTAGGCGTGTCAAGCAGCAATGACGGATTGACGTCAATGTAATCCCCTGCCTTCAAGAACCTGAAAAACGACTTGATTCCCGATATTATACGCGCTTGCGAGCGTGGAGATATGCCAAGGTCATGAAGTTCGGCAACAAACGTATGCAACGTATCTATCGTCACATCTCGCACGGGCACGCCTATCTGGTCAAGATAGCCCAACAGCTTGCCCACATCGTCGTTATAGCCCTCGCGCGTGTTTGCGGTCAGGCCACGCTCCAACATCAGGTGGGCGTCATATTCGTCAACGAGCTTTGATATGTCACGTATAGGACGCATGATTTCAGCACAGCACCAATTCAAAATCCTGGCGTGGCAAATAACTCTTACCCACATACACGGCCGTACGTCCGTCGGTGAACGACATACCGAACCCCGTCTGCTTAACGATTTCATATGCCTTGGCCGTGCCGGATTCAACGTCAGCCATATTACGAAGCACCACCACGCCGCCACTCTCCACTACCCTCTTCAGTGCCGCAATATCGTCGGCACCATATATGCCGTCAGCCACTGCGAGAGTTGCACCATCACTACCATCAATCTGTGTCGACGGCTTGGCGAGCATCAGGGGTATGAAATGCTGTTCCGTTGTAGGATTAAGGTATAACGCCACATCCGCCTGCTGATGGCAGGCTATCCGAAACAACAAACGCGCTTCGCTTTCAGGCATACGCCTATCGCCGCTGCCGTTTTTGCACCAATTAATGGCAATATCGTCATAGGCATAATAAGAATATCGCTGAGCTACCACCTCTGTTATATATCGGTAGGCAAACGGCGAATGCACACCGAATCCCCTCCTGCGGCTACGACGCCGCAACACCTCAAGCAAACGACCCGCTACGTTCATTTTCGGAGTGTAAGTTGCTCTTTACGTCGACCGCCAACGGCCCACATGACCAAAGCTGCCAACACTCCACAATAAATCAATATTATGGCCACGTAGGCAACCATTGTAGTAGTGTGCAACGATGCCGGATCAAAGCGCATTTTTATCGTATGGCTCCCTGCCGGCACGTCAAGTGCTCGCAATACGTAGTCGACACGGCCAAGTTCAGCAGGGGCGCCATCGATGGTGACATTCCAGCCCCAAGGGAAATATATTTCAGAGAACACTGCCACTCCACCATTACGAGTGTCGGCATGATAAGTTATTTCGTTCGGGGCATACGACGTTTGGAATATAGTGTCGCCTTCGCTTATAGGCCTCGAAACTCCCAAAATCTCCTGGAATTTCAAATCCGCCACAGCCTCATTGCGTGGATCAATCCGGCCAAGGGCGTCCATTTCCTCATCCGCCCCGTCAACATATTCCACCGAACCGACAAACCATGCGTTGCCATAAGCTTCATCATTAAACAGCGGGCTGCCGCTCATATCCACTACGTAGCGTGCGTTAAGCATATTAAGCACGTTCCAGTCAGCGTCTGACTGAGTTCCATTCAGGAAATTCGACAAATGACGGTCAATCAAATCCTGATATCTTGTAAGTTTCGCCGCATGATAACCGCCGATAGCCTTATGCCTGTACGACGGAGCAGCTTGCCAAAAACGGGGTATATCCATCACTCGATACGACATCGTAGTATCCGACAAAATCTGCCTGTCGGCATCGCTCTCCGGAAACGGATTGCCCAAAGCGAGCTGTTTGGACACGAAACTCTCCGTATCGAGATATCGTTTGTTCACCATATACAAATCACCACATATGATCAACCCTATGAAACCGGCCGCAATGCCAAGCCCAATCTTTTTACGGAAATAAAGCATCAGAAGCGCAAACCCCGCACCGACTATGAGGAAGCTGCGCATCGAATCGTCCGACACCATCGACAATCGCAGTGACTCAACAGCCGAATATATCCGAGGATTGTTGAGGCTGAAATACTGAGCCGTAGCGGCATCTACGCCCTGCGCCTGCAACGACTGTGCAATCATTGCATCTATCTGCCTGTCGTTCGACGAAATGGCACTTCCGTAAAATCCGGGAATAATCACTCCGATCAAGCACAGACCGAGCACTACGCCAAAACTCCACAATATGGCTTTGCGATGCTTTTCCCACACATTCTTCTCCACAAGCAACTTCTGAAGAGCAATCACTGCGAGCAAAGGCATCGTAAATTCCGCAATAACCAATATACTCTCGACCGTACGGAATTTCGAATACATCGGCATATAGTCAATCATCAAGTCAGTCAGGAACATAAAATTTCTACCCAATGCAAGCAGCACTGAAAATAACGTAAGGGCCAAAAGCACCCACTTCATAGGCCCTCTGACAATTGCACACCCTATCAAAAACAGCACCACTATGAGCGCACCCACATAAACCGGGCCATTAGTCCCCTCCGGTTCCCCGAAATATTGGCTTATGTACTCAAGATACTGCGCTTCCTGCGACGACAATTCGCCATCCTGCACCATTTCGTTTGCTTCAGGCATCGATGCAAGGTTCAATATCTTGCTCGAACCCTTCTCAGGTTTCACCGACGCTCCGCCCTTGATGTTTGGAATCAGGAGCGAAAACGTCTCCGATGTGCCATAGCTATATTGCGTTATATAATCTCGGTCAAGACCCGAAGTCGAATTTTCCGCCGTTCCATGCGAAAGTTCAGAATGGCCGCCACGCATCGTCTCCTTCGAATATTCATAAGTATTATAGAGGCTTGGTAAATTAGCTGCCACTGCCAGCATACCGGCAATTGCCAACACTCCAGTGGCCATCCCCCACTGCTTCACGCGGTGACGCTTTATGGCCTGGCACAAATAGGCGATTGCAAAGCCGGCCGTTACGAACAGAAAATAATAGCTCATCTGCACGTGATTGTTGGCAATCTGCATCATTGCGAACAATGCTGCCAACGCCCCTCCGGCAAGATATCGGCCGCGATAGCATAGCACTACGCCCGCTATCGTAGGCGGAATATAGGCCAACGTGATGAATTTCCATATATGCCCGGCTCCTATGATGATGATGAAATACGATGAAAATCCGTAGGCAATTGCACCTACCAGTGCCACATACCAGCGCATTCGCATAGCCACCAACAAGATGAAAAAACCTATCATCATCATGCACAATAGATTTGCCGGCTCAGGCAAACACAACCCCATAGCCGTATTTATCCAGCTGAACAACGAGTTCGACGGATAGCTAGGCGATATCTGAAATGTGGGCATCCCCGAAAACAACGAATTGGTCCAGCGCGACGTTTCGCCCGTAGCTTCGGCAAATGCCTTTGCCTCCTGCCCAATAGCCATACCTTGCTGAATGTCATGTTGACGCAATACGTTGCCCTGCATGGCGTCAGGATAGAAGTAAATTGCCGCTATCAACGCCATCACGACCACCGAGCCCACATAAGCCCACAACTTACGGCTACGAAGAAATTCCCTTATATTTTCCATATGATGTTAAAAAACAAAGTTTCCCAATTTTTCCGTAAAGCTACGAATTAATGAAGAAACCACAATGCCTCATCACGGTTTTTTATTATTGCTGTCTTATAAAACTATTGGAGCAGAAAAAAATAAGTTTTACGACGCAGCCTCTAATATGATAGGCATATTAATACAGACATATTAATTTTGTTATATTAAATATGAAGATAATCCTAATATAGCATTATCCGTTATTCCTATATTTGCGATATGGAAATTTAACCCTATACCCTCTATGATTAAAAAGAATATTTACCTACTCTACAGTTTTGGAGCTGCAATGGCTATAGGCTTAAGCGCCATCTCAGCTGTTGCCGTTTCACCTTTGCCACTGCCGAAAATACCCAATCCACTGCCCATTAATTCCCAACCTCTTGAAGGGGCAGACACTTTCGTCGAGGAAGAAGTGAATCTCGAAATTACACCCGGTCCGTTCAAACCAAATTGGGAATCAATCGAAAGCAACTACCCTGGCTCTCCCGAATGGCTACGTGACGCTAAATTCGGCATATGGGTGCATTTCGGCCCTCAATCTGTCGGAGAAAGCGGTGATTGGTACGCTCGCCATCTATACAAACCCGACCACATCGCCTATAAGAATCATCTTGAACGCTTTGGCCATCCTTCGGAAGTGGGATATAAGGATGTGCTTCACACTTGGAATCCCGACAAACTTGACCCTGCCTATCTCACAGAACTGTATAAGAAGGCCGGAGCAAGATTTCTTATGATACAAGGTGTCCATCACGACAACTACGACCTCTGGAATTCACAATACCACCCCTGGAACTCCGTCAATATCGGTCCGAAGCGCGACCTTCTCAAAGAATGGAGCGTGGCTTGCCGAGAAAACGATATGCATTATGGAGTGACATTCCATCACGAGTATACCTGGTGGTGGTGGCAGACCGCCTTCGGAGCAGACAAAGAAGGAGAGAAAGCAGGTGTGCCTTACGACGGACACCTCACCCTTGAAGATGGCAAGGGGAAATGGTGGGAAGGCTACGACCCCCGTCTTCTTTATGGCATTGACCTCCGTGAATATGAAACAGTAGAGGATTGCGCCAACAGCCCTTGGTCGCCACCGAAGCCCGGTATATTCTCACGTCATTTAGACTATGCGCGTTGGTATGCCAAGCAATGGGCGTTGAGAATGATGGATGTGGTTCATAACTATGACCCTGATTTCATATATACCGATGGCACTGTCGAAGGCCCCTTCACGGGCAATGGCACAGGCACCGGTTATAAGTGCAACGCTATGCAGACGGTAATGGCAGATTACTATAACAACACGTTGAAGAACCGTGGCAAGTTAGACACGTTCAGCATCATCAAATTCCGCCACCCCACTAACGGAGCTGTCAACACCGCTGAATTTGACTTCCCTGACACCATCAATGCCTCCCAGCCCTGGATAAGGGAAGCACCGGTGGGCGACTGGTTCTACGCCCCAGGTTTTGTGTATGACTCGGGAATGATGATACGCTTCATCATAGAGTCGGTGGCACGCGACGGAAATGCCGCACTGAACATATGCCTGCGCCCCGACGGATCAATCGATCCTGAGTGCGTAAAAATGCTTGAGGAGGTAGGGCAATGGATGGATGTAAACGGACAAGCAATCTACGGCAGTAACGCCTGGAAGACACTCGGAGAGGGAAATCTTGACAAGAATGGCAATCTCCGAAAACTTCCCGGTGGAGGATTGGGCAAACATCACGCCGACTTCAGATTTGAGAAAGAGGATTTCCGTTTCACGGTGGGAAAAGACAACAGCCTCTATGCCTTCTGTATGACAAAACCGGAAAAAGGGGAGCAGCTGCTGGTAAAATCTCTTGCCAAAGGCAACGGGATAAGCCCTGAAAAGATAAACGAAGTCACTCTTTTAGGTTACGACGGAAAACTGAAATGGAAACATAGCAAGGACGGCCTTGAAATAATCTTCCCCTATATGCCCGACGCCTCCCCGGCAGCCGTCACCTTCAAAATAAACTGAAACCATCCCTTTTCAACTTAGGGGATTATAAGTCAAAAAGTATGACTCAAACGCTAATTTACCGACGTTCGAGTCATACTTTTTATATATTTCCGATTTTTATTGGACAGCAATAATTTTTTATAAACACAAGAAGCGCATATCCAACTAGATTGGACATGCGCTTCTGCATTTTGAGAGTTTATCCTTTGTATTATTTCCTCGAAGCATCGTCCAATGCCTTGCGGGCCTTGGCCGTAATTTCGCGCCACGGCTGGCGAGGATCGTTCACATTGGTGGTGCGTATGGTTTCAAGCACTTCGTCCACACCGCTCATATCCACCTCTTCGGCACGTAATATCCTTATCTTTTCGGCATTTTCGATGCCGTCGATCATACGCTCGAAGCGCACCGACGGACGAGCATACGGATACACAACATAGGTGTCGCCCGAGCTCCAGGTTCCATAGCGCGAATCGGTCTGCGGGTCTGCCGGCCATGAATTATAAGCCCAACGGAGCATTCCGTCATAGTCGAGTGCCGCGCCATACCATCCGAGAAGTTCGGCCTCATAAGGCTCGGAATAAGTGAATGTGTTGGGATACAGCGGACCGCAGCACACATAGAATGTGGTGTTGAAGCCATTGTTGCGGCGGTCGACGATGTCGGAATGGTCAGCGGCCTGGCCCTGCGACACGCACACGTCGCGCATCATCGTATACTTCTTATATGACTGATGGTTGTCGGCGATGGCAAAGCCCATCTCCGGCGCACACTCTTCGAGCAATTTGGCTGCGGCGTCCATCGCTTCGGGAGCACGTTCGTCCATCGCTATGTTGGTTATGGCAAGCCAGCCCTTCTCGTCAAGATGCGACTTGAAGTCGGCCAGGAACGGCTTCCACATCTCCACGAACACTTCGGTTCCAGGCTCGGCCTTCACCGTCACCACGCTGTCGGCAGCCTGGTCGAAATATTCGAGTTCACAGTTCCAGGGCACCATCGAATAGCAATTTATCATCTTATTGATGCCAAGGCCCATCATCATTTCCACCCAACGGTCGAACACCGTGTAGTCATAGCTCCATGTGCCGTCGCTATTACGCGTCCATTTTATCATATTTTCATAGCCGTCATAGCACTGATGGTTCCACGGGTCCTTGTTAAGATTGGCGGTCACCACTTTCTGGCCGGCATCGGCAAGCAACTGCATCAGAGGCTTCATTGCTTCGAAATGCTCATCGCTCCACATCTCCAGGCCATAAGCCCTTGCAACAGCCGACGGATGCTGCCATAAATCAAGATGATAACCCCACATATTAGCCGGAGGCAATGTGCGGTCAATCACTTCAAGTGCAATCGGAAGCACCACTTCACCTTTATCGTTTGAGTTCACCACCACCTTCGAATTATATATGCCGGGAGCGGCATTCTCAGGCACATTGACGGTTATCCACACCGGTCGCACCGTCATCGAATCCATGTCCATGCATGATATCGAGTCAATCATATCGGCCGAAAGAATCGACGGTCCGTGCACACTGAACGTCGTATCTGACAGCGTGTATCTGACGAAACGCGCCTGCCCTGCCGACGCCGGAAGCTTGGAGTTGTCAGACACGAAGTCAGCCAAAGTGCATTTCACACCGTCGGCGCCTTCGCGGGCCCAGAGCACAAGCTGTGCCGAAGCGCGTTCGCCCTTCCAGGCCGTGAGTTTCATCGTGTCAATGCCATCAGTCTGAGGCACCACACTGCGGCCATAGCGCACGTCAGCGTCGCCCCATGCCCCGTTCAGTCCTTCGTTCACTTGCGCCCATGCCGCCACTTGCTCTTCGCTCAGCACAGTCGGATCGTCAGGTTCCGTAAAGGTCACATCGGCGCGATTTGACTTGCTGCACGAGGCAGCGCCGATGGCCGTTGCCGCCAATGCAATGATTGTGAGATTTTTCGTTTTTCTCATTTCTACACTTTATTTGTCGATTAATATTTGAATGGTTCAGTGCTAACGTAAACCTTAAAGTCCTTTATGCCGCCGGGGACATCGCTTTCCATACGCGGCAGATACTGGATTGCGCTCAGCTTCTGCACGGCTCCGAGGTCTATCACCACCGAATGTGCATAAGGCGTTCCCGGAACAGTGCTCCAATAGGTCGACTCCTGAAGGTCGAATATCTTGTCAGCCGAACGATTGACATTGCCCATATCCTCACTGTCGGCATACACCACCGTCCACGGTTCGCGCGACAGGCGTTCGCCGTTCGCGTCCAGCAGGTACATCTCGGCTATGCAGGCCAAGTCCTTGCCGTCTATCGCATTCAAAGCTTCGACGCACACATACCGACCCGTTGCAGGCTTCTCGAATTTCACTTCCTGCCACCCGTTTCCGGCGGCGAAAGTACCGGTGAGCACCGGCTTCTCGCCCGAAAGATTGAGTTCTTGGCCCTCTTCGCGATGCACGAGCGGCTTCTGAACCAGCAGCTGGTCGAGCAACGGCTCTGCAAGGCCTTCCGACTTAGCCTCCTTGGGGCCTACGATGTCGAACACCACCACTTCGTTCTGTCCCTTTTTAAGCCAGCATCCGGGCACGTAAAGCGTCTGCTGCGGGCCGATTTCCCATATACGTCCAAGAGCGTGGCCGTTAACGTATACCAGACCTTTGCCCCACGTCTCGAAGTTAAGGAATGTGTCGCTCGGCTTCTTCACTTCAAACGTTCCGCGGTAGCAACCCGGTATTCTATCGCCGTTCGCAGCCGCAAGCGTCTCGATAGGCTTATAATTCAAACCGGTGTAGAATTCATATTCATCCTCGATGTTGAACACCTCCCAATTTTTCAGGTCGCACGTAAACGCGCGTCCATCGATGTCCACCGTCAGCTCCACATTTCGGGTTATTCCCTTGAAGTCCTTTATGGCGCGGCCGAAGTTTATGCGACCCATAGCTTCCACGAGGATGTCGAGCACTGCCCCGCGGCGGCATGCCGGCAGCGTCAGCTGCTTCTCGCCGTTGCGACGGTCGAGCTTGCCCACGTATTTTCCGTCGACAAACACCTGCGCATAGTCATGAGCCTCGTTCACTGTCAGCAGCGACGGCTGCTTCAGTTCGGGAAGAGTAGTGCGGTAAAGTATGCTACCGAAGCCCTGGTCATATTCCTCCATCGTTCGTATCTCGGCATCGGCTTTAGCCTCCGGCAGGTTCTCGAACAGTGGAGCCACTTCCGTAAATGCGAATTTCTTTATCGTTATAGGCTTCACTGTGGCGGGCACGGCGGGCAGTTTACCGTCGGCATATTTGGCGAGAGTTTTGCGCAATTCCCAATATTTTGGAGTGGTCTGGCCCGATTCGCTGATAGGAGCGTCGTAGTCATACGACGTTACGTCCGGTGCGAATCCCGGCGAGTTGGCACCCGCCCAATGGCCCCAGTTCGTGCCGCCATGGGTCATATAGAGACTGAACGAAATCCCCTTCGACAACATTTCGTCGATTCCGGCAATCATATCGGCCGCCGGACGCGTTTCGTGGTTTGCGCCCCATTTGTCGAACCATCCGCTCCAGAATTCCGAGCACATCAGCGGACTGTTGGGTCTCACCTCCTTCAGCTTGGCAAACTGCTGGTCGATGTTGGCTCCCGTGCCGAAGTTCATAGTCCATATCAGGTCATCCAGACCGTTGTCGAGGAAGTTCGACGACCAGTCGCATTGAAACAGCGTCACCTTGTCGCCAAAGTTATTCCGCAACATATCGCGTATCTGGCCCACATACTCCTTGTTGCGGCCATACGATCCATATTCGTTCTCAACCTGCACCATGATTATAGGGCCGCCGTTGGCTATGGTCATGTCGCCCACCTGCTCGGCCACGGCTTTCTGGAACTTGTCGACGCGCTCCATAAAGTACGGATCCTCCTCGCGCAGTCGTATATCCTTCTTTTTCAGCAACCACCAGGGGAGTCCGCCCATTTCCCATTCGGCACACACATAAGGCCCAGGGCGCAATATCACGTACATATCGTTCTCCTTGCACAGACGCACGAATTCCGCCAGATCGTTCTGCCCCGTGAAGTCAAATTCGTCGGGACGCGGCTCATGCGCATTCCAAAACACATAGAGACACACCGTATTCATCCCCAACGCCTTGCACATCTTGATGCGCTGATCCCAATACTCTTTCGGTATGCGAGGATAATGCAGCTCGGCCGCTTTCACCACGAATGGGCTCCCGTTCAACATAAATGTGCCGTCACCCGCCTCAAAGCGGCCTTCGGTCTTGGCAGGCTCTGCCTTTTTGGCAAACACCGTCGCAGGCACGGCGGCCACCAATGCCGCCACTATCGCCAACGTGCAAAAAAACTTCTTCATGCTTATAGATCTATTTTATTAATGCAAAAGATATAATTCTGTCAAAAAGTGAAAACTACGGCTAAGTTAACTCTTTTTTCTCATATATCTCCACTCTGTCCCGTTTTTTCACAATCCCGACCCCAAAAACGCCCAATTACAGTTACACCGGATTTTTTTAGCTATATTTGTGGTTGGAATCATTTATCGCAACAATCAATCCATCAATTATGACTATACGTTCGTCAATATCTCTTGCCGGGGCAGCCACGCTTCTGTCGTTTGCCGCCATGTTAGTGAGCGGATGCGCCGAAACGCCATCCTACCGCAGCCTTGTGCCGTCAACGCCATCCGAAGCCCCCGACTACCTGTGCACATGGAATCTCCAGGGCTACGTGGTCGACTACCGCGGCAGCGACCCGACGCGAGAAGCGATGAACGAGCGAAGCATGTTTGCCGATAGCGCATATTGCAACTGGAGCGAGCTGTACCCGTCGATACGCCAGGACCTTTATTTCGTAATGGACGACTCGTGGGACATCCCCGCCGAGGCCAACAGCACGCACCGCAATCCGCATCTGGGCACTGCGGAGCTCGACCCGAGCCGCTTCCCGTCGTTCAAAGGCTCGCCCACCCAACGGATGTGCCGACTCAACGACCGCATGAAGCAGAAAGGCTGGAAAGGAATCGGCGGCTGGATATGCGCGCAGAAAGCCGACAATTTCGCCGACGCGGACGAAGCCGAATACTGGGCCACGCGACTGAAATCGGCTCAGGACGCCGGCATGGAATACTGGAAGGTGGACTGGGGACGCAACGACCGCAACGGCGAGTGGCGCCGGATGCTAACCGACCTCGGACGCGAGCACGCACCCGACCTGTGGATTGAGCATGCGATGGTCAACGATTACGTGACTTTCAGCGACGTATTCCGAACCTACGACGTTGAGGATATTATAGCCCAGCCGGTGACCATACAGCGCATATGCCGACTGCTCCCATACGCTGCCGACGAAGGCGCACAAGGCATCATAAACTGCGAGGACGAGCCCTACATAGCCGCCGGGCTCGGCTGCGCCATCGGCGTAATGCGCCATCAGTTAGGCACAGAGCTGCCCGACGGCACACAGGACTTCGTGTTTCCGCCCGTAGGGCGCAACTACAAGAAGAGGCTCGACGAAGTGGTGCGCGGCGTGAGGTGGCACCGCATAGCCGCACCATTCGGAGTGGCAGCCGACTGCTCAATTGACACCACCCTTCTCACCGACTCGTGGGAAGTGCATGAAAAGGAGACTTACGTCAACCGCCCCATAGGATCGGTGGTGCGCGAAAGCGCGCCGGCCCGCGTGAGCCGCGGCATGCCTCTGCCCGAGGTGGCCGACACATCGGCAACGCGCCCCTACGTGCTCGCATCGCGCTATCCCAACGGCGCAGTGGCCGTGGCAGCCATCGGCCGCACGATTGGCCGCGAATACGTGTCGAAGGCTGTGCCCGTAAGCATCGAGGTCGCCGACGCGAAAGCTCCCGTGGGAATATTCGGATATTTCAAGGAATTGGCCATCGACTATCCCGTACTGCCGCAGGGCAAGTTCACCGTCCTGGCGCAAGATTTGGCAGGTGACAGGCCGGTCGACATCACCGCCCGCGTGACCCGCAACGGAAACAGGCTCGTAGTGCCCGGCAACGTAATAGACAGCGTGGGGCTCATGGCCGCCACCGCGGGCGACCTGTCCGAGCCGGGAATGGTGCTGGTGGTGCGTTGACCGCTCTACATCACAGTGCGCCGAGTTCTTTGAGCGCACCGTCGACATAGGGAGTCTGGCGTATCTCTCTGGCCCGATTGAGATATCCCACCGCTTTCGACCGTGCCGACGCATCGGTGGCGACACGACCCTTATAATAATTGCCCAGATAGAGCAACGCCTCATAATTGCGGGGCTCGAGGGCCGCAATTCGCTCATATTCTCCCATAGCCGCGTCATAATCGCCCTTCAGCAAGAGCCCTTGCGCAAGCACGAGCATATAGCCTGTGTCGTCGGGAAGTCCGGCAAGCATCTTGCGGCTATACTCGATCATCCCCTCCGGATTGCGCCTGAACGCATAATATTTCATCAGGCATCCATCGAGGTTACGGTCGAGCCAGGGCTTGTTTTCCTTCAGCAAAAACAGGAACTGTTCGTACATATCGGCCCGCCCCATGCCTATTGACATTTTTTCGACATGCGCGAACAGAGAGTCGAACGGCACGTGATAGGCCACGGCATAGTCGAAGAGCCGCATCTGCTCTTCAGGCTGCTTCTGCATGCCGGCCGCCACAATGGCCTTGCCGTAAGTCTGCACATCGGTGGGTTGCTCCGACAGCATCACCGTGAACATTGCCGACGCGCTCGCCCAGTCCTTCTGCTCGAAAAACCTGTCGGCCTTCGTCGCAAGCGTGTTATAATCCGACGCATACACCGCCGCTGCCATCGCCAACAGCAACGACACCGCCACGGAACGCATTGTTCTCATCTCTTTCAGCATCTTATGTCACAATTAATTATCATTTCAACGAGATACAGCCCTATGATGTCGTCGCGGCGCACCTCCATGTCGTCATAATCAGGATTAGCGCTGTGGAGTATTATGTTGCCGGCATCCGACGAATCGCGGCGCACATACTTCACAAGTCTGTAGTCCTCCAATATGATAACGTAGATCTGCCCCCAAAAGATGTGGCGCAAGTCATTTATTTTCCTGATGGCCACATAGCCGCCGTCCTTGATGACAGGCGACATGCTGTCGCCACCTACGCGCACTATGCTGCAATCGCTCCCGATTCCCGGCAGATCGAGCCTACCGATTATGCGGTCGGCCGTGAAAAGCCGGCTCAGCTCGGTGCATCCCGCCGACACGTTGATGTCATACACCGGCACGCCGCCCGCGGCTCCGTCCGACGTGTCGAGCCCCACGCTCAGGGCCGTGCATTCCTGAGGGGCGGCAGTCGATTTGGCAAACGGCACGTCGGTCCCGTCGACGAGCCACCGCTTCGAAACGCCCATATTCACCACTATTTTATTGATGAAGCCATCGGTCATTGGCAATTTGCCACTCAAAAACTTCGAAACATTCGACGGATTCACCCCTATGCGGCTCGCAAACTGCTGTTGCGAAAGATGTTGATGTGAGATAAGAAACCTTATCCTGTCCTGAATCGACACTGCTGACTGATTGTTATCCATAATGATTGCCACTTATTTTCACTTTCACGCTGCAAATATAGCAATATTATGCAAATTTGCCAATAATCATTATCAAACAACCAATATTTCTTCCACCAGGCTTATCATCCGCCCGGGCTCAGACACTCCATACACGGCGAAACGCCTCACGTCCGCACCCCGAACCGCGCAAACGGCCACAGGCTCTGCGCCGCCCACCGGCAAGCGTATCTCAGTCAACGGCACGCCCCGCACCGACAATGCCTTATAAACGGCCTCCTTCATAGTCCACGCCTTGAGCAGACCGCCAATCGAACCGCCGTACTCCGGCAACTCGCACCGATGGAGAAACTTATGCTTCACGCGGTCGAGCTGTTGGCGCGGCGACTCGATGTCCACCCCCACGCGACGCTCAAAGTTCACCGCCAGCAATGCCTCGCCGGCCCCGTGCGACACCGATATGTGCGGTGCGACGCCCCCGGCAATATAAGGCGCCCCATCCTCATTGTGAAGCAAACAGTCAGTGCCAAACGCATATTCCACCAACCGGCTCACGGCCCTGCGCTCGCATTGACGCGCCGTAAGCCCGTCCTCGGCCGCTATGGGAGTGCGGTAGACAATCGAAGTGCCTATGTGGAGCGTAGTAATCATCAGCGTCGCAGATTCATTAACAGATGTGACATGTCAGTCGGGGCAATCAACGCCACGGACTGCACAAAGATACGAAATATTTAAAAACCGACAACAGAAACGGAGACCGCCTCACGGCGACCTCCGTTTTAGAGTTCCCTTCAACAGCTCCCCGAAAGGAGCTGCCGAAGAACAGTTAATTAATATTCAAATTACCATTATTAATTAAATTTATCAAAGGGGCCTTGTTTCACAACAAGGTTATAATCATCTGTTACTGATGATTGTTCCAAAGTAAGCAGGCAGCGATTGTCGCCGCCCGCTTCTGTATTGGGTTTTATTACGTTTCGGGATTACTTACCGTAAACCACGATTTCAGCTGCATTCCAGTAAGCTGCAGACGTGCCCATCAGCACACCGTTCTTCGACTCCTTGACGCAGAAGCGGAATTCGGTGAAGGGGAAGTCGCACTGGAACGATCCGAACGAGCCGGTCTGGCTGCCTGCGGTGAGAACCTTGCCGAAGCTGCTGCTGTTGGCGAACAGCTGCCAGTTGCCATTGCTGTCGAGGGCGTAGAGCTCAACGCGGGTGGGGATGCCGGCAGAGTTGTTAGGACGGGTGGTAACGTCGAAACCTACCGACTGCACGGGCGATTTGAGCTTGTAGCCTACATACGAACCGAATGTGTCGTCACGTACGAACGATGCCCAGCTTGAGTGGAACCAGTTGCCGAGGTTGCCGTCGATGAGCGAGGGCAGACCGCCACCGTCACCGGCCACTACGTCGTTGGTGTAGAGCATATCGGCAGTGAGGGCGAGCTTGTAAGAAGCTGCGTTGTCAACGGCGAGGAGGGCCGATGCGTTCTCAAGCACGAAACCGTCGAGGCTGAGGGCGGTTATTCGCAACGGAAGAGCCGTGCGGAAACCAGCCTTGGCATTGTCGATGTTTATGGTGAGCTGAGTGGTCTGCTCGCCTACATTGAGAGTAACAGAACCAACACCGCTATAAGCATTCGAAGGCATCAAGCCATAAGAAGTTCCGTATGCATCGTTGAGTTCTGCAAGAGCGTCAGCGTCAACTTCAACCTTGCATTCGATGTCCCACTGGCTTTCGAAAGGCAAGCCGAGGTCGAATGTGTAAGAAGTTTCGCCATTCAAAAGAACCGGTTCGGTTTCAACGAAGCCGATGGTCGGGATGCGGTAGTCAGGCACGAGGAAGAGCATATGATCCGTGTCGCTCACCTTGCTGCCGTCGGTAGCTTCGAGAACCAACGGAACTGCCGGAGCGAGAACGAGACCGGGATTAGCTTCGAGATATGCGCCGATTGCCTTAACATCGAGGTCGACAGTCACATTCTGATAGCCTTCGCCGCCATTGAAAGTCACTGAAGTTGCACTTCCGTCGCCAATCGAATAGCAGTTAGAGGGAAGGAAGCTGTAAGCCAGACCCGATTCTGCTGCATACTCGTCGAACTCAGCCTGAGTCATTGCGCGTACGGTTGCCGTTGAGGGCTGCTCGGGCGAAACGCCGCCTTTCAGCACCGTTAAGGTGACAGGCACCTTGTCCTGTGCCGAGTAAACGGTTACCGACCGTGTGCCGGAATCCTTAATCATCAGCACTTTTGCCATTTCATCGGGATAGAGGTCATAGTTGTTCGAGCAAGCCGAGCCTGCGAGCAACAATGCCACCGTGGCCGATGCCAATAATATTTTTTTCATAAACGATATTTCAATTTAAGTGTTTTACACAATCGAATTAATAGCCCGGGTTCTGGACAATCTGCGGGTTAGAGTAAACCTCGTTCTGCGGAATCGGGTACAAGTAAAGCTTCTTCGAGAAGGTGTAGTTGTAAGGCACTGGCTGCGGAGTGTTGAACTCTTCGAATGTCGGAGCGTGAACGTTGGCGGTGAGGCCCATACGTTTGCCGGCACTGAAGTATTTTTCGCCTTCAACGTTGCGGAGAACGTCGAACCAGCGGGTACCTTCGTTGAAGAACTCAATCATGCGTTCGGTCTTCACCCAATCGAGGATAGGCATAGCCGAAAGGTGAGCGTTGGTGAGCTCGGCAGCGCCTGCACGGCGACGGATAACGTTCACGTCGTCCATGGCCTGCTGAGTGTGGCCAAGGCGGGCGTGGCATTCAGCGCGGTTGAGGTAAAGCTCGCCGAGACGAAGGATGGCACGTGAAGTCCACTGGAAGCCTACGGAGTTACCGTTGGCGTCGCGCATCATTGTCGGCGGCATGTACTTCTGCATCATAAAGCCGGTGATCGAGTTGTTACGCATGTTGCGGTCGAAACCATTCTGGTTGGGGTCAATCATGTTCAAGTGAACGGGTTTGCCGTTAGCAAGCTTACAGCCATAGTCGCCACCATCGAAGCCGATCCAAGCATAGAAGCGGGGTTCGCGGTTCATGCAGAGGTTGATGATGCGGTCGCGGCCTGCGCCATCTTCGGGAAGACCTGCCGACTTGAACCATTCAGATTCGTCGACGAAGTTGGGGTCGGTAGCAGGAGTGTAACCGTCCTTGGTTAGGAACGTTTCAACCATATTGAGGGTCGGGTTCTGGCCTGACCAACCTGAGTACATAGAGCCGTTGTTGAGCTTCATGATGTTGCGGGGCCATGCAGAATACCAGAGGGTAACCTGAGTACCACCCGAGTCGGTGTGGAAAAGGAATTCGTGGTTGCCTTCACCTTCCATCGCATAGTGGAGATAGCGCATGCGGAACACGGCTTCTTTGAATGCGAGGTCTACATCACCGGGCACATAGAGAAGGTCGATAAGGTTCTTGTCAGATTCTTCTTTATAGTGGTCGTCGGTGTAGATTTCACGCTGACCGGCACCTTCGGCGAGCTGGATAGCTTCGTTGGTGGCATCGAGGGCGCGCTGCCACTTCGATTCGTCATAGTGCTTGCTCACGAGTTCAGTGCCGTAGCCGGGAGTTTCCCAATTGGTGTTCTTGAAGTTGTCCCAGGGGAACGAACCGTTGTAGAGCGGAGAAGCTGCATAGAGGAGCACTTTAGCCTTCATGCCCTTGCACATCACAGAAGTGAAACGGCCACGGGTGTCGGTGTCGCGCCATGCGGGAAGTTTTTCAGCAGCCTGGTCAAACTGGTCGCAAATCCAGTCGGCCACGTAGTCAACGTGCATACGGCCGGACATTTCGCCCGAAGAGATGCCCATGTCAGGCATTTCGCTGAGGATTGGAATCGGGCCATAACGACGCCAGAGGATCCAGTGATAGTAAGCGATGAGGGCCTGGCATTCCGAGAAGAATTCGTCGTATTCGGCACGGCTTACGATTTCACGCTCCATCAGGAAGTCTTCGTGTTCCTGAAGTTTCTTCATGAACGTGAGGCACTGGCCAATGGCCGAGTAGTTGTGGTGCCACATATTATAGTTGGCAGCAGGCGAAAGTGTACCGTAGAGGATGTACATTGACGAGTTGCCACCGTCGGCTGCCCATGCGTCGGGGTTGAGCATTTCGTCGGCACAGGCGTTGATGTCGTTGAGGTACGTACCGTAGGGCACGTCGCAGAGTGAGTTGTTCAGCGAGAACGAATAACAGCTGTAAAGGAAGCCCAACACATTGGTCGGAGTCTTCATAGCGTCGTCAATCGACACCTGTTCCGGCGGAACCACGTCGAGGTAGTTACATGACGTAACTCCGAGCGTCGATGCAAGAAGCGCTGACAATGCTACTTTGCTTAATATATTTTTAATTTTCATAGCGATTTAAATGTATTAGAGGTTAAACTGTACACCTACGTTCACACTCTTCTGCAAGGGATAGTTATAGAAGTTGTTAAGTTCCGGATCCCAGAGTTTGAACTTAGAGAAAGTGAGCAGGTTGGTGCCGGCTACGTAGATACGGCCAAGCGGGAATGTCCAACCGAGTTCTATGTTCTTCAGACGCATGAAGTCGCCGTTGCGCAACCAGAAGGTAGAGTTTACGCGGTTGTTGGCGATGTAGTTCTGCGAAACTGCCAAGCGGGGATAAGCTGCATCAAAGTTGCCCTTGTCGATGTCGAAGTGGTTTTCGGCAATCCAAGTGAGGACGTTACGCGGCTGGTTTTCGGCCATGAACGGGTCGACAGCGCCGGCCATATTCATAGTGCGCTTAGCTGAACCGGTGAAGAAGAAACCGAAGTCCCATTTCTTCCAGTTGGCGGTTGCACCGAAACCATACTGCAAGCGAGGCTTTCTACCATATACAGAAATCATAGTCTGGTCGTCGGCGTCGATCTTGCCGTCACCGTTGAGGTCGCGATACTTGATGTCACCCACCATAACCTGCGAACCGAGGTTCTGAACCGGGCTGTTGTCGATTTCTTCCTGGCTCTTGAAGAGACCTTCGGCGATGTAGCCTCTACGATTGAAGTCGTCCAGAGGAGTTCCGGTAGAACGCTGCCACTGGTAGGGATAGTTCAATTCGTCAGCGCTGACGAGTTTGTTGCGAGAGTAAGAGATGTTGCCGGTGAACGATACGGAGAGCTCGTTGCTGAGAGCCTTGGTGTACTTC
>CAZRJT010000013.1:0-19964 GCA_964600585.1 uncultured Bacteroides sp.
GAAACGACATCTCTCATTTAAAATAAGTTTGAATTAATATAAATCAATCATACACAAAGATATATTATATGAAGAAAGGGCTATTCAGTTTCATAGGTTTGTTTATGCCTGCATTGTTGATGGCAGAGAATCCGTTTGTGCAGACATGTTACACTACCGATCCGGCTCCTATGGTGCATAATGGACGACTGTATGTATATACCGGCCATGATGAAAATGGCGCTGATTTTTTCTGGATGCAGGAATGGAGAGTATATTCAACTGACGATATGGTGAACTGGACTGACCATGGTTCGCCGCTTGCAATTGAGGATTTCACATGGGGCGATGACCGGGCATGGGCTCCACAATGTGTTGAACGAAACGGTAAATTTTATTTTTATGTGCCCCTGCATTCTTCGCTTACGGGCGCGATGGCAATCGGTGTAGCCGTTGGCGACACTCCGACAGGGCCGTTTAAGGATGCACTCGGCAAGCCGCTTGTCGATGGCAGTTGGGATTACATAGATCCGACTGTGTTTGTTGATGACGATGGCCGCGCATATCTGTATTGGGGTAATCCTGAAATATATTATGTTGAACTCAATGATGATATGATTTCATTTGATGGAGAGGTGAAAAAGGTTGAACAGACTGAAGAAGGTTTTGGTGCCCCAGGTCCTAAATTGAGAGAAAAAGATAAAAAATATACCGATATCTACACGGAAGGGCCGTGGTTCTATAAAAGAAATGGTAAATACTATCTGCTATATGCGGCTGGCGGAGTGCCTGAGCACATCGCGTACTCTATGAGCGATTCGCCTACCGGGCCATGGAAATATATGGGCGAAATTATGCCCTTGTCTGATACTGGTTCATTTACAAATCATTGTGGTGTGGTCGATTATAAGGGCAATTCTTATTTCTTTTATCATACCGGCAAGTTGCCTGGAGGAGGCGGTTTTGGTCGAAGCATTTCAGTAGAACCGTTTACATACAACGCTGATGGCACCATACCTCAGATTTTACCGACGGCAGAGGGCGTGAAGCCTGTTGGCAAATTTAATCCGTTTCAGAGGGTTGAAGCCGAAACAATGGCTTGGTCGAAAGGCGTGACCACTGAATCGAATGCTTCGACTGGTGTTTATGTCTCGGACATACATAATGACGATTTTATAAAATTGGCAAATGTGGATTTCTCAAAACGTAAACCAAAAACATTCGGGGCGTCGGTTGCCAGTGCCCTAAGGGGTGGAATGATAGAGGTAAGGCTTGATTCTATCGATGGACAGTTGCTGGCCGAGCTAAAAGTGCCCGGGACCGGTGGCTGGGAACGTTGGAAATATATTGAAACTAATACGCAGATGCCCGTATCCGGTACGCATGATGTGTATTTAGTGTTCAAGGGACGAAAAGGGCCCAAGTTGTTTAATTTTGATTATTGGCAACTGAAATAACGGTGTTTTTTCATAAAGATTCATATGTCCGGCCATAACGACAATCAGCTATTTGGTGTTATGCCAGATAGCTGATTGTCGTTTTTGAAATGTTGAATGCGTAATGGCATAAACTGAATTTTTGCAGAAGGTTTGTGTATAAACTACAATAATTTTAATCACAATAACCCTATTTCGATATTGCATACACGATTATATCGGTCACCAATAATGCCTTATGAAATAGGCGGATGCGGAATCGATATTTTTTTGGGCGTTAAATGATGCCGTATATTTCAGACAATAAGGTAATTAACATTTTGTGATTAGGCATATTATAATTATATTTGCATATATAAATATTATGTTGGATGAGATTGATTAGAAATCTGATATCATTATTTACCATATTCATCAGTGTGTTTGCAGTAAAGGCTGTTGACCCAAATTTCCACATTTATATTTGTCTGGGACAATCCAATATGGAAGGAAATGCACAAATTGAATCTGTGGACAGTGTGGATGTGCCTGAACGGTTCAAAGTGATGGCTACGGTTGACTTCCCGAATTCCGGCAGGAAAAAAGGGGAGTGGTACCAGGCGATACCTCCGCTTGTACGCCAAGGCACCGGCTTGACCCCAATGGATTATTTTGGACGTATGATGGTGAAAAATCTTCCTGATGAGGTGGCCATCGGAGTGGTATGTGTTGCAATAGGTGGATGTAAAATCGAGCATCTTGATAAGGATTTCGATTCTGCTTCGTTGGAAAATGAAGCAGAGTGGTTCAAAGGATATATGAAGGAATATGACAATGCTCCGTATGCAACACTTGTTGAATGTGCCAGAAAAGCGCAGACTCAGGGCGTTATCAAGGGGATATTGCTACATCAGGGCGAATCAAACAGCGGCGATGTGCAATGGTGTAAGAAGGTGCATAAAATATATGACAATCTGCTTGATGACCTTGGCTTGGAGTCTAATTCCGTGCCTTTAATCGTAGGTGAAGTAGTTAGTACAGAAGAAGGCGGATTGTGCGGCGGTATGAATGAAATCATAGACTCGCTTTCTGTCGAGATTGGAAATGCACGCGTGGTGTCATCGGCTAATTTGCCACAAAAAGGCGACGGGCTTCATTTTACGGCCAAAGCATATCGGATGCTTGGCATCCGTTATGCGCAGGAGATGCTTGTCACGATGGGGATAGAAAATCCGGTGATGATTTATCTCGAATAAATTGATTAGGAAATTCGATTAAAAATAATAGTACTTGATATGAGAAAAATGGGTGTTGGAAAGCAGCTTTTTATTTATGCGTCATTGGCGTTTGGATGCCCGATTGTTTCAGCGGCATCGTATGTGTTGGCGAGTCCTGACGGAAAAACAGTCGTAAAAATAAGCGACAATGATGGATTGCCTACGTATGAAGTGGCTTATTCCGAAAAGGAATTCATTCGATCGTCACCATTGGGATTGGTTACCAATATAGGCGATTTTACATCAGGTCTTACCATAAAGCATATTTCGGAAGAACAGGAAATAATTGATGATTACTCACTTCCTAATATCAAGAAAAGCAATGTAAGTTACAATGCAAAAGGACAGACATTCACGTTTGAAAAGGATGGTAAACCTGTATTTGATTTTATTGTTCAGGTGAGTGATAATAATGTGGCTTTCAGGTATCGTTTGCTCCCACAGAACGAAACGCTCTGTTGCGTGGTTGACGGTGAAGCAACTGGATTTAATATGCTTGATGGCACTACTACATTTCTTTGTCCGCAGAGTGGGCCTATGGGGGGCTTTGCACGTACATCTCCAAGTTATGAAACAAACTACACCCTTGACGACGACACCGGCAAGAATGGGTGGGGCATAGGGTATACGTTTCCGTGCCTTTTTAAAAATGGCGAAGATGGCTGGATCTTGATTTCCGAAACAGGTGTGGCTGGCGATTATTGCGGTGCCCACCTTCTGGGTAAAGATGGAGGTGAATATGGCATCGCTTATGCCCAACCAGGTGAGCAGAATGGATTTGGTTCTACCGGAGCTTCTATCGCATTGCCGGGCTATACGCCATGGCGAACTATAACAGTCGGTGAGACACTTGCGCCAATTGTGGAAACAACCATACCGTTCGATGTGGTTTCACCGCTTTATGAGCCGACAAAGGAGTATGATTACGGTAAAGGGAGCTGGAGCTGGATAATAAAGATGGATCCAAGCTGTAATTTTGAAGAACAGAAGCGTTATATCGATTTTTCTGCGGCGATGGGCTGGGAAACCGTACTCGTTGATGCGTTATGGGACACGCAGATTGGCTATGAAGGCATAGAACAATTGGCCGCATACGGAAAGTCGAAGGGTGTGGATCTTTATCTGTGGTATAATTCGAATGGTAGCTGGAATGATGCGCCTCAAGGACCACGTGGAATAATGAATGACATAGTGAAGCGCCGTAAGGCTATGGCATGGATGCAAAAAAATGGCATACGCGGAATCAAAGTGGATTTTTTTGCAGGAGACAAGCAAGAGACAATGAAGCTTTATCACGAAATACTTGCGGATGCTAATGATTACGGTATTCTGGTGATATTTCATGGTTGTACGCTCCCAAGGGGTTGGGAAAGAATGTATCCCAATTATGCAGCGAGCGAAGCTGTGCTTGCAAGTGAAAATCTCCATTTTTCTCAAGGAATGTGTGATGCCGAAGCAAAGAATGCCTGCACACATACGTTTATACGCAATACGGTAGGTAGTATGGATTTCGGCGGAAGCACGCTGAATAAATACTACACTCACAATAATCAGCCAGGGGGATCGGAACGAAAAACATCTGACGTATTTGCTCTTGCTACGGCAGTGTTGTTCCAAAGCCCGGTGCAGCATTTTGCTATGGCTCCGAACAATCTCGAAGATGCGCCGTCATGGGCTGTCGATTTCATGAAAGAAGTGCCCACTACTTGGGATGATGTCAGGTTTATCGATGGTTATCCCGGCAAATATGTAATTATAGCTCGTCGTAGTGGTGATAAGTGGTATGTCGCCGGTATAAATGCTGAGGACAATCCTTTGACTATGGATGTGACTCTGCCTGCCGAAATGCTTGGAAATGGCAACGACCCCGCTGTGTTTACAATGTATTGCGATGATAAAAATCTTAAGGGTCATTGTAATGATATAAAAATCAGAAAAAATGGAGTCGTTAAAATAAATATTCCCACTAATGGTGGTGTGGTTATAAAGAATTGAGTTATTGTTCTTAAATCTTATTTACGATGAAATCAGCTGAAAATACTGTTAATTCAACAAAAGCTAAAGGCTTCTATAAGCTTTCGATGCTGCAATGTATCGGATTTGGCTCGGGCGACCTTGCCCAAAACCTGATATATCAGACCATCAGTATGTATCTACTGTTTTTTTACACCAATGTCTATGGTCTTGATCCGGCTGTGGCCGCCGTTATGTTCCTTGTGGTACGCATCATAGACGTGGTGTGGGATCCGTTGGTGGGAACGTTTGTAGATAAGCATGATCCTAAGATGGGTAAATATCGCTCATACCTGATATTGGGCGGCATCCCTTTGACTTGTTTCGCAATACTTTGTTTTTGGAATGGCTTTTCCGGTTCGTTGTTATATGCTTATATCACGTATGTGGGACTATCTATGTGCTATACGCTCGTAAACGTTCCGTATGGAGCATTAAATGCATCGTTGACACGCGATACGGTCGAAATAACAAAACTCACGTCGGTGAGAATGTTTATGGCTAATGTGGGAGGTCTTGCAGTGGGAATGGGTATTCCGATTATATTGAAATTGCTTGACCCGATGGAAACGGAGGATATGTCGACAAATGACGTGGCATGGCTCGAAACGATGTCGCTTTATGGTGGCATTGGGTTTATGTTGCTCATATTTTGCTTTTCACAATGTCGTGAACGAGTTGTGATGGATAAGTCGGAAACGGAAAATGTGCGTATATCCGACCTGTGGATGGAGTTTGTCCATAATCGTCCTTTGCGAGTTCTTGCGTTCTTCTTTGTCACTGCATTTGCAATGATGGCGATAGGGAATGCTGCTGGAGCATATTACATTAACTATAATATGCATGGAAGTGCCGGAGAGCTTTCGATATTTATGGGACTTAGCTCGATACCTGCATTCATATTTATGCCAATGATTCCTGCGATAAAAAAGATGGTGGGGAAAAGAGGTATGTTTAACATATTTCTTGTAACAGCCATTGTCGGTATGGCAATGCTTTATGTCGTGTCGGTCATTCCGGGTCTTAAACATATGTGGATTGTGTATATAGCTCAATTTGTCAAGTCGACCGGCGTGATTGTTGCCACTGGTTATATGTGGGCTCTGGTGCCCGAAGTAATCTCATTCGGAGAGTATACGCATGGACGCAGAATATCGGGTATAGTAAATGCGCTTACTGGAATATTTTATAAAGCCGGAATGGCTCTTGGCGGAGTCGTACCGGGATTGGTGCTTGCCTTCGTTGGGTTTGAAAAAGATGCGGTCGAACAGACATTGTTCGCGCAGCAAGGCATTCTGTGGCTTGTTGCTGTCATTCCGGCTATTCTTTTGGTCGGGGCTATGTTTATCATATCAAAATATGAGCTTGATGATGAGCGTATTGACGCGATTAATCGTGAGATAGAGCAACGACACAATGGAAGAAATTGAAATATGTCGATATATAAATGATTTGTCATATGAAGATAATGTTTTTAGGTTCGATACTGTTATTGTCGGTGCAGTTCTCATGCTCATCATCGCGGCCAGTTCCGGTTACGATAAAGGAGCATTTTAAAAATGATTTTCTCATAGGAGCCGCCATCCCGGTCCGACACGTGAATGGATATGACTCTAAAGCAGACTCGATCGTATCGTTGCATTTTAATTCGATTGTGGCTGAGAATTGTATGAAAAACGAAAAAATTCAGCCCAGAGAGGGTGTGTTTTTTTGGAATGACGCAGATAAGTTTGTAAAATATGGTGAGGATCGAGGAATGTCTATCATAGGCCATACTCTTATCTGGCATTCGCAGCTCGCACGTTGGTTTGCCCGGGATGAGAATGGTGATTATGTTACGCCCGAAGTATTGAAAGAACGTATGAAAGCTCATATTTCAGCTGTTGTCGGAAGGTATAAAGGCCGTGTCAAGGGTTGGGATGTTGTGAATGAAGCTATTTTGGACGATGGTTCGTATCGTCATTCACCGTTCTACGATATACTTGGTGAAGAATTCATTCCTCTTGCGTTTGAATATGCCTATGAAGCCGATCCAGATGCGGAACTTTACATCAATGATTATTCAATGTTCATTCCTGCAAAGCGTGAGGCGTATGTGAGAATTGTGAACGACTTAAAAAATAGAGGCCTGCGAGTCGACGGTATAGGAATGCAAAGTCATATCGGGTTGGACTACCCGGAGCTTGACGAATATGAAAAATCGATTGAAGCTTTTGCGTCAACAGGGTGTAATGTGATGATTACGGAGCTTGATATGTCGGCGCTTCCAACTGTTCATCGTGGAGCTAACGTAGGTGACAACGTCGATTTTAAAGCAAAGTTCAATCCTTATACTAACGGATTGCCCGATGACGTGAGTAAAGAATGGAATGAACGAATGGCTGCCGTAATGGATATCTACAAAAGACATTCCGACGTTATTTCGCGTGTCACGTGGTGGGGAACGTATGACGGTATGTCGTGGAAAAATGATTTTCCAATGCGTGGACGCACTGATTATCCGCTCCTTTTTGACCGCGACTACAATATGAAACCATTTATGGTTAACGAACTAAAGATTGAAAAACAATAAATATTAAAGTATGACATCTATTAAACCTGAGAAAAGATACCTGTTTCCTGATGATTATATGGCCGATCCAAGCGTACATATTTTTAATGGGAAAATATATATATATCCGTCGCATGACTGGGAATGTGAAAACGTCGAAAATTACAACGGCGACCAGTATGTGATGAAAGATATGCATGTGCTGTCGATAGACGGTGACCCGATGACGGGTAGGGTCACGGACCATGGTAAGGCACTTGACATAGCTGATGTAGCCTGGGCCGGTCGGCAATTATGGGATTGTGACTGTGCCGAAAAAGACGGTAAGTTCTATCTTTATTTCCCGTTGAAGGATAAGAATGACATATTTAGAATCGGAGTGGCGATATCGGATAATCCTGAAGGCCCTTTTGTCGCTGAGCCTGATCCTATGCGTGGAAGCTATTCGATGGATATTTGCGTGCTTAAGGATGGTGATGAGTACTATCTTTATTTTGGAGGCTTGTGGGGGGGACAACTTCAGCGATATCGTGACAACAAAGCCCTTGAAAGTGCTGTACTTCCGGATGGAGAAGAACCATCATTACCAAGTAGATGTGCGCGATTAAGTAAAGATATGCTCCAGTTTGCCGAAGAGCCAAGGCCCATACAAGTGGTGGACGATGACGGAATGCCTTTGAAAGCTAACAATCCACATCGTTTTTTCGAAGCGTCTTGGGTTCATAAATATAATGGTAAATACTATTTTTCATATTCTACAGGCGATAGCCATTTGCTTTGTTATGCTATCGGTGACAATCCTTATGGGCCATTCGTATATCAAGGAGTGATTCTGACACCTGTGGTTGGGTGGACTACACATCACAGCATACTCGAATATGATGGGAAGTGGTATCTGTTTCATCATGACAGTGTGCCTTCGGGCGGAAAGTCGTGGCTTCGTAGTCTTAAAGTATGCGAGTTGACTTATGATGAGAACGGTCGTATCTTAACAATTGAAGGAGAGGGGGGCTAAAGATAAAGATATTATGAAAGATTTGTTTACTTGCATTGCTTTATCCATAATGTCGATTGTTGGAGAAGCCGCTCAACCAAATGTAGAATTTATAACGCCCACAATCGTACGCGTTCGATGGACACCGGATGGGACGTTGACCGATAATGCTACCGGGATATGCGTATACAAACATTCCGATGTCGATGTGAAGTTCGAAAAGATTGGCGATTGCATGGTGTGGAGTTCGGATTCTCTGACGGTTTCCGTTGATGCGAATGGTCGGGTTGAATTTATAGAGCCTCGAACCAACAGCATATTGTTGGCCGAATCGGCAGATTCTCCTCATAAATGGGAAAATGTCGCACGAGAAAGGGTGATATATGACGATTCTTCAGCCAGGATGGTGGATACGGCTAATGGAAAAGTTACGGTAAAGGATGTGCTCCGTCGTGATACATTAGGAGTTAAGAATCGCTATGCCGTGTCATTTTATACGGATTCTACGGAAGGCATATACGGTCTCGGATCGCATATGGAAGATTATATGAATTTGCTTGGCAAGAAAATGTATTTGACTCAGCATAATCTTAAAGCTTTCGTTCCTGTTCTGATATCAACAAAAGGTTATGGGCTGCTGTTTGATGCCGGGTGTTCCATGAAATATGATAGCCATCCCATTGACGACGCTGCATTATCTTATGAAACCACAATGGAGCTGGAGGATGCCAAGACATTGGATTATTATTTCATAAAAGGTTGGAATCCTGAGCAGGTGGTTGCCGGATATCGTTATCTGACAGGGCCAGTGTCGATGATGCCCCGGTATTTGTTCGGTTACATACAATCGAAAGAACGATACGTTTCGTCGGACGACATTATAAATACCGTAAAAGAGTATCGTCGCCGACATGTGCCATTGGATATGATTGTACAGGACTGGAATTATTGGCCGCAAGGTTGGGGATATATGAAGATGAATCGAGAGCATTATCCTGACCCTAAAGCTTTGGCCGATTCGGTTCATTCACTTGATGCGAAATTGATGGTGAGCATATGGGATAATCCACAATATTGCCCTGAGGCTGACGATTTTAGACAACGAGGATTTATGCTGGAACATTCGATATATGATGCATTCAATCCTGCGGCTCGTGATCTTTTTTGGGATTATGCCAATAATGAATTTTTTAGTAATGGGTTTGATGCGTGGTGGTGTGACAGCAGCGAACCGCTCGATGGTGATTGGAATGAGTTGCCTGCTCCTGAAAATGGAAAAGAATATTCGTGGAATGATCATGAACGGCGCTGGAAGCTTAATGATGAAATCTTGTCAGAAGCACTTGGGTCGGATAGGGCATGCTTGTATTCGCTCAACCATTCGAAGGGAATATACGAGCATCAGCGTAAAGCCACCGATGAAAAGCGAGTGGTCAACCTGACTCGCTCTACTTATGCCGGACAGCAACGTTATGCCACGATAGTGTGGAATGGAGATACGCATGCTTCATGGGAATCGTTCAGGCAGCAGATACCGGCCGGTCTTAATTATTTTGCAACGGGCAATCCGTATTGGACGGTAGATGTTGGCAGTTTCTTCACCCGTGATGGTTCAAGGTGGTTTTATAAAGGCGAATTTCCGCGAGGTGTTGCTGATGACGAATATAAGGAATATTATACACGTATGTTCCAGTGGGGAACATTTTTGCCGGTTCTTCGCAGTCACGGAACCGATACACCTCGCGAAATATGGCATTTCGGAGAAGAAGGAACGCCATATTACGATGCAATACTCAAAATGATAAAGTGTCGGTATGAGTTGCTGCCTTATATTTACAGTATGGCTGCTAAGCAGACAAATAGTGGCTATTCAATGGCACGTCCATTGATTTTTGATTTTCCGGATGATTCAAATGTCTTCGATTTAAAAGATCAATATATGTTCGGCGATATGATGATATGTCCGGTGACATATCCGGGTGTTCAGTCGAGGGATGTTTATCTGCCTGAAAATACTGGAGGATGGATTGATTATTGGACTCACGAACGATTAAACGGCGGAAAAGTTATTGTTGCCAATGCTCCGATAGACCATTTGCCTGTATATGTGAAGGCTGGCAGCATAATTCTTACCACGGAAGTTGTGGAACATAGTGGTGCCACTGTCAATAAACCTATTAGTGTGAATGTGTTTACGGGTAAAGATGCTGAATTTACATTGTACGACGATTCTGGCGACGGATATGCTTTTGAGAATGGCGAGAATACGCAAATAAAATTCAGCTGGGATGATAAACGTAAACGACTCACGATTTCAGAGAGCAATGGCACATATCCGTCAGATCCGGTCAGACGTGTATTTTATGTGAGCGTAGATGGCAAAGAGAAAAAAGTGGATTATGATGGACGAAAGAAAGTATTGAAATTTTAAGAATAGAAATAACGTCATTGATTTATAAACATATATAATTTTAAAGTAAAATGAGAATTAAATTTATATGTCTAATATGCACCATAGCTATGTGTATAACAATTCGTAGTTATGCAGATGGTGTGAATATTCAGTTCTTTACGCCCGAGATTGTGAGAGTGTGTAAGACTCCGAAAGGCATTTCTGATATCGAACGTAATTCGATGGTGGTATTGGCAAAACCTGAAAATGTGAAATTAAAGAAGACCGAACATCAGGGTGTGACAACCTATGAAACCGAGGCTCTGATCGTTGAAGTGAATGAGGGCAGTGGAAAGGTGTGTTTTTATAAGCCAGACGGCACATTGCTTCTTGCCGAAGGTGATTATTCGTTCACACCAATTTCCGATGGCATCGATAAAGGAGCTTATAAGGTCATGCAAAGTTTCGCCCTTGATAAAGATGAGCCTATATATGGCGTAGGAATGTTGCAGAATGGCAAGATGTCACAACGGGGCGAACACAGGTTGATGCAACAATCGAATCTTGAGGATTATGCACATTTCTTTCAAAGTATAAAGGGATATGGAATATATTGGGATAATTATTCACCCACTACATTCAATGACAATGCCACCCTTGAGCTGGAAAGTCAGGTAGGGGATGTAGTGGATTACTATTTTATGTATGGAGGAAATGCCGATGGCGTTATAGCCGATATGCGTCATCTTACCGGAACAGTGCCTATGCTGCCTCTGTGGACGTACGGCTTTCATCAGAGTCGCGAACGATATAAGACGCAGGAGGAGCTTCTTGAAGTTGTCGATAAATACCGTGAGTTGGGCATACCGTTCGATGGCATTATACAAGACTGGCAGTATTGGGGTAGCAACTACACTTGGAATGCAATGGAGTTCATAAGCCCCGATTTCAATCGTGCGCAGGAAATGATTGACCGGGTGCATGATAATAATGCTCATATAAGCATAAGCATTTGGTCGAGTTTCGGCCCGGAAACAAAACAGTTTAAGGAACTAAAAGATAAGAATCTGTTGTTTTCGTTCGAGACTTGGCCTGAATCGGGCCTCACCGAATGGCCTCCTCGCAGAGATTATTTGTCGGGTGTGAGGGTATATGACTGTTATAGCGATACGGCACGCAACATTTATTGGAATCATTTAAAGCGACTCCATTCGATGGGTATTGACGCATGGTGGATGGATTCGACAGACCCCGACCATGCTCAATATAAGGATTCTGACCTTGATGAATCGTGTTCAGCCGGGTCATTCCGTTCGGTCCGTAATTTATACCCGTTTATGACCGTAGGAGGAGTTGATCAGCATCAACGAGCAGAGGATAAAGATAAACGTGTGTTCATCCTTACACGTTCGTTTTTCGCCGGTCAGCAACGATATGGTGCCAACACTTGGAGCGGCGACGTGGCAAGTTCCTGGGAATCGTTGCGTAATCAGGTGCCGTTGTGTCTTAACCATACTCTTACCGGAAATCCAAACGTTAACACTGATATAGGTGGATTTTTTGCAGGTTCTTATAATCGTTCGTGGGGGGATAATACAGCCCCCTCTAATCCTAAATTTCAAGAACTTTACACTCGTTGGATGCAATTTGGACTTTTTAACCCTATGATGCGTAGCCATGGTACAGATGTATATCGCGAACTCTATTATTACGGTAGTGCCGGTGAGCCAATTTATGATGCGTTGGTGAATGCTATTAAGCTCAGATATCGTCTGTTGCCCTATATTTATAGCACGGCACGTAAAGTGAGTGTAGATGATGACAGCTTTATGCGGGCTCTGTTTATGGATTTTAAGGACGATAAAAATACTTGGGATAACTCAAGAGAATTTATGTTCGGCCGTAATATTTTGGTGTGTCCCGTAGTGGACCCGCTATTTACAGCTGAAAAGAAAGTGAGTACGGACGAAACAACCGGATGGAATAAAAATACGAGTGAGGGAGCCGGAATTTGGCCCTCAGTGGATTGGTCTCAGAAAAAAACATATGAAGTATATCTGCCGGCAGGTGCCGACTGGTATGATTTTTGGACTAATGAGTTCTATGAGGGTGGACGCTCGTTGGCCGCAGATGCTCCCATATCACATTCGCCGATATATGTAAAAGCCGGAAGCATCCTACCTCTTGGAGAAGAAATGCAATACACATCAGAGAAACCAGCTGATTTCATCACGCTTAATATTTATCCGGGGGCTGATGCGGAATTCGTTTTGTATGAAGATGAAGGCGATAATTATAATTATATTGACGGTAAGTATACTGAAATTCCTATGAAATGGAATGACAAGCGGCGTACTCTTATGATTGATGCCCGTAAAGGTGCTTTTGATGGAATGTTGGAGAAACGTACATTCCGGGTGGTTATGCCTGATGGAAAATCTAAGGATATAACGTATGTAGGTAAGAAGGTTACCGTTAAAATGTGATGGATTATTTGTAATTGGAAAATGCTGGATATATGACCAATCTTCGATTCTTAATAGGTATTTTTGCCGTAATATGTGGCTCTGTTGCGAGTATGGGGGCGGAGAATCTTAAACTATGGTATTCTCAGCCAGCCAATATGTGGGTGGAAGCATTGCCAATCGGCAATTCGCGTATGGGTGCTATGATTTTTGGAGGTGTGGATAAGGAGCGTATTCAATTGAATGACGAAACGTTTTGGGCAGGAAGTCCATATTCGAATAACAATCCTGAAGGACTCAAGCACCTTGATGAAATAAGGCGTTTGATTTTTAATGGAAAGGAAAAGGATGCTGAACGTTTGATTGATGAGTACTATCTTACGCCGCATCACGGAATGTCTTATCTTACTCTTGGCTCGCTTACCATCGACTTTGGGCATTTATTGCCGGCGACTGATTATAGGAGAGAACTTGATATATCTGAATCAGTCGCTGAAGTGTCGTATAAAATCGGCGATACTGAATACAGAAGACAGTTTCTCGCTTCGTTGCCCGATGGCGTGATAATGGCTAATTTCACATCGGAGGGTAAAGATGCACTTAATTTTAGCTTGGAATATGACGCTCCCGAAGGTTCATTGGTGCAAGTCAAGCCAAAGGCTATGATGATTACGGTGAATGGCATCGATCAGGAAGGAATTCCTGGTAGATTGACGGCGAAGTGTGGCATAACTATTGAAACTGATGGGAAGGTGGCATCTCGAGATAATGCGCTTACTGTGAAAAATGCAAGCTATGCAACTCTCTACATCGCTTCTGCGACCAATTATGTTTCTTACAAAGATATAAGTGGTAACCCTGAAAAATTGGTGTCAAAGCTTTTACAAAGAGCTATGAAAAAGGATTTTTCAGAAGCGAAAAATGGCCACATTAATTTATATAAGTCCCAGTTCGATAGGGTGTCGCTGAATTTGCCCAAGGGCGAATGTGCTGATAAAGAAACACATCTTCGTGTAGCTGATTTTAAAAAAAACTATGACCCGTCACTCATTGAATTGCTGTTCCAATATGGACGATATTTGCTGATTTCGTCATCGCAACCTGGTGGTCAACCGGCAAATCTTCAGGGAATATGGAATGATTCGTTTCATGCGCCATGGGATAGTAAGTTTACTATCAACATAAATACTGAAATGAATTATTGGCCGGCCGAAGTGACTAATTTGGCTGAATGTCATGAGCCGTTATTCGATTTGATAGGTGATTTGTCGGAAACCGGAGCGGAAACCGCCCGGATTTTATATGGAGCCGATGGCTGGACAGCTCATCATAATACGGATTTATGGCGAATATGTGGACCGATTGATATGGCACAATATGGTATGTGGCCTAATGGAGGCGCATGGCTTGCCACTCATTTATGGGAACATTATCTTTTTACCGGAGACAAAGATTTTCTACGTAAGTATTATCCTGTGATAAAAGGTACGGCTGATTTTTATCTGAGTGCTATGGTGGAACATCCCGAATCTGGTTGTCTTGTCACCGTACCTTCAATGTCACCCGAACATGGCTATGGAAGCTCTTGGATTACAGCTGGATGTACTATGGATAATCAAATCGCATTTGATGCGTTGAACAATACGTTACAGTGTGCTGCGATTTTAGGAGAGGATTCCCAATATATGGATGAGCTAAAGAATGCAATCGCAAAACTTCAGCCTATGAGGATTGGCCGTTACGGTCAGCTTCAGGAGTGGAGTGTAGATGCGGATAATTCACGTGACGAACATCGTCATGTGTCGCATCTTTATGGGTTATATCCCTCTCGACAGATTTCGCCATATAGTACGCCGTTGGCTTTCTCTGGTGCTAAAAAATCGCTTACCCAGCGTGGCGATATGGCCACGGGCTGGAGTATCGGGTGGAAGATTAATTTATGGTCGCGACTGCTTGACGGAAACCATGCCGATAAAATCATACGTAATTTCATCACTTTATTGCCATCGGATAAGGGTGTGGTTTATGAAGGTCAGGGTGAGGGGAGATTGTATCCCAATTTGTTTGACGCGCATCCTCCATTTCAGATTGACGGAAATTTTGGATTTACTGCCGGGATTGCTGAAATGTTGCTCCAAAGTCATGATGGTGCGGTTCATTTGTTGCCAGCCGTTCCTGATAGTTGGTCTGAAGGAGAGGTTAAAGGATTAAAAGCGCGAGGCAATTTCATCGTAGATATGAAATGGGCTGATGGGCAACTTTCGGATGCGACTATATTGTCAAATATCGGAGGAAAGATACGCATAAGGTCTTATGTTCCTCTTGAAGGAGATGGATTGATTGTTGCTTCTGGCTCTTGTCCTAATCCATTGATGGCTCCAGTAGAAATGGCGGATGCATTGATATCTGAAAGTTCGGTAAAACAATATCCGATGCTTTTGCGCACCTATGAGTATGACCTCGATACACGCCCGGGTGGAATTTATAGTCTGACAAAAGCTAAATGAAATGTGTGTTGTTGGACATTTGGCTATTATTAAATGGATGAATATTGATGATTAATATTACGATTGATATGAAATGTAAATATATATTAGGTAGATATCTGATGATATCGGTTTGTATGGCATCCGCTGCTATGACACTAAGTTCTCAAAATCCTATATCGCAGACTGAATTTACTGCTGACCCAGCTCCGTTGGTGGTAGGGGATACGTTGTATCTTTATACCGGTCATGACGAATGGGAAGCCACTCCCGATCGTTTTGTTATGCGTGATTATTTGTGCTTCACTACAACCGATATGGTGAATTGGACTCATCATGCGCCTATTTTTAACATTTCTCTTTTTGGAGAGTATGAAAATGCAAATGCGTCGCAAGTGGCTTATCGTAACGGGAAATATTATTTCTATCCTTCGACCAGCGGTGTCCCTGTGCTGGTATCAGACACTCCGTATGGGCCTTTCATAAATCCATTGGGCGGTAAAAATCAGTTGATATATGCTGGTGATACAAATTATAGCGGACATGGTTGGGAAGATATCGACCCAACCGTATTCATCGACGATGATGGGCAGGCATATCTGTATTGGGGCAATAATGCGCTGTACGCCGTGAAACTAAATGAGGATATGATTAGTTACGATGGTGACATAAATGTGTTCGAAATCAAGGATAAGGCTGCATTTGGCGATGATTATGAGGAAGCTCCGTGGCTCACAAAACGAAATGGCAAATATTACCTGGCGTATGCGGCGCATTGTCCCGAAGATACCTATTGGGCTTGGGCTGACTCCCCGCTTGGCCCATGGAAATATGGTGGTGAGATTATGCGCGCGTTTGAACATGGCGGTATGGGCAATCATACGGGTATGTGCGAATATAAAGGGCAGTGGTATTTCTTCTATATGGATGAAGGTTTGCCTGATGCGCATAGTCGTAGACGCACAGCTAGTGTGGTTCCGTTTAATTTCAATGCCGATGGTTCGATTCCCTACATACATCACGACAAACGCGGTGTGTTGAAAAGCATCAATCCTTTGAATCCGTACGTACGTCAGCAAGGTGAGACTATTGCATGGGAAGAGGGGATAGGCATCGGCTATGACGATATATATAATGTGTACGTCACCGATATCGATGCGGGCGATTATATAAAAGTGCGTGAAGTTAATTTTGAAAATGGTGCTAAATCTATGTCGGCACGCGTAAGAAATGGTAAGCCTGGTTCAAAAATTGAGATTCGTCTTGATGCCGTTAATGGCGAATTGCTTGGCACTGTTGACGCATCATCAGGCAGTGACTGGGTTGAGAAAAAATGTAAGATAAAGAAGCGTGATGGCATTCACGATTTATACTTTGTTTTTTCCGGTAATGGCCCTGAATTAATGCAATTCGATTCGTGGCAATTTAAAAAGTGAGAAATAAGTTACGTATAAATATCAATCTATGCGAATAAGATTATTATTTTTGTCGGCTGTTGCCATTTTCATATCGCAAAATGTGATGGCGCAGGACGCACTATACGACAATGAGTTTCCGTTGGGTGACGTGACGTTGCTTGATAGCCCGTTCAAGCATGCTATGGAGCTCAATGTGACCACTCTGCTTCAATATGATGTCGACCGTCTTCTTGCCCCGTTTTTCAAAGAAGCCGGTTTGCAGCCTAAAGGCGAGGATTTTTCAAATTGGGCTGGACTTGACGGACATGTCGGAGGGCATTATCTGTCGGCCTTGGCGATACATTATGCGGCTACCGGAGACATTCGATTGAAAGAGCGTATGGAATACATGCTCTCGCAGTTGGCTCTTTGTGCTGCTGCCAGAAATGATGGATATCTGGGCGGAGTGCCTAATGGAGACGTGCTTTGGGCAGAAATCCGTAACGGAAATCCTGGCAAAGTATGGGAATACTGGGTGCCCTGGTACAATGTGCACAAGATGTATGCCGGGCTGCGCGACGCCTGGGTGTATGCCGGTTCTAAAGTTGCTCGGAATATGTTTCTCAATTTTTGCGATTGGGGGGTCGATTTAGTCTCTAATCTATCGGACGAACAGATGGAACAGATGCTTGGAAACGAATTCGGCGGTATGAATGAGATTTTTGCTGATGCTTATGCTATGACCGGAGATGATAAGTATCTTAAGACGGCACTTAAATTTACCCATCACTCGCTTTACGATGGACTGGCGGATGGCGTGGACAGGCTTGATAATCTTCATGCCAATACTCAGGTGCCTAAAGTCGTGGGATATCAGCGTGTAGCCGAAGTGTCGGGCGATGAAGATTATCATCGTGCGGCTGACTTCTTCTGGAAAACTGTGGTCAACAATCGTTCGCTGTCGATTGGTGGGAACAGCCGCCGCGAACATTTTGCATCGGCTGCCGATGCAAAGAGCTATGTTGATGATCGCGAGGGCCCAGAGTCATGCAACACCAACAATATGCTCAAGCTCACAGAAGGGTTGTTCCGTATGCGTCCCGATGCTGCGTATGCCGATTTTTATGAACGCGCGCTTTATAACCATATTTTGTCGACCCAACATCCCGAACATGGCGGATACGTGTATTTCACGTCGGCGCGTCCGGGACATTACCGTGTGTATTCGCAGCCTAACAGTGCGATGTGGTGTTGCGTAGGAACCGGGATGGAAAACCATGGCAAATATGCGCAGTTCATCTATACCCACTCAGGCGATTCGCTTTGGGTGAATCTGTTCATTCCGTCGCAACTCGAATGGAAGGAAAAAGGTGTCAAACTGATTCAGAACAATAAGTTCCCTGAAAAAGAATCGACCTCGCTTACGATATCGATTGCCGAGCCCAAGGAATTCACTGTCAATCTCCGTCATCCGGCCTGGTGTACCAATCCTTCAATCCGCATAAACGGTCAGCCATTTAAGGTAAAGTCAGAGCCGTCGTCGTATATCCAGGTCTCTCGCGAATGGCACGATGGCGATGTGGTGGAGATGGAGTTGCCGATGCATATGGAGCTGGAAGAGCTCAACTATCTGCCCAGTTATGTCAGCATCCTCCGCGGCCCTATTGTGCTGGCGGCGCGGCTCAACTCCGATGCGCCGCTGCCTGGCCTGATAGCTGGCGACCATCGTTGGGGGCATATAGCCGGCGGGCCGCTCGTATCGGTGTTTGATACGCCGCTCCTTATCGGCAATCGCTCTGCGCTGCTCAAGAAGCTCAACTCATTGAAGCCCGATGCCGCTGACCCGATGGCGTTCCGAACTGCTGATTTGTTCGAATTCAACGGAGCGGAGGTGGTGCTTGAGCCGTTCTATCGCATCCACGATTCGCGTTACGTGATTTATTGGTTGTCGATGACGCCCAAGGAATATGCCGGCTATCGCAAGAGCGCATTGCGCGATGAAAAAATCAAACTCGAGCTTGACTCGCGGACCGTCGATGCGGTGAACACTGGCGAACAACAGCCTGAAGCCGACCACCGCTTGAATTCCAATAGCTCAGGCATGGGTAATTACAGTGGGGAATTCTGGCGTGATGCATCCAATGGAGGGTATTTTTCTTATGATATGGCGACGAACAATAGTGCCGACCTCGTCTTGCGAGTGCGCTATTGGGGAAACGAAAATGCGAATGGACGATTCGAAATTTTGATTGACGACGAAGTGATAGCCCAGGTCGACCGAAAGGATTATCCCGCCAAGAGCGAATTCATTGAAGAAGAATATGCCATTCCACGCCGTTTGCTTGAAGGAAAAACCGGTGTTAATGTGAAGTTCGCCACCGAGAAAGGCAATACAACTGGCGGCATATACCACGTTCGCCTCCTCCGCCCCTGACATTAAATATTTTGATGTCTAGATTATAGATTTGAATTTGGTAAAAATAACTCAGGGGATTGAGCCGAGACTCAACCCCCTGTCTATTTTATGCACTTTGTAATGTAACTATTCGCTCACAAATTGGATGTCGTCGGTGCGGGGATGCACGAACTCAAACTCGAGAGTGCGGGCGAGGCCTTCATCGAGAGTGTAGGGTGCCTTAAAGCCAGATGAATGTACTTTTTGGGCATCGAATTCTGTCGTGGCGCAGAATTTTTTGACGCGTACTGATGAAACGGTCAGTTTCTTGCCTGTCAACTTGGCGAGTATGTCGAAGCAGTAGCCTCCCATCATACCGAGCCAATAAGGGAAGTGTGTGGCTGGGATGTGTTTGTTTAATACCTTGCCGACGTGGGTGACAAGCTGGTTCATATTATTGTCAGGCTTGTCGATGTAGTTAAACACGTTGTAGCCTTCGGTGACGTTGTCGATCATATATTTTACGAAGGCCACGATGTTGCCGACATAGGCCATCGACTTGCGGTTTTCGCCTTTGCCGACCATCAGGAATTTGCCGGA
>CAZRJT010000013.1:20064-29174 GCA_964600585.1 uncultured Bacteroides sp.
GTGATGTCGTTAAAAAAGTGGCTCGGGAGCAAATCAATATTTTTGCAGTCGTATTTCTGTGGCTCCTCGCGCAAAAGGTCAAGAAGCCGTGTGCCAACGAATCCGCTGGCACCAATCAGAGCTATTTTCATAAATTTCGGGTATTTAAGAACGTAGAAATTTTGAATAAATCGATGCTCGGAGAGAATTAGGTAAAATATAAACACCTCCTCTGAGAATAGAGGCTTTAATGGCAGTTAAAGCAGATGTCAATCCCAGTTTATGTAAAGTCCATTGAAATTTTGCACTATCTTTGGCATATCTGAATCCTCCTCGTCGCTTATACATATCCAATGATACACGGAAATAGACAAGACATTCGGGAATATTTGCAAACTTACATCCATTGGCCATCATACGCGCCCAAAGAAAATAGTCTTCAAAGAGAGGAAAAGATTTATAACTTCCTGCATTTTGCACTGCTGTTTTTCGGAATATTACGGACGGATGGTTTATTGGATTTCGGGATTTGATATATTTAGAAATATCCTGATGAGAAATCGGAACTTTCTTAACATTGAGAATATTTGTCAGATCACCTTCAAATTCCTGAAGCCAACTGCCACATATGTCTATGTCCGGGTGGGATTTCATAAAACTGACTTGCTTCTGAAATCTTTCAGGGTCAGAGATATCATCTGTATCCATTCGGGCTATCAATTCATTCGAGCAATGTTTAAGGCCTTCATTGAGGGCTTTACCGAGTCCACCATTAACTGGCAGCGAAACTACCTTCATCTCAGAATGTCGTTCAAGGAATTCAGAAACGACATATTGCAGTTCATCAGAAATCGGTCCGTCTTCCACGAGAATGACCTCATCCGGAGGAAGTGTTTGATCAAAAACACTATCCAGACTCTGACGCAAAAAAGAGGGTTGCTCCTTCCAGTAGAGCGACATCAAAATAGAAAAAGACATATTGTCACAAGATTGAATCAATTAAATTCTTTACATCGTCATCCTTAATTTTTCTAGCAAACAGAATATCGGGAGTTAACGTTAAAATCTTAATTTTATCTTTGGACAACATCGTTATCCAATCAGGGGATGATGATTTACCCCCCCCCAGTTAATAAATGTTAAAATATTGGAACTGTTATTGTTACATAGATTGTATACCAAGGTGTTATAATATAATTCATCGCAATTAGCCGTATCTATTTGCCATTTGTGATAATCAGGATGAGACAACCTATAATTAGTTATACGTTCAAGAGAATCCCTTCGGAGACGCCACCAAAACTCCCCTCCATATAGTTGCATTCCAATAGTGTTTTTTCGTTTGGGATAGGATAGAAATATCTTAAGAGCATTCAGATAATTTGACTTACTCAATACAACCTTAATGATTTCTCTAAAGTTATTAAAATTCATTTTTCGAGGTTCAATAGTTGCAACCGCTCTTTTTAAAACTAAAGCATAACATTCAGTTCTTCTTCGCCCGCCCTCAGCCCAACTACTATCGGCACTTGGAATACATTTTCCACCGATGAAATTGACATTTCTATACTTACAGAAATAGCTGTTGATATACTTAGCGGATTTTACAGGGTAATCACTTCCTGACAATAACACAAAATAATCAGCATCTTCTTTTAATGCTACTTCACAACAATAATTTAATGCTTCAACTTGAGAGATTCCACCCCATTTTATATCAAATTTTTGAATTAGTTTGACATTTGATATGTTTTCCAATGGATTTAGATTTTCACTACATTTTTTGTCAATATGAACAACGAAAACAGTATCTTCACAGGTCAATCTTTCAATTAACCTTGCAATGCTTTTAATATTTTCGTGAGCCAAAATTATATAACAAAGTTTCATCGTCTGAATGACAGAATATTGATACTCAATAATTTTAAAAATATTATTGGAATTGCTTTTAATATGGGAATATGACAAAGCGCCCCTACTGTAGTGTGTTTTTTCAAAATATCTCTTACTAAGACTTGATTACTGTCAATTCCATTGAATAGTGCTGATGACAAACACAATAAGAATAATGAGTCAACATAATTCTGGAGTTCACAGAAATCATTTCTTTTTGACATTTCATCCTCAACTAATTTGGCTGACAGGATGGTGTCTATGGAAAGACTGATATTCTTAGAATGAGTTACCGAACTTGAATTTTGAACATAGTTATATACTATCCTATTGTCTATATAAACTGTGTCAGCTTTTATGCCAACCTGCATACACACCGCCATATCTTCACCGGCAATCAAGTTCTTTGGAGTTATTATACCCTCAAATAGAGTTTTTCTATAAGCCTTACCACACAATTGCCATCTAATTCGCGAAGTACATAAAGCATAGAGAAAGCCTTTACCAGATAAGATCTTGCATTCATAGCCTATTTCCTTGATGACCTTACTATTGTCTATAATACTAATGCCGACAACTACAATGTCGGCATTATTCTTTAAGGCATCATCAGTAAAAATTAAAAGTGCATCCTCAGACAATGTGTCATCCACATCAAGAAAAGTAATATAATCTTTGGTCGCATTTTTTATACCAGTTTCCCTCGCTACAGCTGTTCCTGAATTACGTTGCGAAATCACTTTGACCCGCGAATCTTCTTCAGCAATTTTTTGAAGAATCGACATTGTACGATCTTTACTTCCATCATTCACAAAAATCGCTTCCCAGTCTTGGTATGTCTGTTGACGTAATGAGTGATAGCATTGCTTTATGTAATTTTCACCATTGTATACTGGTATAATAATGCCTATGCCGCTATTCATAATATTGATTTTGGAATTTAGGGCTTCTTGATAATTGAGCAAAATAGCTCTTGCCATTTTTCCATAATAACATCAGCCGAAAAATTAACACTTTGTTTTATCGCCTCCGTTGAAGCTCTTAATCTTTTTTGACTATCCATAGCCATATTTTCAATAGCTGAAGCTAATCCAACAACATCCCCGGGCTTAACAAGAATACCACACTTATGCGTAATAATATCCGATGGACCGCACGGACAATCAAATGACACAATAGGCAGTCCATAACTGATAGCCTCAAGTAGCACCATTGGTAGGCCTTCATATCGGGAACTCAACACATAAAAACCACTTTTAATGTATTCATCTCCAATATTTGATGTTGGCTGTTCAAGCGATACTCTATGTAATTCTTCTTTTTCAATTTGATTGAAAAGTGTTGTCTTATCACCACCTCCGAATATTGTCAATTCCCAATCAGTTAACTTGTCTTGTACCAGTTTCCATGCTCTTAAAAGCAAATCAAATCCTTTTTGATAATCTGACCGTCCAACACTGATTATTCTTTTCCTTCTTGTGTCAGAAATAGTTGCTGAGAAAGAGCTAATAAAATTGGGGATAACAGTTATGTTTTTTATGTTACCCCACTGCTCTTTGTCTTTCTCTGTTAATACTACAAACCGTGAAAATTTTTGCAATTTCCTTTTCCAAACAATCGTTCGCATAAACTGCAACCATTTTTTGAAATAGTTATTTGAGGAAAGCACTTTTGCATATCGTGAAAAATGGTATTCCGCTATTTTCTTGCTACCATCATTAATTTTTGTAATGAAATCAAAATCAAAATCCATGAGAGTAATACAAATATCAAATTTATTCTCTTCCAAAACTTGAGTGAGTATCCTTTGATGTTCTCTTTTAAGTCGAAGTTTATAGAAATGCCACCATCTCGTCCCCTTTTTCTTATAGTAATTGATACCCAAATCAATCTGCTTAACTTTCGGGGATTTATAAAAGAAAACGGGTCTTTTATCCTGATCAGTAGTAATAATAGTCACATCGTGTCCATAAACATCAGCTAAGTAATTAGCTTTTTGCAAAAGGATTTTCTCCATACCCCCCGAATTGTATAATCCTAAAATAGTATATGCTATTTTCATAACTAAAAAGTCGTTCTCTTAATCTAATACTGAAATATATGGATTATATAGTTCTGGAGGATTAACTAGAAATGAGATATATAAATATGATATCCAAAGTATCGTAACAGAAGTTATTATCATTTTATCTATACCATTAGTTCTGTAGATTAATATTGGCAGTAAGAAAATTATACTGAAGTATAAACCTTTAGTACCACGCGACGCAAACTCGGAAGCTAATTGAATAAATGAAAAATATATAAATACACCCATTGCAAATAAGTTTGTCATAATACGATACAAGACATCTGTATCATAAAGTCTATATTTTTTACCGTAATACACGCATATAAATAAAAGACCTACCCGTTCGAGCATCCCAAAAGTGAATGAGAATGTTTGTGAAAGGTATGTCATATATGCCACCATTACATCATATAGATAAAAACTCTTTGGAATAATAAACCATAATATAGCAGACAATAAACTTGGTGATACAAATATAATTCCACAAATACCGCACAATAATAGAAATTGTCTATTTGAAACTTTGATATTGGAAAAAGGTAAGCACAATGCTATTAGAATTGTTGATTTGTGAAACAGAATGCCAACAATTATAGTCCATACCACTGCTCGCCATCGCATATTGTTAACTAATAAGGGAAGTGATAACAGATATGTAATGCTAATTGCCATCGGCTGACGCATCTGTCCCATCACTTGTCCATATAAATAAACTCCACAGAACAGAATAAATGAAAAAACTGGGTTTGGAGAATATTTTTCACATAAAATACCTGCCAAAATTATATTTATTGCCGCAAATATGAATAAGAATACATTATAATTCGAAAAAATACTTTTACATAGACTTGCAAAGAATTCATACCCAAGTTCTACTGTCATATCTGTCCTTACATAATGCATCACTTCGGGGACTCGCTTAAAATGCATCATATAAGATTCGTAATCCCATCCACATGCACGACAGCCGCTAAATAAGATTGTAACTATACATAGTGTATATAGGGTTATCGTTCTATAGCGTATAGTCGTTTTATCTAATGAAATTATTCCAGAAATTAGCAATATACTTGTAAGCAAATAATACGGAATCATTGTTTACCGAATTATGATAAACTTTTCCAAAAAAATTAACAAAGGGGAAGAATATTATTGATATATTGAACCGTATTTTCTCGTTCTTTTTCTAAAATAGAGTCACACTTAGAATAATCTGGATGTGTCGCTAAAATATTGGCTAAAGAATTGTTGGTAGCTTCTCTACTTTCTAAATCATGTGATTCCAATAGATAATGTAATTTATTTTCATTTGAGGGCCTTACCAGACTTGCGAAATTTGAATGGGTAATTATTGAGAATATTGTGCCATGGAATGTATCAGTCACAATGCATTCTGCGAACTTAAACCATCGAAGTACTTCAATTGGGTTTTCAGCAAGCACTGCCTTATCACACCAATCGTAGCGGCAATAGATGCTAATTAACTTTAATCCATTCGCTTTGGCATAATTTGTGATGGCACTGATTTCGGCCTCATCATTAATCCTATCTTGGTATGAATATACAATCATATAAGGTGTGTCAATAGGACTCTCCTTGAAATCGGCTATTTCTTGCTCATAGCCATAAGCAAGGACAGGATCTATATGAATTGGCGGTTTTTCCCCTATCAATTTCTCAACTATGGCGGCTGAGTTTTCGTCGCGCACTGAAATGGATTCTAATTTTCTGAGATGTTTGGCGATTTCCGAATCTACTCTATATGATTTAAGTTTATCAAGATCTGTGTACCCGAAAGATCCGGCATACGAGACAACTTTTCGTGCTGAAGAGTCGGGTATATCTCCATATAATTGTGTCGAAAATCCCCAGGAAACATCTTGACAGCAATTAAATACTTCATCACTTCCAATAACAATTAAATCAAAAGGACAAGTAATTTTTTGTCCAAGTTTCAATTGTGGCCAAGCAGAAATTATGCTCTTTGCAACTTTTTTCTGGAATAGATACGTTTTGACACCGGATACAAGTTTTCCTCCTTTGGTGAGTTGCCACAATTTTTCCGCATATCGGACCCAGATATTTTTATTCGCCGTAGGAGCATCGACAAGTATTGGACCGGGAATAATATCAACAAAGTAAATCTCTCCGGCACCGTTGTTTAGCAACAGTTGCTTTAAGGCGTATGCCTGAAGAAACGAGCCATAGTTGATGACGCGTTGCATAGAGAGTATTCCGACTGTCGGTTTTGCCATATTCTATTATGATTTATTTCTAATGATTCGTTTGAATTTGTTGAATGCTCTTTTTGGCATGATGGATAATTGATATACCCTGCACCATTTATCTGCAATCGCCTTAAGCGATTGCTTTGACTTCAGCGCATGGAAGATGAATGGTCTGACCCATGGAGTGTTGGCAGGGTGAGCCATCTGTCCTTCTGTCGCAATCGAAGGTGAAACTTGCTCGAAACTGCAAGACTGGGACGATAACGCTTCAATTATTTCTAACCCTTTAGTTGTGAACGTGAGAACGGCACTTGTTCCTTTGTTATCTCCGGCATAAGTCTTTCCCCACAAATCACCTATTCTTATGTCGGCAGCAGAATGACATAATTTGTATTTACAATCCTTATAGCAACATTCATTCAGGCAATAGTTGCCGAGAAAGAATTTATAGAATAAATCGCCCTCTGTCATCCGTGACTGGTAGAGGTGTTTTTTTTCCCTAATATTCAGATTATAAGAATTATGCCAATCAAATGAATCATCGTCAACATCAGCACATATAGCCCAGGAATCCTGCCATCCGGTAGTTTTGTTACGCCAGGATACAAATGTAGATTGCCCGATTCTTGATTCTACCTCGGATAGGTATTTATTCCACAATAGAAGAGAGGGAACTCCATGGCAGAAAAAATCCAATAATACAAATTTGTCTTCAACATTATAATGCCGTATCAACCTTCTGAAAGAATCAATCTGGCAAGGAGTACCTGTTACAAAGTTTTTTTCCTTTTTGTCTATTTCAGAGAATGCGTCCGACGAAAAACTCGGGATGTATTTGCTACCTACAGAAGGTTGAAATTCTTCTGTGGTTTTTGCAATATAATGCTCTGCCCGATGTAATTCCGGATTATATCTAACTCCACAAGCTTTATAACCACGTTCAATCAATAATCTACCGATCTCGAAACCGATACCACCTGATGAACAGCGCTGACGTACTATTTCATTATTGCTATGAGCTGCAAATGCTCTTAGGTCTATTGTGTCATCGTAAACATACTTTGTATGATTAAATGCACATATTTTCAGACATAATCCGCAATTTATGCATTTCTCCTGATTGTCAATGCGCGGAGAATAGAAACCAGTCCCATTCTCACTGAAACTGATAATCTTGACCGGGCATACGGCTATACACACTCCGCAACCATAACAATGGTCAAATTTTGAAATGTTGTCTTTATCCATTATGCCAAATGTAATATTGATTGGACTTTATTTACCACAAAGTTTCGTTCGTTCCGGTTCATCATAATGAACAAGCCTATTATTGTGCATTCGCACACTGTGAAGACGATAAGTGACAAATTCCAGGCTATCGTATCGATATGTTGAGAGATAAAGAACGGGAGTGGAACTGCAACCATTATATAGAATATGGTTGGGAGCATCACTTTTTTTAGATAATCTAAAGAAGGAAAGTTAATCAACCAATGCAGATAGCCGATTCGTGTGAAATGAATAAGAAAGTTCATAGCCACTTTATAAACCATCAGCCACACCGGAGATAAACCAAGATAGAGAATGATATACGCCGCCGGAACATTGGTGAAAATCATTGTTGAAATGATAAGCATATATGTCTTTATTTTGCCTGAAGCTTGCGCGGCCGTCCATAGTGGTCCGGAAATCGCGTCTATCATACAGAACACTATGATAAGTTGTGTAAACGGTACGGCGAATTCCGGAGTTTCAGTGAGCCAAATGTCAAATATCGTTGAGCAACAAAGAATGACCGGAAATCCGATTATAAAAATCAGCAAGAAAGAAAATCGAGATGCCCGGAATATCAAAGACAAGAAATGCTCCTTGTCATCGGCTGCGTATGACTTGATTATTTGCGGATTAAAAGCCGTTTGCATATTAGAGACAAATGATGAAACCGCACCGGCAACTTGATTTGAAACTCCCATAGCGGCATTGAGCGCAACACCTCGGAAAATATTCAAAATGACATTGACACCCTGACTTGCTCCGACGTTCCCAATGCCACCGAGCATATTCCAGCCCGAAAAGGACAATATTTTTTTTAACAACACGGCGTCAAAGAAATGCCGATACACGCAATGTGTGAAATTTGATTGGCAATATATGCGATATGTGAATAGTAGACAGATTGATATGCCAGCAAGTGCAGCCGAATATATTATGACCTTATTTCCTGCTACGAATACTAACAATGATGCAGCCAACAGTTTAAGGATCGCTTCCAATATACTTAAATAAGCATAAAATGACATCCGTTCATTCGAAATAATTGAAGCTTGATAAGGGACTGTCAGTATTTGGATTATAAAAGTAGCAATGGAGCATTGATATACGATATTTGCCGTGGCCAGCATCCCGGCCGGGAAACTCATATAAGCGTTTAGAAACCAGAGTCCAACGGTTTCAGCCAATATCAAAACAGCACCGGCAATGATGATGTGGACATTGACGCACATCGAAAAGATCCGCTGAAGTTCATCGTAATCCTTACGCCCGATGTGATACGAGAGGAAGCGTTGCGTCGATTGCGTCATCGCGCTGCTAAGGAATGAAAACAGAACGACAACCCCTGCAACAACATTGTAAATGCCATACCCATCTTCGCCCAATTCCTTCAGGATGATTCTGAAAGAAAAAAGAGTGACCGCCATTATCAGGAACATCCTGAAATACAGCAAGAGTGTGTTCTTGGCTATCCTATTGTTGTATTGGGCGTAATCTGGCATAATTATATTTTAATCTGTTCCGGCCACGGCTATGTTGTATCTTTCCATAAATACTTCTTCAGATTTTTTCGACATCGGTGGGGGAGATCTTAACCGTCGCACCGCCCAAAGGGGCGATGGAGATGGTGAGCGTATGCGTGCCGTCGGCCTGACGCTCGATAATCC
>CAZRJT010000014.1:0-28954 GCA_964600585.1 uncultured Bacteroides sp.
AAGGATCTGGGTCTTGAATAAAGCATTGAAAGAATAATACCATTTTTTGAATGCTCCATATCGTTATGCTTATATTTCAACGACTGTGAGAATGAAAGCCTGCGCCCTTCAATTATTGAGGCATGATCCTGCTCATCCCACAGTATGTAGTCCTCACGTCCGGTTAGAGTAGACACTACTCCAAGGTTCACTTCGAAGCCTGTTGAGTAGATCATCACGTCTTCCTTGCCGATGTATTCGCCAATCTTGGCCTCCAATTGCTTGTGGAGGTCGAGTGTGCCGTTTAGAAATGGCGAGCCAGCGCATCCTGTGCCATATTTTCTGGTTGCTTCGATGGCGGCTTCTTTTATGCGCGGGTCATTGACAAGACCGGTATAGCAGTTCGAACCGAACATTAACACTTTGCGGCCGTTGATAATCACTTCCGGATCCTGTTCGCTTGATATTGCTCGGAAATAAGGGTAAATTCCGGCTGCTTTTGCTTCCTGTGGAGCGGTGTACTTGGAAAGTTTAGCTTGTAATAGCTTCATAGTTAATATGCAACAAATTTTTAACTATCTGATTAAGGACGTTAAGACTTAAACAGGCTGCAAAGTTAGTGAAAAAGTGCGAATGTAAGTCAAAAACATTGATTTTTTTGCACAAAAATTAGCGAATGTGCAAAGATTGTATGTAAAAGGGAGGGATTCAAGCTTTTGTGCTTGAACCCCTCCCTCGTTTATCGTTGTCGTGACGGTGTGATGCTGTCGGCTGAATAAGCGTTAAGCGGCTTTAGTTACTCGGTGACGCCAGCTAATTCCGGGTCAATCATTATTCGGCCACAATATTCGCACACAATCACCTTTTTGTGCATCTTTATTTCCATTTGTTTTTGCGGTGGTATGCGGTTGAAGCAACCTCCGCAGGCATTGCGTTGGATGTACACTATGCCCAGACCGTTGCGTGCATTTTTGCGGATACGTTTGAATGCGGCCAAAGTGCGGGCGTCGATTTTAGGCTCGATAGCCTTTGCCTGTTCGCGCAGACGTTCTTCGTCCTGCTTGGTTTCCGACACGATTTCTTCGAGTTCGCTTTTCTTGTCGGCAAGAATGTGGGTCTGGTCGCTAAGAGTTTCTTCAGTAGCGGCTATGTCGTGATTCTTGTTTTCAATCGCACGGGCAAATTCGTTGATGTGCTTTTCGCAGAGCTCTATTTCCAGTGTCTGGAATTCGATTTCTTTTGACAGAAGGTCGAACTCTCGATTATTGCGCACATTGTCGAGCTGCGTTTTGTATTTTTCAATTTTGGACTGTGCCTCATTGATTTTTTCTTTTTCAGCCGCTGACTTTTTGCGAAGTTCTTCGATTTCAGCTTTATAATTTTCGATTCGGGTGCGGAGACCTTCAATGTGGTCTTCCAAATCTCTCACTTCCAACGGAAGTTCGCCTCTTACGGTTTTTATTCTGTCAATTTGCGACAGAAGTGTTTGAAGTTCGTAAAGCGATTTAAGACGAGACTCCACCGATAGGGTCTGGTCGGGTTTATTGTCGTTATTGGTCATAGTCGCTTATAAGTAAATTATAGGGTTAGACTCTGATTCAGAGAATCTGACTGCAAAGTTAGGAAAAATTTCTTTAATAGTGCGGTAAAAAATGTCTTTAGTGCATTGTTCAGATTCAAAATGTCCGATATCCATAATTAATATGCGTGATGCATAGTCGACGAAATCGTGGTATTTTGTGTCGGAAGTGATGAATGCCTGTACTCCGGAGGCGATGGCCTGTTTGATGAGGGAGGAGCCGGAACCACCGCACATGGCAATGCGGCTAATAGGAATTTCATCAGGATAGTCTGAGCAGCGTGTTATGGGAGAATGGAATGCTTTTTTTACCATTTGGGCCAACTCACGTCGGGTTACCGGTTTGGGAAGTGTTCCAACAATTCCGGAGCCGAGCGATGGAATTGAATCGTCGATGGTTATGAACTCATAGGCCGGCACTTCGTAAGGATGGGTCAATAGCAATGCTTCCTCTACTTCATGGCGTTTCCATTTCGGAAGAATTACTTCCAGCCGTGTTTCGGGTTCGGTGTGTAGCTGGAGTGTCGTTCCGACATAAGGTGCTGAGCCTTCGAGGGGACGGAATGTGCCTTCGCCGGTAGTTGCAAAACTGCAAGAATCGTAACGGCCAATGTTCCCGGCTCCGGCCTCGAAGATGGCTGCCCTGACTTTGCTAACGTGTGAGTGGGGAATAAACGTCGTAAGCTTAAGTAATCGGCCCGATAAAGGCTCGAGCACGCAGCAGTCGCGAAGCTCCATTCGCTGTGCCATCTCATATGACACGCCATTTGCCGCATTGTCCATCGACGTATGTGCTGAATAGATGGATATGCCGGCCGCGATGGCGTTCATCACGCAGACTTCCACGGCCGAAGAGCCTGTTAGCCGTTTTATTCCGTGGAATAACAACGGATGATGCGAGATTATCATATTGCAGCCGTGTTTCACGGCTTCGTCAACGATAGCCGGCGTTACGTCCACACACAGGAGCACTCCCGTGCATTTCGATGCGCTGGAGCCAACCTGTAAGCCGGAATTGTCGTAGTCCTCCTGCAAGGGTATTGGGGCCTTGGCTTCAATGGCCGCTATGATGTCGCCTACGAGCATAATTGTTACTTATTCTGTTCCGGAAGGCAAATGTCGATGGATAGTTCCTTAAGTTGGGCGTCGTCTATTTCCGACGGTGCGTCTATCATCATATCTCGTCCGGAGTTGTTCTTCGGGAATGCGATGACGTCGCGTATGGAGTCAAGTCCTGCCAAAATCGATACGAATCGGTCGAATCCGAAGGCAAGTCCGCCATGAGGGGGGGCGCCGAACTTGAAAGCGTTCATCAGGAAGCCGAATTTATATTGGGCTTCCTCTTCGTTAAGGCCGAGAAGTCTGAACATCTTGTCCTGAAGGGCTGCGTCGTGTATACGGATGCTGCCGCCGCCGAGTTCATTGCCGTTTACCACCATATCGTAGGCCGTAGCACGTACGGCTCCGGTGTCTGAATCCAATAGGTTGATATCGTCAGGATTGGGCGATGTGAAGGGATGGTGCATCGCGTAATAGCGCTGAGTTTCATCGTCCCATTCAAACAGAGGGAAATCGATGACCCAGAGGCATGAGAATTTTTGTGGGTCGCGCAAGCCTAACTGGGAGCCCATTTCGAGGCGCAATTCACATAATTGTTTGCGGGTTTTCATCGTTTCTCCGGCCAATATCAGCATAAGGTCGCCCGGTTTTGCGTTTGCACGTTCACCCCAAGTGCGCAGGTCGTCGTCGGAATAAAATTTACCAACAGAGCTCTTTATCGAGCCATCTTCTTCGAATTTCACCCACATCAAGCCTTTGGCGCCAATCTGCGGACGTTTGACGAAGTCGGTTAATTTGTCGAGTTGTTTACGGGTGTATCCGGCACATCCGGGTGCTACGATGGCTCCTACGTATTGGGCGTCATCGAGTACGGCAAATCCTTTACCTGTGGTCAAATCTTTGATTTCCACAAATTCCATCCCGAATCTGGTGTCAGGCTTGTCGCTTCCGTATAAACGCATGGCATCAGCCCACGTCATGCGCGGGAACGGTTCTGTGAAATCTATATTTTTCACATATTTGAATATGTGCTTTACGAGTCCTTCGAACATCTGCAGAACATCTTCCTGCTCTACAAACGACATCTCGCAATCGATTTGTGTGAATTCCGGTTGACGATCGGCGCGTAAATCTTCGTCGCGGAAGCACTTTACAATCTGGAAGTAACGGTCGAATCCGCTGACCATCAACAACTGCTTGAAAGTCTGAGGCGATTGAGGCAAAGCATAGAACTGTCCCGGATTCATTCTTGACGGCACCACGAAATCGCGAGCTCCCTCGGGTGTCGATTTTATGAGCACAGGGGTTTCTACTTCGATGAATCCCTTGTCGTCAAGATAGCGGCGTATCTCGAATGCCATTTTATGACGAAGCTCCAGATTGCGGCGCACACAATTGCGGCGTAAGTCGAGATAGCGGTAACGCATTCTTAGATCATCGCCGCCGTCGGTATCGTCTTCGATTGTGAATGGGGGCACATCGCTCTTATTTAGGATTTTCAGTGCCGTTGCTATTATCTCGATGTCGCCCGTGGGCAGGTTGGGGTTCTTGCTGGTTCGTTCGGCAACGTTTCCGGTTACTTGTATCACGAATTCTCGCCCCAGTTTATTGGCTGCGTCGCAAAGTTCGGCATTGGAATCGTTGTTAAACACTATCTGTGTGATGCCATATCTGTCGCGCAGGTCAACGAACGTCATACCGCCCATTTTGCGTGTTCGTTGCACCCAGCCGGCGAGTGTCACAGTCTTGCCGGCATTGCTTAAGCGGAGTTCACCGCATGTATTAGTTCTGAACATATATGTTTTGTGAAAAAATTTCTACGGCGAAATTACAAAATTCCTGTCATATATCTAAATATAGATGTATTTTTTAGCGGTCATCGTGTTTTGAAGTCGTACCGCCCAATGTTATACAGCCTATTCGTTATGGAATATTGCTGAAAGACGGTGCTCGAGTTCGGTTGATGACAGGCGGGTGGATAGGGAGCCTCTATGTGCCACGGATATGTTGCCGGTTTCTTCCGATACCACGATGGCAAATGCATCGGTGGCCTGTGATATGCCAAGTGCCGACCGATGGCGCAGTCCCAGAGCCCTCGGCACATTGCGGTCGTGGCTTACCGGCAATATGCATCCGGCTGACTTTATGCGGTCATGTGCTATAATCATTGCTCCATCGTGTAGCGGGGAGTTCTTGAAAAAAATGTTTTCAATCAATCGCGAATTTATCAAGGCGTCAATTACGTCGCCTGATTTTTCATAGTTCTCCAAAGGTATGTCCTGCTCAATGACGATTAGGGCTCCGGTCTTTGTCTTTGCCATATTCATGCAGGCATATACTATGGGCAATACGTACTTTCGCAGTTCGGTGTCTTCCACTTGCTTTGAGTGGTGGAACAGTCCTTTCATGAACTTCCAGCGCTTGTGGTCGCCCAGCTCGACAAGAAAGCGTTTTATCTGGTCCTGAAACAGAATGACAAGGACCAGAAGGCCTATGCTCATAAACTTGTCGAGAATCGTGCCAATAAGCTTCATCTCGAGTATTTGTGATGTGAACAGCCATACTACGATGAATGCCAGGACGCCAAAAAACACGTTTATGGTGCCGGATTCTTTCATTATACGATATAGATAGAATAGCAATAGAGCTGCAATGGCTATGTCTAAAGCGTCTTTCAGACTGAATGCTTCCATACGTTGTGGTGATTACAGGATTGATGTGTTATGGGTGTTATAGACAAGTCCTGATAATTTCACGGCTTCTACGGCTTCTTTCACATCATGTACGCGCAGTATGGCTGCGCCTTTTGATAATGCAATTGTGTTTAGAACGGTCGTACCGTTAAGGGCTTTGTCAGTCTCGATGTCTAATGTCTTATATATCATCGATTTTCTGGAAATACCGATGAGTAATGGGCGGTGTAGTATGGCTTCAAATGAATCCAAATTCCGCAGAAGTTCATAATTTTGTTCAATGGTCTTTGCAAATCCAAATCCGGGATCGACGATTATGTCGCTTACACCGAGGAGCGACAGGCGGTCGAGTTTGAACGATAGTTCGGCAATGGTTTCTGCCGTAACATTGTCATATTGTGCATAGTTGCTCATTGAGGCCGGGGTGCCACGCATATGCATCAGGATGTAAGGCACTTTAAGCCGGGCAACAGTGTCGAACATGGCCTGGTCGAGGTCGCCACCCGAAATATCATTAATGATATCGGCTCCAAGTTGTGTAACGGCGAACTCGGCCACTTTTGCTCTGAACGTATCCACCGACACCGGGATGCGCGGGGCTATCGTCCTGATAGCCTTTAGGCCGATACTCAATCGTTCGATTTCCTCTTCGGCTGTTACGTCATCGGCTCCGGGACGGGATGAATATCCGCCGATGTCTAATATGTCGGCTCCTTCATCAATCAATTTAGCTACGCGCTCCTTGATTGCCATCGTTGTCGTTGTCCTCGAACCTGAATAGAACGAATCGGGGGTCACATTCACTATGCCCATCACTTGCGGACGATGGATTTCATATAATTCGCCTCGGATGTTTAGTGAAAAAGATTTGAAGCAGGGCATAGTGGTAGGCTTGATGAAATTAAGATTGATAATAGACCGCGAAATTAATTACAATCTGCGTCAATTGCAAATTTTGGAAATCAGCTGATGTTAGATGATTCCAATCGAATTGAGCAACACGAGGGCTATTCCGGCGGGTGCCACGAATTTCAGGCAGAATATCAAGATTCGCAATGCCTTGAATCTGAACGAGCCATTGTTGTCCATCTGGTCGCTTAAGAACGATCTTTTCAGGAACCATCCGGTGAATATGGCCACTACCATGCCGCCAACCGGGAGCAATACGTTTGACGACACGTAGTCGAACAGATTGAATATTGTCATCCCGAATATCGTAAAGTCCGAAAGACATCCAAAGCTTAAGGCGCACAATGTGCCTAGAACCATAGCCAGGGCAGTGTTGAGGGTGGTGGCCGTTGTGCGCGACATCTTATTTTCTTCAATGAAGAATGCAATTGATATTTCGCTCATTGAAATGGTTGATGACAATGAGGCGAGGAATAGCAGAAAGAAAAACAGAGTCGACCATATGGTGCCACCCGGGAGCTGATGGAATATGGATGGCAGGACTTCGAATACCAGCGTTGGGCCGGCAGTCGGAGAAATGCCGAATGTAAACACTGCAGGAAATATTATGACACCCGAAAGCACGGCGACGCATGTGTCGAGCGAAGCTGTTATTACGGCACTGCGGCCAAGGCGCGTTTTGTTGTTGAAATATGACGCATAGGTCATCATACATCCTAGTCCGAGGCTCAGGGAGAAGAACGCCTGGCCCATGGCACTTAGCAGAACGGAAGCGTCAATCTTTGAAAAGTCGGGATTGAAGATGAATCGCAATCCTTCAGAGGCTTTGTCGAGCGTTAGAGAGTTTATGCAAAAGATGATGAGTAGGATGAACAGCATGGGCATAAGTATGTTTGATGCCTTTTCAATGCCTTTGGTCACTCCTCGGATCAATATTAAGTAATTGGCGGCGAGGAACACCAATGTCCATATGACAGGTCGAGTGTTGCCACAGCAAAAGTCGGTGAAATGCGCGTGGTATTCCTCGGTTGAACTGAAGTCCATTCCTCCGGTTGCTGACTGTATGAAGTATTCTACAGTCCATCCGGCCACTACCGAATAAAAGCTTAATATCAGTATCGACGCAATAATGCCAAGATATCCCACCATATAGAGCTTGCTCTTAGGCGATAGCTTGCGGTAAGCTCCGAAGATGTTGCTACGGGTGCCGCGGCCGATGGCAAATTCGGCGCATAGCACGGGAACTCCTATTGCAAATATGAAGAATAGATAGCACAGCATAAATGCGCCTCCGCCGTGTGTGCCTGCTTCATACGGGAAGCGCCATATGTTTCCGAGCCCGATGGCCGATCCCACCGTAGTGGCTATCGCACCGAGCTTGGTGCCGAATTGAGCTCTTGTATTGTCGTTGATCGATTGTTGGTTCATAAATTTTATTGTCAGTTGGTTCCGATTGGTTCGTTTAGGAAATCGCGTTGTCGTCCGGAGGTCGGTTTTGCCGATGTCTTTTTTGCTTTTTTTGTCCTCTTGGCTTTTATCGTTTTGCTATTTATGGTGTCAGTCATCGATTCTACCGCAGCTTTTACGCTAAAGGTGCTTTCGGTGGCATTCGTAGTGTCGGATTGGTTTGTGAAAAATCCCGATTGTATAGCTAACGCTGATAGAAGGATTGCGATGATTATAAGCAGCGCAATAAGGCCGCGTTTTTCGCCGGTAGTAAATCGTCCGTTCATTTGATGAAACTTGATATCAGCACCATAAATATCAAAATCGGCGCTATATATCGTATTATGAATAGAATTGGACGATATAGACGTGAGCGAAATGTTCCGTCGTTGGTCATTTGATTTATTAATATATGTTTGGGAGCGCTCCATCCTAAATATACGCACATCAATATGGATACGATTGGAAGCATTATGTTGGTAGCCAAAGTGTCGAGAAAATCGAATATGTTAAGGCCTCCAATGGTTATGTGACTTAATTTGCCTTGCGACAGGGCACAAACCGAACTGAATACGAAAACTGGCACCATTATTATGATGCAGGATTTTAGGCGCGACATATTGAATCGGTCATGGACAAAGGCTACCGATACTTCCGCTATGCTGATGGTGGATGTCAGGGCAGCTACGAATAGCAGTAGAAAGAATAGAGTCGACCATATGGTTGTACCGGGCATGCGCATAAACACTTCCGGTAGTGTGACGAAAACCAGAGTCGCACCCTTGAGGCTCTCGTTTTCGAGATGGAAACTCGTTACGGCCGGGAATATGATTATTCCCATTAAAAATGCCACAAGCAAGTCGAGCGATGACACTATCATTGCAGTGTTTGTGAGTTTGGCATCTTTTGGGAAATAGGAAGAGTAAGTGATTAATATGCCCATGCCGAGACTTAGGGAGAAAAAGGCTTGGCCCAATGCGTTTAAAGCAGTTGCGGGAGTTATCTTGCTGAAATCTGGGTGTAGGAAAAATTTAAGTCCTTCGCCGGCATTTGGTAACGAAAGCGAAACGAAGCAAAATATCACGAGAATCACAAATAGCAGTGGCATAAGCAGGTTTGAGAGCCGTTCAATCCCCTTTTGCACTCCCACTATCAGTACCGCCAGATTTATAAGTATTACGATGTACGTGTTTATAAGCGGATTCCAGCCGTCAGCTATGTATGATTGCATTTTAGTGCCGAATGCGGCCGATAAGGTTTCGGTTGCTTGAATTGGCAAATCATATAAACCTCCAGAGATGGATTGCCAAAGGTATTCGAATGTCCATCCGGCAACGACCATATAAAACCACAGGATGAAATAGCTTGCCAATATGGCCAATGCTCCCACGCACCACCAGCCTTTCCCGGCGCCGAGGTTTTTGAACGCTCCGACGGCATCGCTTTTACCAGCACGTCCAAGCGAAAATTCGGCCACCATTACCGGTATGCCCACAATCAATACGCAGATTATATATATAATCAGGAACGCTGCGCCGCCATTGGATTGCACTTCGGCCGGAAATCGCCATATGTTTCCCAGCCCTACCGCCGAACCAACAGTCGCAGCGATTAGTCCCATTTTGGATGCGAATTGTACTTTTTTTGACATTATTTACTACTGACGTTAAGGTATTACGATGCAAAATTATGATTTTTTATTGTGCCACTCCTTATATTTTGAGATTATTTTTGTCTAATTTTGTATTATGAATCCGATAAAGAGCATAGTGCGTAAGCTGATGAAGTGGCCTAATGGCATAGTTACTGTGATAGTGGTTTTGCTCATAAGCTATGCTACATTGGTGCCGAAACCATTGGGCGATAATGAAATACCTTTGTTCCCCGGAGCCGATAAAGTGGTGCATTTCATTATGTTCGCAGTGCTGTCTATGGCTATTGCTTTTGACCGTGGGCGTTATGTGGGCGATTACAAGCTTGTTGAGGTCAATCGCCAGGCATTGTGCTTTGTAGTGCTGGTTTCTTCGTTTTTTGGCGGTTTGATTGAGTTGCTTCAAGGTTCGATGTCGTTAGGTCGGTCGTCAGACTTGTTTGATTTCATTGCCGACTTAATTGGAGCAGTTTTTGGTGTGATTCTATTTTATTATCTTATGCGGAATTTGGGATGTACAGGGTCAGATGTGACCGTGGACGATGATGAGTCGGTGCCTCTTTCGTTTATAAAAGAAGTGTATGTCGATTCTTTCCCACTCGAAGAGCGTCGTCCCTGGGACTCATTCCTTGCATTGTCGGCCGATAAGTCTTCGGCATTTAATGTGTCGACTATTCGTTGCGGAGGTCAGCTCGCAGGATTTATTTCGTGGTGGGAGTTTCCTCAATTCATATATGTGGAGCATTTTGCCATTATGGCGTCGATGAGAAGTTTTGGCGTGGGATCGGAGGCTATTAAGCGTTTTATCGAATCGCATTCACAAAAAGGAGTGGTTCTGGAGGTTGAGATGCCCGGGACGAGTGACGAAGCAAAAAGGCGAATCACGTTTTACCGGCGTCGTGGATTTGAGCCTCATTATGATTTTAAATATGTTCAGCCGCCATATGCTCCTGACCTTCCGTCGATTGAAATGATGCTTATTAGCTATGGCCTTACGGCCGATTTATCGATGGTTGCGGCGAGAATACATAAGGAGGTTTATGGCGCGTGAATTTGACGAATGTTTTATGAAAATAATATGTAGAATTGCCCTGATGGCATGGGCTTTGGCGGTTGTGGCTTGCGGACGTAATGGCGCAGTGGGCCAGAACGACAAGCCGATTATAACAGTGAGCATCGATCCTCAGAAGCAGATGCTCGAAAGCATTGTGGGCGATAAGATTGATGTCGTGAGTTTTATGCCCCCAGGTGTAAATCCGGAGAACTTTGACCCGCAGATGTCTGTAATGAAAAACGTGTCGAAAAGTTGTGCCTATTTCAGAATAGGACAATTCGGGTTTGAGAATGCAGTTGTCGACAAAGTTCTAAAAAATCATCCCGAAATATTGTCGGTTGATACTTCAGAGGGTGTGGAATTGATAAAAGGCACGCATTCCCACCATGGCGGTGTCGGAGAACATTCCGATGAGCTCGATGCCGATCCGCATGTGTGGAGCTCCATAAAAAATGCCAGAGTGATTATTCGCAATATGTATGAAGCGGTAGTAAAACTCGACCCCGCGAATAAGGACTTTTACGAAGCCAATTATAAGAAGTTCGATGCGTCGCTCGACTCGCTCGATTGCGAATTGACGTCAGAGCTCGAACCTTGTCGCGATATGGCATTTTTGGTTTGGCATCCGTCGTTAAGCTATTTTGCCAGAGATTATGATTTGCGCCAGATTCCGCTCGGACAGGAGAATAAGGAGATGTCTGTTAGGTCATTGCGCGATAAGATAAATGAGGCTAAAGAGCATGCGGCAAGCGTGTTTTTCACCCAAAGCGACATCGATGAAGGAAAAGCCGAACCTATAATCGAGCAAGTTGACGTTAAAACATATCCCATCAATCTGTTGGATTATGATTGGAGCGGTCAGCTGCGTAATGTTGCGTCAAAGATTGTAGAAAATGGAGCCGGAAAAGAAAAATGATATGCTGATCAGCCTGTGCGACGTTTCGTTGGTGCGCGACCGTAAATACGTGTTGCGCGATGTTAATCTTGCGATAAATCGCAATGATTTCATCGCTATTACGGGTCCGAATGGAGGTGGAAAAACTACGTTGCTCCGACTGATATTGCGGTTGTTGACTCCGACAACAGGCACCGTAGTGTACGAATCAGACAAAGGTCAGTCGAAATTGCGCATAGGTTATCTGCCACAGAAAAATATGATCGATTCGCGCTTTCCGATTTCGGTTAGTGAGGTGATAGCTTCTGGGCTTATATCGGTTCCGGGGTTCGATAAAGATGGAATTGCCGCTCAGACACGCCGTATGTTGGAGCTCGTGGAGATGGAAACTTACGCCAATCAGTGTATAGGCGAATTGTCGGGAGGGCAGTTACAGCGCACTTTGTTTGCCCGCGCACTTGCGTCAAAGCCTGACATATTGGTGCTTGACGAGCCGCTCAGCTACCTTGATAAACATTTCGAACGCCATATCTACGATATAATAGCCCGATTGGCATCCGATACCACCATATTGCTTGTTTCGCATGAAGTGTCGGCTGTCGCAGCAATGGCCAATCGCCATATTGTGGTGGATCGCACGCTGCATTTCTGCCAGTCGTCAAGCCATTTCGTTCACTATGACTGCGATGACGAGCATATCGGTTGAGTAAACTTGACTATATGGGTTGAGATGGGACTGCACCGATTAGTTGTTGGTGCTACTGTCGATGTCGCCACTACCGAACACTTCTGTTGGGCCGTCGTCGCCCTCCGGGGTGTCATCATCGTAATCGTCGTCTTGGCGTACAGGCACAAGGAATGCGCTCATTTCCCATAAACCGTATATTGGCAGGAACACCACCATAAGAGTGAACGGATCGCCGGTAGGCGTAACGACCGCAGCTAAAACAAGTAGGGCGGCAACGGCATGTCGACGATAGCGTTTGAAGAAGTCGCGTGTAAGCAACCCTATGCTTCCGAGGAGCCAAGCCAATAGCGGCAACTCGAATATTATGCCCATAACGAGTATGAGCACTAAGAAATTGTCCATATACGAGTCGAGCGAGATTTGGTTAGGCACCATTTCGCTGACTTTATATTCGGCTAAAAATCTAAGTGTAAGCGGAAACACTAAGAAGTAGCCAACGGCCACGCCGAGAAAAAACATCGTGTTGCCAAACAGAAAAGCGCGTTTGATGCCGTGCTTTTCACCGCTGTACAATCCGGGAGCTACAAATCCCCATAATAGGTAGATTATTAAGGGAAAGGCAAATACAATCGCCAACCAGAATGATGTGGACATATGTATGAAGAATTGCGACGCAAGCTGAATGTTGATTAGCTCAACGTTGAATCCTTCGTTGTTGAAGTCAGGGATGAACGAGAATTTTGATGACAGGGCCGCAAATAGTTCGTATAACGGGAAGTTCGCCCGGCAAGGCGCAAGAATCACATTGTCGAAAATCCACGGCATAGCCAGAAAAAAGACTATGGTGAACACAAAAATGGTGATTCCGGCACGTAGCAATACATTACGTAGTGCATCTACGTGGTCCCAGAATCCCATTTCGGCCAACGATTCTTCGCGCTTGGATTCTTCTGCCATTTTTTATATCAGGTTGGAATCGAGTCGAACTGTTGGTTCTTAATCCTGATTGTCGGAAGTTTTGTTTTTCTTCTTGGCCGGCGTTTCATCGACGGGGGCGTTAAGCTCGTCGGTGATGTCGCTCATACCTTGTTTGAAGCTGCGCACTCCTTTGCCAAGACCCTTCATAAGTTCGGGAATTTTACGGCCTCCAAAAAGGAGCAGAATCACAAATACTATTATTATAATTTCGCCCGTGCCGAGGTTGAAAAAAGCAGGTATCATATTGATCATTTCAAATGTTTTTTAGAATTGCGGCGTAAAGTTACTAATTTTATCGGATAAGCTACCGGATATGAGAAAAAAATATTAACTTTGCAGCCTTTTATAACCATTATCCACATTTTTTAGCGATATGAAAGCATTTGTATTTCCCGGTCAGGGAGCTCAGTTCGTAGGTATGGGTAAAGACCTGTACGACAACGATCCGGTGGCTCGTGATATGTTTGAGAAGGCCAATGATATTTTAGGGTTCAGAATCACTGATATTATGTTCGAAGGTACGGCTGAAGAGCTTAAGCAGACCAAGGTTACACAGCCTGCGATATTCCTCCATTCGGTGATTCTTGCCAAAACTCTCGGCGATGAATTCAAGCCCGATATGGTGGCTGGCCATTCGCTTGGCGAATTTTCGGCTTTGGTGGCCGCCGGAGCACTTTCGTTTGAGGATGGGTTGCGACTCGTTTCGGCTCGCGCTCAGGCAATGCAGAAGGCGTGCGAACTCAAGCCGTCGACGATGGCCGCCGTTCTGGCTCTTCCTGACGAAAAAGTTGAGGAGATATGTGCCGGCATCGATGGAGTGGTAGTGTGCGCAAATTATAATTGTCCCGGACAGCTCGTGATTTCAGGCGAAAACGAAGCTATTGACGCTGCGTGCGCCAAGCTTCTTGAAGCCGGTGCAAAACGTGCGTTGAAGCTTCCTGTGGGGGGAGCATTCCATTCTCCATGTATGGAGCCTGCCCGTGCTGAATTGGCCGAAGCGATTGAACGTACAACGGTTTCGACTCCGATTTGCCCCGTTTATCAGAATGTTGATGCATTGCCTCATACCGATCCTGCCGAGATTAAAGCAAATTTGGTTGCACAGCTCACGGCTCCGGTGCGTTGGACGAAGACCGTACAGAATATGATAGCCGACGGCGCTACTGAATTTGTTGAACTCGGCCCGGGCAAAGTGCTTCAAGGGCTGGTAGCCAAAATCGACCGCTCGGTGTCAACATCCGGTCGTCAGTAAATGATGCCGATGCTGAGCCGTTTTTGATAAAATTGCGAGTGTCACTTTTCGAAGTGGCATTCGCTCTGTTTTTATACTCGTGTTTTATGGATTATGCGATGCATCATTTCAGCCTGCCAAATGGGCTTAGGGTGGTTCATTGCCGGTGTGCCGGCGGTGTGGAATATTGTGGTGTGGCCATAAATGCTGGAAGCCGCGACGAGACACCTGGACAAGAAGGATTGGCTCATTTCGTGGAACATACCATATTCAAGGGCACAGCTCGTCGTAGGTCATGGCACATCGTGAACCGAATGGAAAGCGTAGGGGGGGAGCTCAATGCTTATACTTCAAAGGAAGAAACCGTGGTTTATTCATGTTTTCCGATGGGCCATCTCCAACGCGCGATGGAGCTGATATCCGATTTGGTCACATCGTCGATTTTCCCTACGCCGGAGCTCAATCGCGAACGCGAGGTCGTGGCAGATGAAATAAACTCTTATCTTGATTCGCCGGCCGAAGCCGTGTTCGATGAATTTGATGATTGCATATTTTCCGGCTCGTCGTTAGGCCATAATATCTTGGGGACAGTAGATTCCATAAATGGATTCACATCCGAAGTCTGTCGTGAATATCTGGAGTCGCATTTCATCCCGGGAGAAATGGTGTTGTTCTATCTTGGGCCTTCTTCTATTTCGTCTGTCGAAAAGGCGGCTATGCGTTATTTTGGAGCTATGCCGATTAGGACATCGGTGTTGAAGCGTATGGAACCGGCCGTGCTCCAGCCATTCGATGAGTGTAGAGATATGAACTATCACCAGTCGCATACAATCATCGGAGCTCGGATTGGTGGAATTAACAGTCGACTTTCTTATGCTATGGCATTGCTGACGAATATAATCGGTGGCCCGGGAATGAATTCGCTGCTTAATATGTGCCTTCGTGAAAAACGTGGATTGGTGTATACCGTTGAAGCATCGACATCGCTTTATTCTGATTGCGGGTTACTGACGGTGTACTTCGGTTGCGACCGTACCGACTTGAAAAAATGCCGGCGGCTCGTATTCGACACATTGGAGCGTATGGCTTGTGACGGGTTGAGCGAGCATATGCTCGAACGGGCTAAACGACAATATGTCGGCCAATTGGCCGTGTCGGCTGAGAATCATGAGCATATGGCCACGTCCATCGGACGCAGTATCCTCTGCAAGGGGAGTGCCAATACGGTTGAGCAAACGGCAGAACGAATCAAGGCTTTGACGCGGAATGAAGTGCTTGAAGCGGCAGCAATGATTAGGCCGGATAATTGTTCGTGTCTGACTCTTTTTTAAAAAAAAAGTATGACAAAGGAGATGATGCGATTGGTCAGACGATGTTTGGTGGTGATGGTTGTAGTGGTTTTGACGTCGCTTGCGCTGTCCCATACAGAGGCGGCGCCTCCCGTATCTTATACGATTACGAACGTCAAAACCACTCCGAGTGCGTATGTCATATGCGGTAGAAGAGGACGCGCATTGGGGTCGCTTCCAAGGAAAAAGGGTGAATTGATGGGCTTCTCTGATGGGTTTTATATACTGAAAACCGCTGTTTCATACGATTTATACAGGGCCACGGCACGCAAATACAAGTCATTGCCTGTCGATTCGGTCGGTGAAGTGTGTTCGGTGTGGAGTGATTTCTTCACAGCGCGAAAAGATGGCTGGATGGTGACGTACGATAGTGATGGCACTCGTGTGTCGGCAAGAAGAATAGCTGAGGATTGAGCATTTTGTCCGTTAAAGGGAATTAGTGGTGTTAATGTTTGGCTTTTTGGGAAATATTTGCTCGTATGTCGAATAGATTTGCTAACTTTATGCTTTGGATGATATAACCGGTCTGTAAATGAAAGTAGGCGATATTGAACTTGGCCCGCGTCCGGTGATGTTGGCTCCTATGGAGGACGTCACCGACAAGTCCTTCAGGCTCATATGCAAGGAGCAAGGGGCCGATATGACTTATACGGAATTTGTGTCGGCCGATGCCCTGATTCGCAATATAGCCGCTACGACGCGAAAGCTGGTTATTGACAGCAGGGAGCGTCCGACTGCCATACAGATATATGGGCGTGAAGTGGAGCCTATGGTCGAAGCTGCTAAAATCGTAGAGGCTGCCGGCCCCGATTTGATTGATCTGAATTTTGGTTGTCCGGTGAAAAAAGTGGCCGGAAAGGGTGCCGGAGCCGGAATGTTGCGCGATGTGCCTAAAATGCTTGCTATCACCAAGGCAGTGGTCAATGCTGTGAACGTTCCGGTTACGGTGAAAACCCGTCTTGGCTGGGACCATGACAATCGTATAATCGTGACTTTGGCTGAGCAATTGCAGGATTGTGGCATAAAGGCTCTTACCGTTCATGGACGTACGCGGGCGCAGATGTACACCGGTGAAGCTGATTGGGAGATGATAGCGCGAGTTAAGGAAAATGCGCGTCTGTCGATTCCGGTTATTGGCAATGGAGATATTACCACGCCCAAAAAAGCACTCGACGCATTCAACCGATATGGCGTTGATGGAGTGATGGTGGGCAGGGCATCGATAGGTCAACCGTGGATTTTCCGCGAAATTAAATCACTGATACGCGATGGTATGTCGGAGCCTGCAATGACCGACGGATTCAAGTTCTCGCTTCTCCGAAGACAGATACGCGAGAGTATCGACAACATCGATGAATATCGCGGAATTTTGCATATCCGCAGGCACTTGGCGGCATCCCCCTTGTTTAAGGGCATCCCTCATTTCCGCGACACCCGCATTGCTATGCTGCGCGCCGAGACCTATGACGAACTTGATTGCATATTGTCACATATCGAACTTGACATATTACCTGCCTTGGAATTAAAAGAGCAATAAACTAAATTATAATTATGAGAAAATATATCTTATCTTTGTCGTTTTTGGTTGCGACAATCGGTGCTATGGCTCAGACGCCTACACGATATGAACTCGATGTGAAAGAATTTAGCGAATTGAAAGTGGTCGACGGCATAAATGTTGACTATAAGTGTGTGCCCGACAGTGCCGGCAAAGCGGTGTTTTATGCTACTGCCGATGTGGCGTCGACCGTGATGTTCGTACCCAATAAAAGTAAACTTGAGATACAGTTGGCCACAAATGATAAAAAACGAACAGACTTGCCAACGATTACAGTGTATTCCACCTATCTAACATTCATTGAAAATGCCGGCGATTCTACCGTCAGGGTGATAAGTGTGGCCGAAGGCCCAAAATTCAAAGCGCGCCAGATTGGTAATGGGCGTCTGGTGGTGAGAAATGTTGCAGCCACGCAGGTCGAAGCTTCTCTCGATACGGGTAATGGCAACGTAGTGATTTATGGTAAAGCAGACAAGGCTAAGCTGTCATGCACCGGTACCGGACATATTCAGGCCGATGAGCTCGTGGCCGATGAAACTAAGTGCAGCTTGTGGGGCACTGGCTCGATAGGTTGCTATGCGGCAAAAACGCTTAATATTGCAGGAGCCGGCTCCGGAAAAGTGTTTTATGTCGGCAACCCTGAAATTAAGAACCGCTCTATCGGCGTCAAAACGTCGCCTCTGGATGGGGTAAATGATTGAAATACATTAAGAATTCAACATAAAACTAAACCTTGAAAATCAACGCTTGCATATGAATAGAAAACAATTATTTTCTTGTGCGTGTATGGGGCTGATGGCATACGGTGCCTCAGCCGAAGTGATTGTAGTTGACCGATTTAATTATAATGGGCCATATGCCATCGTGGCTCCGGCACAATTTGACAGTCTGGATGTTCAGTCGAAAAAATTCGAAATGAAAAATATGATTGACAACTATTTCGCACCGATGTCAAAAAACGCCCAGCCTATTACGATTGATGGCTTTGCTCCTTCTGGATCTACGCCCTATGCATTGCATAGATTGAGTTTTAACATCGAAAATTCAAATTATGCCAAGGCGACTCTTAATATTGCCGGACTCGAAAACTATAAAGTATATATGGATGGCGCTCCTATTGGTGCCGATTTGAAGCTCAAGCCTGCCACTCACACCATAGATATTGATTATATCTCTTCTGGCGTTCCTGCCGACTCGCTTAAAGTGTCTATTGAAACAGCAAACGACGGATTGATATCGCTGCGCAATGACGATAAGCGAGTGATGACTCTCGATGATGTGATGCACGGCACCCGTATTTCATCTGCCACGACTTCGCCTGACGGCAAGTGGGCTATTGTGGTCTACTACACTACCGTAAAAGGGGGACAGACTGATTGGTCGGCTAAACTTATTTCGACTGCCGACGGCAAGGTGGCCGGTGCCACTTCCTATGCGGCACGCTGGATGCCGAAGTCGAATAAGTATTATTTCACGCGTCGTTCGGTTGACGGTCTCGAGTTGATTACCGTAGACCCGGCCACGGGCGCAGAAGAAATTATGGCTGAAAACATCCCTTACGGTTCGTTCGTTTTCTCACCGGATGAGTCGTATTTGATATACAGCACTTACCAGAATGGGCCGGCCGAAGATTTGAGAGGCGTATACCAGGTGCTGACGCCGAATGACCGGCAGCCCGGATGGCGCAATCGTGCAGGATTGGCCAAATACGATTTGGCCACAGGGCTAATGTCGCCCATCACATTCGGTCATCGTAACGTTTCGTTGTGTGGGATTTCGCCTGATTCAAAAAAACTCCTAGTCTTGACATCCTATGACCGCTTGACCGAACGTCCTACCACGCTGTTCAGCCTGCAATTGATTGATTTGGAGTCTATGGAAACGGAGACTCTTGTCGCTGATGACGGATTCATTCGCGAGGCTGTCTTTTCGCCTGATGGTCAAAGCATACTTATCACAGGTTCGCCCGAAGCATTAGGGGCGATAGGCAAAAATGTGCCTGAAGGGATGACTCCGAGCATGTATGACATACAGCTCTATAAGATGGATGTCGCTACCAAGAATGTGACGCCTCTCACCAAATATTTCAATCCGAGCGTGGCAAGCGTGAATTGGAGCGATGCTGATAACCAGATATATATCACTGCCGATAACCGTGATATGATAAGTCTGTATCGCATAAATCCATCGACCGGTGCCATCAAGCAGATTGATATGCCTGAGGATTTGGTGAAAAGCATATCGCTTCCTTCCACCGGCAATTGTGCCACATGGGTGGGGCAAGGTGCTTCGAGCTCCGATGCATTGTACACGTTGAATACCAAGACGCTTAAAAGTGTGGAAATTGACCGACCGCTCAATCGCCAGATTGCCGATGTCGAATTGGGAGCTTGCGAACCCTGGAACTTCGTAAACGAGCGTGGCGACACCATTTATGGCCGTTATTATTTGCCGCCGAACTTCGACCCGTCGAAGAAGTATCCGATGATTGTGAACTATTATGGCGGTTGCACTCCGACTGCACGTAATTTTGAATCTCGCTATCCTCACCACGTGTATGCCGCACATGGCTACGTGGTATATGTCGTCGAGCCAAGCGGTGCTGCCGGTTTCGGGCAGGAATTTTCTGCACGCCATGTAAACACGGCCGGTAAAGGTGTGGCCGAAGATATAATCGAGGGCACCAAAAAATTCTGTGCCGAGCATCCGTTCGTAAATGATAAAAAGATAGGTTGTATAGGTGCTTCGTATGGAGGTTTTATGACTCAGTATCTCCAGACAGTGACCGATATATTTGCCGCCGCCATTTCGCATGCCGGCATAAGTGACCACACCAGTTATTGGGGCGAAGGTTACTGGGGATTCTCTTACAGCGAGGTGTCGATGGCCAACAGCTATCCGTGGAGCGATCCAGATTTGTACGTAAAACAGAGTCCGCTATATAATGCTCATAAAGTGAATACACCTTTGCTTTTCCTTCATGGCGATAAAGACAACAACGTGCCTGTGGGCGAAAGCATACAGATGTTCACTGCTCTCAAATTGCTGGGTAAAGAAACTGCGTTTGTGGCCGTGGCCGATCAGGACCATCATATTCTCGACTACGACAAACGCATAAAGTGGCAGGACACCATATTCGCCTGGTTTGCCAAATGGCTTCAGGACGATCCTGAATGGTGGAACGATATGTATCCTGAAAAATCAGTATAAAAACAACAAATGAATCAATAACCAATCAAACAGAAATGCGAAAACTATCTTTGACTATGGCTGCTGCTGTATGTATGTTTGCGGCTTCGACACAGTCGTGTTCGAGTCCGGAGGCCCGGACTAATCCGTTCATGGAGGCGTATAACACTCCATTCGACATTCCGCCCTTCGAAAAAATCACGTATGATGATTATATGCCGGCGATTCGAGAGGGCATAGCCCAGCGCAATCAGGAAATCGAGGCTATAATTAATAACCCCGAAACGCCCGATTTCGCCAATACTATTCTGGCAATGGAAAAGGCCGGCAATCTGCTCAACCGTGTTATGCTTGTGTTCTCAAGCCTTGATGAAACAGATTCTTCACCCGAGATGGTCAAGATTTCGGAAGAGGCCTATCCGTTGTATTCGCAGAGCAACGACGAGATGATGATGAACGATAGCTTGTTTCAGCGAGTTAAGTATGTTTATGACCATCGTGTCGAAATGGACTTGAAACCCTATGAATTGCGTGCAGTCGAAGAGTCATATAAACAATTCGTTAGAAACGGTGCCCTGCTTTCTGCGGCTGATAAAGAAGAGTTGAAAAAATGCAACACCGAGCTTACCGACCTGTATCTGCAGTTTAATAAAAATCTGCTTGATGACACCAATGCATTTGAATTGGTTGTCGAAGACGAATCGCAACTTTCAGGCATTCCCGCATCAAATATCGCTGTGGCCGCCGAAGAAGCTGCTTCGCGTGGCATGGAAGGCAAATGGGTGTTCACGCTCCATGCTCCGTCGCGCTTGCCGTTGTTGCAGTATGCCGACAATCGCGATCTGCGCCAGAAAATGTATGAAGGATATACGACTCTTGCATCGAAAGGACAAAACGACAACAAGCCTGTAATCAATAAGATTCTTAAGGTGCGTGCTAAAAAGGCCGCATTGCTTGGTTATCCCGACTATGGTTCGTATATGACCGCCAACGTTATGGCTAAGAACGTTGAGAATGCTGAAAACCTGCTTATGCAGATATGGACTCCGGCGGTTGCCCGCGTTAAGGAGGAAGTGGCTGAAATGCAGGAATTGTCAGATAAAGAGGGTAACTCTTTCAAAATTGCTCCATGGGACTATTACTATTACGCTGAAAAAGTGCGCAAGGACAAATACAACCTTGATGAAAACGAAGTGCGTGAATACTTCGCTCTTGACAACGTGCGCAAAGGCATCTATACAATGGCCGAGAAGCTCTATGGCGTCACATTCACGGAATTGCCCGATGCTCCTAAATATAATCCCGAAGTAAATGTCTATGAGGTGAAGGATGCCGACGGCAACCACGTGGCAGTGTTTATGACCGACTATTTTCCCCGTGCATCGAAACGTCAAGGCGCTTGGATGAGCGAATTCCAAGGTGCATTTGAGGATGCTGACGGCACGTCGGCTCGTCCGATTGTATATAATGTGGGCAATTTTTCGAAACCTACCGGCGACACTCCTGCATTGCTGACTCTTGATGAGGTGGAAACTATGTTCCATGAATTTGGCCATGGCTTGCACGGAATGCTTACTCGTGCCAAACTGCGCAGCCAGGCAGGTACGAACGTCGACCGTGATTTTGTCGAACTGCCTTCGCAGATTCACGAGCATTGGGCAATGGAACCGGAATTGCTGAAAAGCTATGCGTTCAATTATAAGACCGGTGAGGTGATACCTGACTCGTTGATTGAAAAACTTGATGCAGCGTCTACTCACAATCAAGGTTTCACTACCGCCGAACTCGTCGGAGCCGCATTGCTTGATTTGCAATATGGCAAGCTGAATCCCACCGAGGATATCGATGTCGAAGCTTTTGAGCGTTCGGTCGTTGAGAAGCTGGGTATGCCTCAGGAACTCACATTCCGCTATCGCAGCCCCTACTTCCGTCATATATTCGGTAGTGACGGGTATGCTTCAGGATATTACACCTATTTGTGGGCCGAAGTGCTTGACACCGATGGCTTCGAACTATTCAAGGAAAAAGGCATATTTGACCCTGAAACGGCTAAATCGTTTAAAGAAAATGTTCTTGAAGCCGGTGGAAGCGATGACCCGATGACATTGTATGTGAAATTCCGTGGTCACGAACCCAAAGTTGACGCGTTGTTGCGCAATCGCGGACTCGCGCCAAAAAATTAATCTCTAAGCTTAGAGATTAAGTTGTTTTGCGAAATACTGTCCCTTCTTAACTGTGCGGTTGCCATAGGCCACCGCATGGCAAGGGCAGATATGATAGCATGCCAGACACATGGCGCACTCACGTCCCCATTCGGGACGTGAGTTTTTTATTGCCACATTGTTCATCGGACACACTTTTGCGCATTTGCCGCAGCCTATGCAGGCATTGGTGTAATGGAACGGCTTTGGTGACATTTCAAATTTCATGAACCATGGATTGATGATGCGGCTCTTTATCCATGGAAATCCGCCCGTCACCACGTCGTCGGTCTGTATGCCATTTTTTATGTTTTCTCCTATATGACTCACTCGTTCGCGGGCTTTTTCGATTTTTGATGCGGCAAGCTCGGGAGAGTCCACGTCGAATCCCGGCAGCGACACGTAGTTATTGGGCATCTGCACCGAGTATGTGGCCACGCTTTTCCATCCGCGGCGTGCGATGTCGTTTCGCCACATTTTATGTGCCAGACCGATATCGTCGCCACATGTGCACACCATATAATGCAAACTGTCATCATTCAGCTCCACGTGGTCGATGAACGCTTTTACAACTGGTGGCACTCCCCACGAATATATGGGGAACACCCATATTACGCGCTCTGCGGCGAATGTCTGCCGTTGGAGCAATGTTGACGCGTCGATGGTGGTTATCGCATCGCCGAGCAATCCGTTTAGGCGCGAAGCAACCAATCGGCTGTTTCCCGTGCCGGAGAAGCAAATTATCATCTTATGGTCACTTGAGTGGCACCAAATCCATATTCGCGGAACGATGCGTCCTGAACGTCATGGCCCTTGTAACGATGGGTTAGCTCTTTCATCAGTGCCTGGCGCAATACGCCTTCGCCTTTGCCGTGAATGAACACTATTTTCTGTCCATGTTTTTTGCCGTTCGCGTCCATAACTTTTCTGAATTCGTCGATTTGCATATTCAGCATATCTGCATTCGATAGGCCGGCTGTCGTGTCGACCAATTCGGTGATATGCAAGTCCACTTCTATTATGCCGTTATTTTGTGCATAAGTCTTTTTCTTTTTTATTACGGGGCGTTTCTTGGGCTTGTCGACGGCTTTCTTTTTTCTGATTGCTTCTTCTATTGAGCCGCTGTCAATCACCATCGAACGTTGTGGAATGTCGTTCTTCGTGATGTCGATTGCTATCACCGGCTTGTCGAAATATATATTTTCACGGAAACAATGCAGCTTGAAGAATTTTGTTGTATCCAGTCGGTTCTCCACGGCAACCGGAGCCTTCAGACCGAACTCTTTATCACGCTTGAATGCAATGTATTGTATGGCAATGCGATCCATCTTTGGCAAATCGTCGTGTGTCACTTCGTCGATGAACACCTGTATGTTTGGCTCCACTATTCCGGCGTAACGCGTTGTCCATCCGCCATCGTCAGAGCGTGTCATATAGGTGAAGTAGAGATAATAGTTTGAATCGTTCACCAGATATGTGTCGAATGTGGTTGTGGTAAGATGCTTTATTTCTGCCGGTTCGTAAGCAAGCACCACATTGAGTTTTTCCCCTTCGGGCGTTTCTTCGGTGTCGGTTTCGCTCAGGACGTCATTTTGTGGTGTTGCGGTGGCTGTTGTTGTGGTTGGCTGTTGTTTGCTTTGTGCCTTTGGTGTGGGGGCGTTTGTGTTTGCGCCCGATGCCACTACCACGCATTCGCGTAGTAACACGGGCGTTTCAAATCCGTCGTCGTCCACATAAGCCATGTTTCCTTCGATTTTGGTTATGCGACCGCCTCCCACTGCATTGAGGTATCGCACCGTATCTCCTATCTGTGCCATATTCAGTTTCGTGTTTTTTTAGTTTCGTGTTTGCTCAATCGATATTGTCGTAATCGTTGCGTTGCATTTCGTCGATAACTTTAACAAGATATCGGCCATAATCGTTCTTTAACATAGGTTCGGCAAGTTTCCGCATTTTTTCCTCAGAAATCCAACCCTGTCTGAATGCGATTCCTTCAAGACAGCCGATTTTCAGGCCTTGACGCTTTTCAAGCACTTCTACGTATATTGATGCATCCGACAGCGAATCGTGAGTGCCGGTGTCGAGCCAAGCAAAGCCTCGGCCGAGAATCTGTATCTTAAGTTCTGATTTCTCAAGGTAGTGCTGGTTGACCGATGCTATTTCCAGTTCGCCCCGCGCTGATGGTTTTATTCCGGCAGCAATGTCGACTACGCTGTTTGGGTAGAAATACAATCCCACTACGGCATAGTTTGATTTTGGTTTTATAGGCTTTTCCTCTATCGACAGGCAAGTGCCGTTTTTGTCGAATTCGGCCACACCGTAGCGTTCGGGGTCGTTCACCCAGTAGGCAAAAACTGAAGCATTTCGGTCTTCCTCGACTGTGCGCTTTGCTTCGCGCAACATAGTTGAGAATCCGGCTCCATGGAATATGTTGTCGCCAAGCACCAGGCACACCGAATCGTCGCCGATGAATTCACGCCCGATTATGAACGCCTGGGCCAATCCGTCGGGCGAAGGCTGTTCGGCATAGCTGAAATTCACGCCGAAATCGGAGCCGTCGCCAAGTAGCCGTCTGAATGAATCCAAATCCTGCGGGGTCGAGATGATGAGTATGTCGCGTATGCCGGCAAGCATAAGCGTCGAGATGGGATAATACACCATCGGCTTGTCGTAAATCGGCAATAATTGCTTGCTCACTCCTTTGGTTATTGGATAAAGTCGGGTGCCGCTTCCGCCGGCCAATACTATTCCTTTCATTCTCGAGGATTTTAGCTTTGGGTTATAATTAAAGAAGCCTCCGGACGCTAGATAGTGTCCGGAGGAAGAGGTATGATTTGCCTGACTTATTATTTCTTCAAATCCTTCAGCAGTGACTCTACGGCTGTGCGCAGCTGAGTGTCTTCGCCTTTGACTATGGTTTCCGGAGAATTGGCCACCTTTATGTCGGGCTCGAGTTGCTGATTTTCAAGGTAGGTGCCGTCAGGAATGCGCATGCCGGTCACCGGTATGCCGAACACCAGTGTCGGATCCTGCATCGTCACCCAGTTTACGCTCGTCATTGTGCCGGGGACGGGCATACCCACCAATTTGCCAAGATTCAGATGCTTATATACCCACGGCGTGCCATGTGCGTTGCTGTAATTGGCTTCGCATATCAGCATGATGCTTGGCTTGTTCCAACGGCGCGAGGGCATTTGAGAGGTTTCTACTCCGTGAACATCCTGAGTGATGTATGACTTTCCGCTGAACAATACCTCGATGTCTTCGTGCAGACGGCCGCCGCCGTTCCAACGCGTATCGATGACGATGCCGTCGCGGTCGATGTATTCGCCAAGGATTTTTGCATATATAGTGCGATAACTTGCGTCGTCCATTGATTTGATGTGTACGTAGCCCAGACGTCCGTTCGACCAGCGGTCCACGTCGGCAGCACGCTGTTTAACCCAGCGGTCATACAGCAATGAATTGAGCGCGCCACTAGTTATGGGAAGGGTCACCTCTTCGAAGCGTTCGCCAGTTACCGGGTCATATACCGATACGAGTGTCTTTTTCCTCACTGCGCCATTTAGATATGTGCTCAAGTCTGTATTGTCGTCGATTTCTACGCCGTTTATCTTCTCGATTATCATACCTGATTTCACTTTTGAATCGGCAATGTCGAATGGGCTACGTTCAACCACCTCGGCAATCTTGAGCCCTTTGCCGGTATACTCCAGGTCATATAAAAGTCCGAGCGATGCGGTGGCTTCGTTAGCGCCCGGAGCGCTATAACGTCCGCCCGTATGCGACACGTTAAGTTCGCCAAGAAGTTCGCTCAACAGTTCGGCGAAGTCGTAATTATTGTTTATGTGTGGCAGGAATTTCTTGTAATCTTCATACATCTTGTCCCATTTCACGCCATGCATGTCGGGGCGGTAGAAACGTTCCTTCTCTTCGTTGTACACGTATTGGAGCATATGTTCACGTTCTTTTTCGGGGTCAAGCTTCATTGAGGCGGCGAGCTGAACGTCCTTCAGGATCCTATCCGATTTCGGGTCATATTTTTTCACCGACGAACCAATCAGCAATATGTTGCCGTCTTTGTCGAGCTCCATATCCATGCCACCGGTGCCAAGCTTGTTCACCAGTCGCGCGTCGCCTTTGCGCAGATTGATTTTCCAAAGGTCATATCCACCCTCCACGGCCGACAGATAATAGAGATTCTCGCCATCTTTCGTTATGATGCCCGATGCGATGTTTGACGAATTGGGCGTAAGACGCACTGTGCGTTCTTCGAGGTTGGTCAGGTCTATTTTCAAATCCTTGCTGTCCGAACCCTTTTCGGCCTCTTTCTTAGCATCGGTGCTTTTGGCCTCTTTCTTCGCGTCTTTATCGTCCTTCTTTTCAGCAGCTGCTTTCTTGCGTGATTTCTCCACTTCCTTGTAAAGCTCATAGTCCTCCTCGCTCAGGCGGAACTTGTCGAATGCATCTTGGTTGAGGAACGTGAGCATCACATCGTACATTGAGCCCCATGATGCGTGATTGCGCATGCCGTATCGTTCCGACACGAACAATATTGCGTTTCCGTCCATCACCCATTTGGCTCCTTCGTCGAAGTATCCCGTGGCAGTGATTTTAGTGAGTTCGCCGTTGTCGACATTTATTATCGCCACGTCGCCATAAGGCTGATGTTTGAGCTCGGTATAGTTTATGGCAATCCACTTGCTGTCGGGCGACCAGAACGAGTTGAAGCCTTTGGTGCGCGATGCAACCGTGCTGCCGTCGGTGAGTTGTTTGGTTTTGCCGCTCTCCATGTCTCGAACCATAAGTTTGGTGCGGTCCTCGACGTATGCCAGCTTCTTTCCGTCAGGCGATAATGAAGGATTGGTGCGGTCAACGCCGTCGGCTTTGAACAATGGCTTTTCTTCGATTATTGTCGCGTTCGAGAAGTTGGGGTCGTCATCGCGTGCGATTTTGGCCGTATAGATGTTATATTTGCCATCGCGGAGCGACGTATATATCAATGTACGGTTATCACCTCCCCAGATAACGTCAGACTCACCCTCGGGCGTATGGGTTATCTGTTTTGTCGAGGGATGGTCGAACGCCCTGACGAATACTTCGCCGCGAGCCACGAATGCCACCTGTTTCCCATCCGGCGAAACGGCAACGTCGCCTCTGCCGCGCACGGCCAGGTCTCTGATGCGGTTTTCGTCGTCAGTGGTTACGGAAATGTTCACTTTCTTCGGGCTGCCGTTACCATTTTTCGTATAGATTTCGCCGTCATATGTGAATGCCAGCGTTCCGTCGGCTCCTTGGGAAAGGAATCGCACAGGATGCGTTTTGAAATTGGTGATTTGAGTCACCTTTTCAGGCGAGGCCATATCCATCGAGTAAACGTTGAACGTTCCTCCGTCGCGCTCGCTGAGGAAATATATGGTCTTTCCATCGTTGCTCGCCACCGGATTGCGGTCTTCGCCGGCACGGTTGGTGAGATTGGTGTGTTTGCCGGTCTTGGTGTCATAAATCCATATGTCGCTGGTCACTGACGATGTGTGGTGCTTGCGGAAACGATCTTCCATTCCCTTTATGTCTTCATAAAGGAACGACCCACCGCCTGGCATAAAATTCACCATATTGGCTGGAGTGCCGATCACTTGCGTGGTCTTGCCACCGGTGGCGGGCACTTGATAAAGCTCTGTCAATCGTCCCGAAGGGAAGGCTGCACTTGTGGCCGGGTCCTGAATCATTGCGCTGAAAAGCACGAATTTGCCATCGGGCGAGAACGATTCCGGCACTTCGTTTGCCGAATTGAATGTCAGTCTGGTGGCGGCTCCGCCCGTAGCGGGCATGATGTAGACGTCGCTGCCGCCGTTGCGGTCGCTGGCAAATGCTATGCTCTTGCCGTCGGGCGACCATATCGGCACGCTCTCATACGACGGCTGGGTGGTGAGGCGCGTGGCCGTACCGCCCGAAGTCGCAACCTTATAAATGTCGCCTTTATACGTAAAGGCTATTTCTTTTCCATTAGGAGAAATTTTCACGTCTCTAAGCCATAACGGAGTGACGGTTTGAGCCGAGAGGCCTAACGAACAAACGGCCACTGCGGCCAGGATTTGTTTTCTCATAAACTGTATTGAATAGGTTAAATTATTATGACACAAATTTACAACCTTTTTTTCTCCTTGACAAATACTGATAGCTAAATGTATGAAATATAGTGTGGGCTATGCTATTGTATGTCGTCTATGCTCGTTGCGGTTGCCGGATTGTGCGTCGTTTAGATTCGGCGGCCTGTCGTTTGTGGTACTCGTCTGCGATTGGGAAGTATATGAATGATCGTTCAAATGAAGAGGCTAATCGTAGTTTTTTTGCAGCAAAAACACATTAAAAAGGCGGTGGATTAAAATAAAATTGATACCTTTGCATCCACAATCTTCGGTTTACCATTAAACGGTACGAAGGAGTGATGCTCGAGTGGTTGAAGAGGCACGCCTGGAAAGCGTGTATACGCCA
>CAZRJT010000015.1:0-28437 GCA_964600585.1 uncultured Bacteroides sp.
ATCGACTTTAAGGGCCCTACTCAAGCACTACATCGCGCAAGTCGACTCGCTTGGCAAAGAGAATGCCGCCCTGCGCGACGAAAATGCAGTGATAAAGGACAAAAACCGAGTGCTTTCGAGCCGAGTGCGCGAAGAGTCGCGTAAAAACGAAGAGCTGAGCGAACGAATGACATTGGCCGAAAAGCTAAACGTCACCGGCCTAAACCTCGTTCCGCTCCAGAAGAACGGCAAAGCCGAAAAGCACGTGACTAAAGCAAAGCAGCTTATGGTCACATTCACTATTCCTCAGAATAATTCGACTCCCGTAGGCACGAAGACCATCTATCTCCGAATAACTAATCCTGAAGGGGCTCTGCTCGGCGATGGCGGAACATTCTCTTTTGAGGGTGCGTCGCTCCCCTACACCGCTAAAAAATCAATTGAATATTCAGGCGAGGAACTTGCCGGCATAACTATCTATTGGGACGTAAACACCACGCTTACACCGGGCGACTACACCGTTGAGCTCTTTGCCGATAATTTCAGGTTAGCATCACGACATTTCACATTAAAGAAATAATCAATCCATCGAAGCCATGATGTGGTTCAATGACTTTTTGGATGCAATAAACACTGTGGAAGTAACCACTACTTCCGCAGTGTTTCGTCTTTGTTTCAGCCTGTTTCTGGGCAGTTGCGTGGGGCTTGAGCGCAAACGCAAAGGTCAGATTGCAGGACTGCGCACATTCGCGCTGATATCGATGGGTGCCACATTGGCTATGTTGCTGTCGATATATGTTCCACAGGAATATATGGGCCTTAAGAACGGCGATCCGGGCCGCATCGCGGCACAAGTCATCACCGGCATCGGTTTTCTCGGAGCAGGTGCAATAATACAGATGAAGGGCTCGGTAAGAGGCCTCACGACAGCCGCCGGAATATGGATGGCAGCCACGATTGGAATGACTGTCGGCGTAGGACTGTACATCTTGTCGCTGACAGCTACGGCCTTGATGCTATTCATCCTGCTTATGCTTGAAAAATTCGAGCATAAAATCCATGCCGGCTGGGAAAGCCGCATAATACGCATCAGGGTGGCCGATATCGTGGAAAATATCGACTCGTACCGCAATTGCTTCAAAACCCATCATGTCAACGTGACCAACGTTTATGTGGAATACGACTACGAAAACCCCACTACCCGTCTAAACTTCGTGGTGCTCGTAAAAGAACAGACCGACTACGTGGCGCTTTTCAGCGCACTGCGCCATCTGCACCCCACACAACACATCTCATTGGGAAATCAAGTTTCAATATAACATTTTTGCCACGGTAACATAATATGATCAGTACAATCGTCGCTTCTGCCGTCAATGCATCAGAAATTGCATCCGAACTCAACATCGAGAGCCTAATCAAAGACTTGGCATTCATCCTCATCCTTGGGGCCGTCACTACGGTTCTGTTCAAATGGCTAAAACAGCCGGTTGTGCTGGGCTACATAGTAGCAGGCTTCCTGGCGAGTCCGCATTTTGAATATCTGCCATCGGTGACAACAGAATCGAACATCGACTTCTGGGCACAGATAGGTATAATCGTGTTGCTTTTTTCGTTAGGGCTTGAATTTAGTTTCAAGAAACTGCTCAATGCCGGAGGCTCGGCAGTGGTGACTGCGCTAATCATTGTCACAGGCATGATGTGCGCCGGATTCATTGTGGGACATATCCTCGGTTTCTCCAACATCAACAGCCTGTTCCTTGGTGGAATGCTTTCAATGTCGTCGACCACCATAATCATAAAGGCATTCAACGACCTTGGAATCCAACATAAGAAATTCGCTTCCCTCGTGTTTGCCGTGCTCATCGTAGAAGACTTGTTTGCCGTGCTCATGATGGTGATACTGTCGTCGATAGCCATAAACAACAGTGTCGAAGGAGGCGATATGCTTTTCAGCATAATGAAGCTTGCGTTCTTCCTGGTCATGTGGTTTCTGGTGGGGGTGTTCATTCTGCCCACACTATTCAATGCCACTCGCCAATTTCTTAACAGCGAGACGCTCCTGATTATATCTATGGGGCTATGTCTCGGCATGGCAGTGTTCTCTGTTTACTGCGGCTTCTCACTCGCATTGGGAGCCTTCGTTATGGGCTCCATACTGGCCGGAACGAGCTTTGCCGAGCGCATAGAGCACGTTGTGTCGCCGGTAAAAGACCTTTTTGGATCAGTATTCTTCATTTCAGTAGGCATGATGGTGAATCCCAGCATAATCGTTGAATACTGGTCGCCCATACTGATATTGTCAGTTCTTGTTATAGTGGGTATGATCATATTCGGCACCTCTGGCATGCTAATCACCGGACAAAACCTGAAAGTAGCCATAGAAGCCGGCTTTTCGTTGACACAGATAGGCGAATTCGCATTCATCATAGCGACATTGGGCATGTCGCTCGGAGTGCTTGATGAAACCATCTATCCTATTGTCGTTGCCGTATCAGTGCTGACCACATTCACAACACCCTATTTCATAAGAATGGCCGATCCATTCTATAAATTGGTCGAACGAATTTTACCTCAACGTCTCACGTTCTTGATAAATCGTTACAGCTCCCAAGCTTCGTCTGAGAGCGAAACCGTACAGCTATGGAAATCGGTTATACGTCGATATATGTGGCGCGTTGTGATTTATTCAGTAACGCTCATCACCATCTCCATCATCTCCACCAAATGGCTTTTGCCTTGGCTAATAGGTTTCAGCCAGGTATGGGGACGCTTAATCTGTGCCGCAATCACACTATCGGCTATGGCACCGTTCCTGCTCGCGCTGTCGTATCCCGCATCGAAGCGCACTGAACGCCAACGTCTTATCAGCGCAAATGCACATTTCGACGTTCCGTTGATAGTTATGAGTCTTTTCCGACGCATCCTGTCGCTCGGATTCGTTATGTATGTGCTGATAAGAATATATTCAATCGGAGCCGGCATAACGTTCGGATTAGCCGTATTCTTCATACTTATCTTCGTATTCTCCAAGAGAGTAAAAAAGCGTATGCGCAATATCGAGACAAAATTCATTAACAATCTAAACGAACGTGAATTGCGTCGAAGCGGACGAAACAATAACATCGTATCGAACCTTCACCAGGCTTATATGACCGTAGGCTATGGATGTCCATTTGTAGGCGAACGGCTTCTTGACTCTGATTTGCGTAAAAAATATGGAGTCAACGTCGCTTCGATTCAACGTGGAGCCACACTGCTCCCAGTGCCCGGCGGAGAAACACGCATTTTCCCTGGCGACGTGATTGGCGTGATTGGCACCGACGATGAAATTCAGACGCTTTTGCCTATTGTCGAGGCAGATGTCGAAGAACCCTCGTCGACTGACATTAAGCCTAACGATTATAAGCTGACATCCATCCAGTTAAGCACCTCATCGCCTCTGCTTGGCAAAACTGTGGCCGAATCAGGCATAAGAAATCAATATTCGGCATTGCTTGTAAGTATCAACCGAAACAATGAATTCATTGTATTCAACAGCGACACCCGATTCGAATCGCATGACATATTGTGGCTTGTAGGTAGCCCTAAGCTATTAGCCACACTCAAATAACGCCATATCGACACTATTTCATCCAACGTTCACTAATAATGCAATCAGCCATTTAGGACATCCTAAATGGCTGATTGCATCAATAAGTTCAACGTGAAATTTGCATATTCACGCCATATCGTAGTCGGGAAAAGGCATTTTGAGACGGGAATTTGTGTGTCAGATGCTACCAGAACGTACGGTTTACGACGATAAAAGTGTACGGAATAGTGTCCGATTTTGTGAAAAGTGTCCATTTTCGGACACTGTTAAAATCAGTTATATCTATAATTATTAGCAGCTTACGAGTTTGGCACGATTTATGCTATATATAATACACGGGATTTACTCAATATCGATTGTGATATTGAGTAATTGCATCGAAAGAAAATCAAATTAACGTTATTTAACGTAACCGTTTGTTACAAATCCGAGCGCAGCCTCGTCTATTAAATAAAATCAAAAAAACAAATTGTATGAAGACCAAGACTTACATTTTCTTGTTAATGACCTTAGTGCTGATTATGCCCGTCACTGCAAACGCCATAATCATAAAAGCGAGCAAACACTACATCACTAAAAAGGTGGATGTACCGAAATTCACATCAATCAAAACCAACTCGAGCATCGATATCGAATTTTCCGAATCGGCCAATCAAAGTGTTTCGATATACGCCCCTGACAATTTGATGGAATACATAAAAGTGAGCGTCTCCAACGGCGAGCTGTATGTGTCATATAACACATCAAATTCCATCCATAGCGACGGCAAATGCAATACGAAGCTAATTATTTCGGCTCCGAATGTAAATTCATTCAAGACCCACGGTTCAGGCGACATAAAAATAATGACGCCAATAAAATCGAACAAACTTATCAATATGCAAATAACAGGCAGCGGCGACATAACTGCCAATAGCATAAATTGCGACAAACTCACTTTGACAATCCAAGGGAGTGGCGACATCGACTTAAATGGCCCCCTAAATGCCAGAAAAGCCACATTGGAAATTCAGGGAAGCGGCGACATCAATCTTAAAGGAACCGTGACCATAGACGAAATAGACATTTCCACCAAAGGGAGCGGTGACGTCAGCGTTACTAAGGTGAATGCAACAACCGTCAAATGCTCCACATATGGTTCCGGCGACATCGATATAAAAGGCGAATGCACAAACAGCAACTTCACACTTATGGGCTCGGGCGACATTTCGGCTAAAGGCCTAAAGACTCAAAACCGAAACATAAACTCCCATGGCTCAGGCACGCTAAAAATATAACCATCGCCTTTGATTAAGAATATCATAACATATTAAACACATATAATATGAAAACTAAAACCTATCTATTGGCCGTTATTGCCTCATTAACAATAATCACATCAAAGGCCGACGACAAATCCATTACCCCGAGTTCAAACTACATCACAAAAAAAGTCGACGTTCCCACGTTTTCGTCAATAAACAGTACCAGCATATTCGATATTGAATTCACTCAGTCGCCCATCCAGAGCGTCTCGGTTTATGCTCCTGACAACCTGATGGAATACGTTAAAGTAAGTGTGGAAGATGGTGAATTGAACATAAAATTCAACATCGACAAGAGCTTTAATTTCAGACATCAACAGCAAACGAAACTCATTGTGTCTGCTCCGAACGTAACAAAATTAAAATCTAGCGGAACCGGAAACATAATCATACGAGATAACATGACATCAAACGACAACATATCGATGCAGACAAGCGGAACCGGAAACGTCTCAATCAACAACATTAATTGTAATGACTTAAAATTAATTACATCCGGAACAGGCTCAATAAACATAAATGGTAAAATAATCGCCAACGAAGCTTCATTGTCAACTACGGGCACCGGATCCATAAATGGCAAAATAAGTGCCGACAAAATTTCATTGTCAACCACCGGCACTGGATACATAAAAGCCGACGTAAACGCCACGTCATTGACTTGCAATGCAAACGGAATGGGCAGCATAGCCGTAACAGGAAGATGTAATGACTGCAATATCTCCAAAGGAGGAATGGCATCCGTTTCCCAAAAAGGATTAAAATGTAATAACGTCCACGAAAATAATTCCCGTACTAATTTAATACGTATAAGGTAGAAAAACATCGATAATAAAACAAGCACTGATGATGTGATATGGATTAGCGAAACGCTTTTGCCTTAGACCTGATGGCAAAAGCGTTTCAATATTTATGAGTAATGATAAAACTAAACCGATATGGGTTTGCACGATATGAAGTTTTATATTATCTTTGTGTGTATAATTAACTTCGGAGCATCTCCTACTTAAAACAATATGCAATGAGAAAATTTTGTGCAACCGTGATTGCGTGCTTAGCTATGGCAACATCCTCAGCTCAAACAAAAATCAATCTATGGCCAAACGGTGCCCCAAACGACAACGGGCACGACAATGAAGCCTACGTAGAAGTATACCGCCCATCCGAATCGTCAAATACCGGAATGGGCGTGGTGATTTGTCCCGGAGGGGCTTATGGTATGCTCGCAATGGACCATGAGGGAAGACTGATGGCCAACTGGCTCGCTGAAAACGGCATAACCGGTGTGGTGCTGAAATACCGCTTGCCCCATGGTAACCATACGATTCCGGCTGATGACGCCAGGGAAGCCTTGAAGCTCGTGCGAAAAAATGCCAAAGAGTGGGGCATCGACCCTAACAAAGTGGGCATTGTGGGCTCATCGGCTGGAGGACATCTGGCATCAACCGTAAGCACCCACATCAAAGATGCCGAATCGCGTCCCGATTTCTCTATACTATTTTATCCGGTGGTGGCGTCTGCGCCTGAAATCACCCATCAAGGTTCTATGAACAATCTGCTTGGCGATAAGGTGAACGATGCAACAATGCTCGAAGAATATGCCAACGAGAAGCACGTAACACAAAACACACCTCCCGCCCTACTCCTTCTCAGCGACGACGATCGCGTGGTTTGGCCGGAAAATTCCATTGGTTACTATCGCGCGCTAAAACAGAACGGCATCGCGGCGTCAATGTACATCTTCCCATTTGGCGGCCACGGCTGGGGTTTCAACGAAGGCTTCAAATATCATCCGATAGTGAAAACCCTTATCATGGAATGGCTCAACAACTTCAACGAAGGTCAGAAATAATAACAATCGACAGAAACCATCACAACAACATAAACCGATATGAAAAAAACGACATTCTTGGCCACCGCTTTCGCGCTGACATCATTGGCAGCATCGAGCCAAAACACCCAGGGTGGCATAACACCCGATATGCTGCCGAAAATCAAAAGCGCCTATAAAGCCACTCCGGCCAACAAAGCCATCCACAATGCGATAGCATTTAACGACATCAATAAACTGGCCCGAAACAGCGAAAACCAAAATGGATTCGACACCCATTTTTCACACAAAGTGAACAGCAAAGGAATAACAAACCAAAAATCATCTGGCCGATGCTGGTTGTTTACCGGTCTGAACGTGCTCCGCTCGCAAATGATGGCCAAACACAATCTGCCGATGCTCGAACTGTCGCAAAACTACAACTTTTTCTGGGATCAGCTTGAGAAAGCCAACCTGTTCCTGCAGGGCATCATAGACACAAGTGACAAACCGATGTCGGATCAGACTGTCGACTGGTTGTTCGCCCATCCGCTGAGCGACGGAGGCCAATACACCGGTATTTCTGAAAACTTGATGAAATATGGCGTAGTTCCCATCGAAGTCATGGGCGAGACGTACAGCAGTTCAAACACCTCGCGTATGTCGAAACTCCTCGGCTTGAAATTGCGCGAATATGGTTTGGAACTCCGCGATATGGCCGAAGCCGGCAAAAATGCCAACGAAATATCCGACCGTAAACTTGAAATGCTTGGCGACGTATACAGGATTCTTGCCCTAAACCTTGGCGAACCCCCAACCGAATTCACCTGGTCGCGTAAGGATGCAGCAGGCAACATAATCGAAACCAAAACCTACACTCCTATGTCGTTCTATAACGAATATGCCGGAAACGACCTGAAAAACGACTATGTGATGCTGATGAACGACCCCACTCGCGAATATTACAAACTCTATGAAATCGACTATGACCGCCACAGCTACGACGGCAAAAACTGGACATACGTCAACCTGCCGATAGAGGATATCAAGGAAATGGCAATAGCCTCTATCAAGGACAGCACGATGATGTACTTCTCTTGTGACGTAGGACAATTCATGGACTCAGAACGCGGTCTGCTCGATGAAAACAACTTCGATTACGGATCGTTGCTCGGCACCACTTTCGGAATGGATAAACGCCAACGCATACTCACTCATTCGAGCGCGTCGTCACATGCAATGACTCTGATGGCCGTTGACCTCGACGAGAATGGCAAACCGGTGAAATGGATGGTTGAAAACAGCTGGGGTCCCGGAGCCAACAACGGACATCTGATTATGACCGACAAATGGTTTGACGAATATATGTTCAGACTTGTCATAAACAAGAAATACGCCACCAAGAAGGCATTGGACGTGCTTAAACAACAGCCGACACGTCTCCCCGCCTGGGATCCGATGTTCGCTGAAGAAATGTAACGTCATCTCAACATTTTCATCTATCGAAAGCTTTGCGGCAGACGTCGATTGGCGTCACTGTCGCAAAGCTTTCGGTCATAATAGATCAACCACTCCATAAGTAAATACATAAATATAAATGACAAAATGAAATACCAATATGCAACGTCGGGCACATGCTCTAAACTGATTGAGTTCGAAATCGACAACGGATTTGTGTATAACGTAAAATTCGTCGGTGGATGCCACGGAAATCTGCAAGGCATAGCAGCACTGACAAATGGAATGTCGGCTAATGATGTGATAGAAAAGCTGCGAGGCATAAGATGTGGTTCAAAATGCACATCGTGCCCCGACCAACTGGCGCAGGCATTGCAACAAGCCATAAAATAAGTCATCGAAAACCGCCTAAAAGTAACAAAACATAACGCCAACCCCGACGAACGATAACAGTTTATAAGCTCACAACGGCAGATTTAGCAACTATTAGTTGTCTATTCGGCAAAAAAAGCATAAATTTGCAACTCATTTCATTTTTCAGAGCCTACGCCAACTCCACTCCAACAGCGAAAGCTGCGACAGACGAGGCGTAGCCATACAAGCAGATTATGAGCGAAGACACCCCCAAAATGAAACATGCCCTGAGGAGCAGCGCATCCACCCAAGGCAGACGTATGGCCGGAGCCCGTGCATTGTGGCGCGCCAACGGAATGAAAGAAGATCAAATAGGACGTCCGATAATCGCAGTGGTGAACTCATTCACCCAATTTGTGCCAGGACACACCCATCTACACGAAATAGGCCAGACAGTTAAAGCCGAAATAGAAAAAGCCGGGTGCTTTGCAGCCGAATTCAACACGATAGCCATAGACGACGGAATCGCAATGGGCCATGACGGCATGCTCTATTCATTGCCATCGCGCGACTTGATCGCCGATTCGGTGGAATACATGGTGAATGCACATAAAGCAGACGCGATGGTTTGCATCTCTAATTGCGATAAAGTGACACCCGGAATGCTGATGGCTGCAATGCGCCTAAACATTCCCACCATATTCGTCAGCGGAGGTCCGATGGAAGCCGGCAAACTGGGAACCAGAAGTCTTGACTTGATAGACATAATGATTGATGCCGCCGACGATACGGTGAGCGACGAAACCGTGTCACAGCTTGAACGTCACGGATGCCCTACGTGCGGCTCCTGCTCAGGAATGTTCACGGCCAATTCCATGAATTCGCTGAACGAAGCCATAGGCATGGCACTTCCAGGCAACGGCACCGTAGTGGCCACTCATATCAACCGCAAGGAACTCTTCAAGAAAGCGGCCCGACAAATTGTAGAAAACACTTATCGCTACTATCGCGACGGAGACGAAAGCGTGTTACCCCGCAATATCGCCACACGTCAGGCAATGCTCAATGCAATGACACTCGACATAGCCATGGGTGGCTCTACAAACACAGTGCTGCACCTGCTCGCAATAGCCCACGAAGCCGAAGCCGACTTCACGATGGACGACATCGATGCTCTCTCGCGAAAAACACCGGTACTTTGCAAAGTAGCACCAAATTCAAAATTCCACATCCAGGACGTCAACCGCGCCGGAGGCATATTGTCGATACTTAGCATTTTGGCTGATAACGGCCTCGTTGACACCACCGTGAAACGCGTCGACGGTCTGACGCTTGAAGAAGCCATCAGCCGATACGCCATAGGCGGAAACAAATTCAGCGACGAAGCCGACGAACTATGGAAAAGCGCTCCCGGCGAAAAGCATGAGCTACGGCTCGGTGCCCAAATGTCGTACTACGGCGAACTTGACACCGACCGCATTAACGGCTGCATCCGTGATTTCGACCACGCCTACGTGAAGGATGGCGGTCTGGCCGTCCTAAAAGGCAACATCGCCAAAGATGGCTGCGTTGTGAAAACCGCCGGCGTAGATGAAAGCATATTCCGATTCAAAGGTCCGGCCAAAGTATTCCACTCGCAGGAAGAGGCTGTCGACGGAATTCTACGCGACCACGTAAAGAGCGGCGACGTAGTGGTGATAACCTACGAAGGCCCAAAGGGAGGCCCTGGCATGCAGGAAATGCTTTATCCTACAAGCTACATCAAAAGCAAGCATCTTGGGAAAGAATGTGCACTCATAACTGATGGACGTTTTTCGGGAGGCACTTCAGGTCTTTCCATCGGACACATATCTCCTGAGGCTGCTGCTGGTGGAGCAATAGGCTTAGTCAGGGATGGCGATATAATCGACATCGACATTCCGGGACGAAGCATAAACGTTGAGCTCACAGACGAAGAGCTCGCGCAACGCCGCAAAGAGGAAGAATCATATGGGAAAGAAGCATTTACACCCCGCAACCGCGACCGGTATGTGTCGAAAGCATTGCGTTTTTACGCGTCGATGGTGACTTCGGCCGACAAGGGCGGTGTCAGAGAATGAGCCAACGTCCCTAACTGACAGAAATAAAACTTAACTTCATAATATGAGTGATAAAATAACAGGTGCCGAAGCGTTGATCAGAGGCCTATTGGCCGAAGGAGTTGACACTGTATTCGGATATCCGGGAGGAGCCATAATGCCGGTATATGACAAACTATATGACTTCACCGACACACTTACACATATATTGACGCGTCATGAACAGGGCGCCATACATGCGGCCGAAGGATTTGCCCGCGTATCGAAACGAACCGGAGTGGTTATTGTGACTTCCGGTCCGGCAGCCACAAACGTCATGACCGGCCTTAGCGATGCCACAATGGACAGCACTCCATTGGTGGTCATCACCGGACAAGTATCGTCGTCGCTTCTGGGCTCCGATGCCTTTCAGGAAACAGACGTGGTAGGCATAACGCAACCTATCTCAAAATGGGCTTACCAGATTAGAAGCGCCAAGGACATCGCATGGGCCGTGAGCCGCGCATTCTTCATTGCCAATTCAGGGCGTCCGGGGCCGGTAGTGCTCGACTTTGCAAAAAACGCTCAAGAAGAAATGATCGAATGGGAACCCTACCATCGCTGCAAGTTCATAAGATCATACGTGCCCTACCCCACTGTATCGGACAACGACTTGCGCCGTGTGGCCGATATGATTAACGACTCACGTCGACCTATGATAATATCGGGACACGGTGTGATGATTGCCGGAGCCGAAGACCAGCTGGCGACTTTGGCCGAGAAAGCCGACATCCCGGTGGCAAGTACAATGCTCGGCCTGTCGACTATGCCGTCGGATCATCCGCTGTTTAAAGGAATGGTGGGAATGCACGGCAACATCGGTCCCAACTACAACACCAACAAAGCCGATCTCATTGTGGCGATAGGCATGCGATTCGACGACCGCGTAACAGGCGATACTAACCAATATGCCAAACAGGCAAAGATTGTGCATATCGACATTGACGAATCGGAATTCAACAAAAACATAAAAGTCAATGCAACCATTCACGGCGATGCCCGTGAAGTGCTGACCCGCCTAATTCCGCTCGTGCGCGAAGCCAAACACACTAATTGGCTAAAAGCATTCGATTTACCTGAAGAAGTGGAAAAAGAAAAGGTGATAGGTCCGGCCGTATTCGGCACTGACCCGAAGCAACGCCCATGCATGGGCGAAGTGGCATACAAAGTGTCACTCGCAGCCGGCCCCGAATCAGTGCTTGTGACTGATGTCGGACAAAATCAGCTCCTATCGGCCAGATACTTCAAATATACCAGTCCACGCAGCATCATTACGTCTGGCGGACTCGGCACTATGGGCTATGGACTCCCGGCTGCCATCGGGGCAAAAATGGCCGCCCCCAATCGCCAGGTATGCTTTTTCACAGGCGACGGCGGAATGCAGATGACCATACAGGAACTCGGCACCATAATGCAGTATGGCACCGCAGTGAAGATAATAATTTTGAACAACGACTTCCTTGGCAATGTGCGCCAATGGCAAGTGATGTTCTACGAAAATCGCCTGTCGCAGACTCCTATGCTGAACCCCGACTTCTCTCTCATAGCCCAAGCCTACGGAATTGCTAACGAGACTGTGGAACGGCGTGAACAACTTGACGACGCAATCGAACGAATGCTTGCCCATAACGGGGCATTCTTGCTGAATGTGAGAGTCGACGAAAACGATATGGTGTTCCCCATGACACCGGGAGGCCATGCGGTAGACTACATAATGTTGAATCAAACCGAGATATTCGATCCGGAGCAAAAACAATAAAACAAAATGGATACTCGCACGCTTTACACCATAACCGTATTCACGGAAAACCACATCGGTTTGCTCAACCAGTTGTCAATAATCCTTACACGCCGCGCCATAAATATCGAAAGCATAACGGCAAGCCGTTGCCTGATTGAGGACGTACACAAGATTTCGCTCACATGTTACAGCGACAAGGAAACAATTGAGAAAGTAATAAAACAGATTGAAAAACGCATAGATGTAATAAAAGCGTTTTTCTATACCGACGATGAAATCGTGTATCAGGAAGTTGCATTGTACAAAGTGCCCACAAAGCGTTTGATTGAAGCCAACAATCTGGAAGACATCATTCGCCGCCACAATGCCCGCATACTTGACATGACATCCGACTACACCGTTATAGAAAAAACCGGCCATTTCAACGAAACCGAAGCTCTCTTCGAAGAGTTAAGAGACTACGACTTGAGACAGTTCGTTCGCTCTGGGCGAGTGACCATTACAAAATCACCGATAGAGTATGTCGATAAATTCCTGGCCGAACAGGAAGAACGCCGTTTGAATCTGGACGTTTAATTTCCACCGACCCACACATCAATTATCTTCTTGTCAATGACCGAAACCGAAAAAGAATATCGACACTACTATTATCTGACCGCAGCTCAGTGCAATGCACAAAATGAGCTTTCGCCGCAGATGTTAGTGCAAAACGTAATTGAGGTGGCAACCGAACATGCCAACATCCTCGACATCGGATTTTCGAAATTAAGCAGCGACAAGAACATCTGGGTGCTGAGTCGGCTTACATACGAGATCAAACGCTACCCCAAAATGCATGAACGGTTTGGCCTGACAACGTGGATAGAAAATTTCAACCGCCATTTTTCGGAACGAGCATTCGAAATAACCGGCAATTCCGGTGAAACATTAGGCTACGTGCGCACGTTATGGGCCATAATCAATATGGAAACGCGCTGTCCGGCCGATTTGTCAAACATTTCTTATATGGCAGAATTTGTAAACGAACGCGAATGTCCGATAAAACGCCAGTCCAAGATACGCATCGCCTGCCCCCCATCGGAAGTCACGTCTTACACTTTCAAAGTCAGTGACATCGACTGTAACCGGCATGTAAATTCAGGCAGATATGTGGAATTGATTACCGATCAATGCGATTTGGAGACTTATGACACTCATTTCATATCGCGATTCGAAATCGCATATCACCATGAAGCCAGGTATGGCGAAACGGTAGATGTAGCAACAGATCTTGCGGAAGATTTGGCCGTAACAGAAATATCAGACGGCACAAAAAAGCTGTGCGCAGCCCGGATGTCCTTTTCAAAAAGACAACAAAACAAATAAAAACGAACAATTATTGCAATTTTACGCCTAAAAGTTGTAAATTTGCAACGAGATACAACAGAAAACTTACAAATTATGGCAAAACTTAATTTTGGCGGGGTGGAAGAAAACGTGATAACCCGCGAAGAATTTCCATTAGAAAAAGCACGAGAAATCCTCAAAGATGAAACTATAGCTGTGATTGGCTACGGCGTTCAAGGCCCTGGCCAAAGTATGAACTTACGCGATAACGGATTCAATGTAATCGTTGGTCAACGTCCGGGAAAGACATACGAAAAGGCTGTGGCTGACGGCTGGGTGCCGGGTGAAACCTTGTTTGGCATAGAAGAAGCCTGCGAAAAAGGCACAATCATAATGTGTCTCCTGAGCGATGCCGCCGTAATGTCGGTTTGGCCCACTATAAAGAAGTATCTAACGGCAGGTAAAGCCCTTTACTTCTCTCATGGTTTTGCAATTACTTGGAACGACCGCACCGGAGTTGTGCCCCCGGATGACATTGACGTTATCATGGTTGCACCTAAAGGCTCTGGCACGTCATTGCGCACAATGTTCCTTGAAGGTCGTGGCTTGAACTCAAGTTACGCTATCTATCGCGACTACACCGGACGTGCATTCGACCGCACCATCGCACTCGGCATCGGCATCGGCTCGGGATATCTATTCGAAACTACGTTCGTGCGCGAGGCTACTTCCGACCTCACCGGCGAACGCGGATCACTTATGGGCGCAATTCAAGGATTGCTGCTGGCTCAGTACGAAGTGCTGCGCGAAAACGGCCACACACCCTCTGAAGCATTCAACGAAACTGTTGAGGAACTCACTCAGTCGCTTATGCCATTATTTGCACAAAAAGGCATGGACTGGATGTACGCCAATTGCTCAACAACCGCGCAACGCGGAGCTCTTGACTGGATGGGGCCGTTCCATGACGCGGTTAAGCCCGTTGTCGAACGGTTGTATGCCAGCGTAAAATGCGGCAACGAAGCTCAAATCTCAATCGACTCCAATTCCAAGCCCGACTACCGCGAAAAGCTTGAAAAAGAGCTCAAAGATTTACGCGAAAGCGAAATGTGGCAAACAGCCGTCACCGTTCGCAAGTTGCGTCCTGAAAATAATTGATTAGAATAAATCCCCTTATCTTCGAGGGCATCGGTTGTGAAAACAGACCGATGCCCTCAGCATTTATATACGATAAAACACACTATGTCTTGTCAATTCATATTTGCGATATTGCAAAAATAGTTGTAATTTCGCACCATAAATATCAATTAATTAAATATCATAATTTTAAAATTATGGCAACTACATTGGTAAAAACCGATTTCAATTTCCCCGGACAAACAAGTGTGTATCACGGCAAAGTGCGCGATGTATATGACATCAATAATGAATTGCTCGTTATGATTGCCACTGACCGCATTTCGGCATTCGACGTAATACTACCTGAAGGAATACCCTATAAAGGTCAAGTTCTGAACCAGATAGCCTCATACTTCCTCGAATCAACCGCCGACATTGTGCCAAACTGGCGTCTTGCCTCTCCTGACCCGATGGTGACTGTAGGATTGAAATGCGAAGGATTCAGAGTGGAAATGATTATCCGCGGCTATCTCACCGGAAGTGCATGGCGCGAATATCAGTCGGGAGTACGTGAACTGTGCGGTGTCAAACTGCCTGAAGGAATGAAGGAGAACGAACGTTTCCCCGAACCCATCATTACACCCACAACAAAAGCCGATGCAGGCCATGATGAAAACATCTCACGCGAAGAAATAATAGCCCAAGGCATCGTAAGTGCTGAAGACTATGCCATAATGGAAGATTATACACGCCGTTTGTTCGAACGCGGTTCAAAAATGGCAGCCGAAAAAGGACTCATCCTTGTTGACACGAAATATGAATTCGGCAAATACGACGGCAAAGTTTATCTTATCGACGAAATCCACACCCCCGACTCGTCGCGCTATTTCTATGCCGACGGCTACGAAGAACGTTTTAAAAACGGAGAGCCGCAGCGCCAGCTGTCAAAAGAATTTGTTCGTCAATGGCTAATCGACCACAATTTTATGGGTAAACCCGGCCAGACCGTTCCGGAAATGACACCCGAATTCTGCCAGAGCGTATCTGAACGCTACATTGAACTATATGAACACATCACCGGCCAGCCATTCGTCAAGGCCGATGAAACCAATCTTACCGACCGCATCGCAGTGAACACCCTCGACTGCCTGCAAAATTTAAGCAAATAAATCGTTGGATTGCGAAAAAATTAATCCTTACGGCGAGGCCGATTCAAGGCATAAATCAGAACAGGTGAGAGCGATGTTCAACAACATCGCTCCTGCCTATGATTTTATGAACCGGGCTATGACTTTCGGCATAGACAAAATGTGGCGTCGCAAAGCCGTAGACATAATAAAACGCCACGGAGCGTCCCAGATACTCGACATTGCCACGGGTACCGGCGATTTGGCAATGCTTATGGCCCACCGCATACCCAATTCAACAATCGTAGGCGCCGACCTATCAGAAGGCATGATAGCTTGCGGTGCAGAAAAGGTGAAACGCGCCGGACTTGAAAACCGCATTTCATTCAAACAAGCCGACTGCCTTGACTTGCCTTTCGACGACGAAACATTCGACACCATAACGGTGGCCTACGGAGTGCGCAACTTCGAAAATCTCCAATGCGGATATAACGAAATGGCACGCGTGATACGCAAAGGAGGCATTTTGACTGTGATTGAACTATCGACTCCCCAATCGCGTATCATTAGGCCATTTTACGACATATACACCCGTCACATCATCCCGCTTGCAGGACGACTGGTGTCTAAAGACGTGCGGGCATACACCTATTTGCCCGAAAGCATCGCTGCGGTGCCACAAGGCAACGATATGCTCAGGCTTATGAAAAATGCGGGGTTTTCCCAAACAAAATATTTGCCGCTCACCTTCGGTGTATGCACAATATACATCGGCATAAAATAAAATCACATTTACCGAAATAACATTTCACTTTATACGTGTAACAACATCTACACTCCTAAACAATTTTGTTTATGAAATTCACTAATTTAGCATTAATTATGGCCGTAACGCTTAACGCATCGGCAGCATCGGCAGCCGACGAGCACCTGAAGAGCCTCAACCCGGCTTATTTCGACAAAGCCGTCCCTGCCGGACAAGATTTCTACACACACATCAACAAAGGTTGGCAAGAAGCACATCCGCTGACGCCCGAATTTGCCCGATACGGACAATTCAACATCTTGAACGATTCGAGCGAAGCACGCGTTAAAGGAATCGTGTTGAATCTTAACGCAACAAATCCCGCGCGTGGCACAGTGGCATTCAAAGTGTCAACCATATACAATCAGGCTATGGACTCGGCCCGCCGAAATGCCGAAGGCGCAAAACCAATATTAAAAGACCTTAAGAAAATTGAAGACACTCCCCACGAAGGAATGGAAGACTTATTCTTATGGATGCACGGCAACTTCGCAAGCCCATTCTTTAGCGCCGGCCCGCAGGAAGACTTGGCCAACAGTTCTGTTTATGCCATGTACGTTGGCGGAGGCGGTATGGGTCTTGGAGACCGCGATTATTATCTGAAGGACGACAAACGCAACAAGGAAGTGCGCGAAGCCTACCAGAAACTGATTGTCGACCAGATGCGCAATGCCGGATATTCGAAAAAAGACGCATCACGCATAATGAAAAACGTGATGAAAATCGAAACCGCACTTGCCGACTCGGCTTGGACTCGCGAAGAAAGCCGTAACATTCCGGCGATGTATAATCCACGCTCATTCGCTCAACTCAAAGAGATGTATCCGGCCATAAACTGGGATCGCTTCTTCATCGAAACTATGGGAATCGAATCGCCCGAGAGCGTAATCGTTACAGAAATCAAATCGGTGAAACGAGCCAACGACTTGATGGCATCGCTAACCGACCGCGAGATAAAAGACTATTATCTTTGGAAATACGTGAGCCAAGCTGCAAGTATGCTTAGCGACGACTTTGCAGATGCATCATTCCAGTTCAATAAAGTCATGAGTGGTGTTCAGGAACAGCGTCCGCGATGGAAACGCGCACTTGGCGCCACTGAAGCAGCAATGGGAGAAGCCGTCGGACAGCTTTATGTTGAAAAATATTTCCCCCAAAGCTCGAAAGACTATATGGTCAACCTGGTCGAAAACCTGCGCACCGCTTTAGGCAAGCATATCATCAACCTCACTTGGATGAGCGACGAGACCAAACTCAATGCACTGAACAAGCTTAATGCCTTCACGGTCAAAATCGGATATCCAGATAAATGGAAAGACTATTCTTCACTTGAAATCGACCCCGAACTATCGTATTATGAGAATATGCATAATGTCGGCATGTGGCATCAGAAAGAATCGTACTCAAAATGGGGTAAACCTGTTGACCGCACCGAATGGGGTATGACTCCGCAGACAGTGAATGCTTATTACAACCCGCTTGCCAACGAAATCGTGTTCCCTGCGGCTATCCTTCAGGCACCGTTCTTCGACCCGGAAGCAAGCGATGCCGAGAATTATGGCGGAATCGGAGTGGTAATAGGACACGAAATGACCCACGGATTTGATGACCAGGGCCGTAACTTCGACGCAAAGGGCAATATGGTGAACTGGTGGACCGCCGAAGACACCGAAGCTTTCAACAATCTGACAAAAGGTCTCGTAAAACAATTTGACGAGGTGGAAGTGCTCCCCGGACTCAATGCGAACGGCACCTACACTTTGGGCGAAAACATAGCCGACCAGGGAGGTCTGCGCGTGGCATTAACCGCCTTCCTCGATTCGCAGAAGAAAAAGGGTGTTGACGTTAAAACTGCAAAAATTGACGGCTACGATCCAATGCAAGTGTTTTATATGAACTACGCAAATCTTTGGGCTCAGAACATACGTCCTGAAGAAATACGCTCGCTTACCACAGGCGACGTACACTCACTCGGCAGCAATCGCGTGAATGTGACCCTCCGCAACCTCGAGCCATTCTTCAACGCTTTCGGAATCAAACAAGGCGACACGATGTTCCGTCCTGCTGAAGAACGCGTGATAATCTGGTAATAGACCGACAATATTTATAAAACCAGAGAGTTGCATCGGCCAATACCGATGCAACTCTCTGGTTTTATATGACAGAAATATACCGGCTAACGCCCTATCCCGAATCTTATGCCGGCAGTAAAATTAAAATCGACCGGACGGTCGTTATAGATAGTCGAAACACCACTATGATTGTCGACATAGCATGAAACGCCAGGTTCGACATATAATCCGATTGTTTTGTAAAGCCTCAAAGATGCTCCTGCCGAAACATTGAACGACCATTGCAACGGACGAATGCTTACAGAGGTTTCTTCATATCGTTCCGGCTGACCCGATATTTTACGCAATGCCTTAAGTCGGCCACCAACACATTTTTCGGCCATAAGACCGCCTGAGACATACGCCAAAAACGGGCCGACCTCAACAAATGAAAATCTAAGCTTTAACGGTACTCCTAAATAATGTAAATGGCGCGTGGCTTCATACGTATTCAACCCCATGCCGCCATCGACATCCGACGCAAGATATGAGTAAACCAATCCCGACTCCAAATCAAGATTCTGTCGTAGCCCATAGCTAAATGTCAGTCCGATACGCACCGGCATACGATGCACGTATCTGATTTCGGTTTCTGACAACGCATGAAGAACATCTCGGTCGATACCAATAGACGCAGTTGTGTAGTAAGACATATCTGAATGGGGCAACGCCGACATATGGGCTGATGGCGATTGCATTCCATCACCAAAATCATACGACGTGATATTAGTGGCATAAGTGCCTATACTGAAATGCTTTCTCGATAATTTCGACGACATCGCCGGAGATACGTCGCGACGAGCTTGACGACTCAATGCAATCTTGGCCAATTCGACATCACGCGCCTGATGCTCCGATTTCAGTTCAGCAATAGCATTGTTAGCCATATCCACACTTTCTGCCGTCTCCGTCACATCAGATTCCGTTACATCTCCAACAATCGCCGTCGAAACACCCGTCTCGCCGACAAGAGGTTCATCATCACCCGTGGTCGGCACGACAATATGATTATAGGCATACGACAGTACGGGAAACTGCACATCGACCTCTTGATTATCTTTTGGTTGTGGCTCCGGATAGACGTCGAAAGGTGTAACGTATGCCAACAATGGAATCCTACGTCCATTCTGCAAGCCCTCGAAATCACAGACAGTCCATGCAATCACACACACAACCAATGTAACAGCTGCGATAGAGAAAGGCTTAATAATACGGCTTAAAAACAATCGTCTACGCCCCATTACCCGATAATCGATACGCAAATCTATTTCCTCCCATAATCCGGGTGGCTCATATGCTTCGTATTTTTCCATTCGTGCCTTTATCGAATCAAGCCAATCATTTTTCATAGATTCACGCATTTTTCTTTTTATATTCATTCAGTTTCTTTGCAAGCATTGCCTTGGCCCGGTGGAATTGTGAAGCAGAAGTACTTTCCTTTATGCCAAGCATTGCGGCGATATCGCGATGTGAATAGCTTTCGAAAACATATAGGTTCAAAATCGTACGATATCCGACAGGTAATTCTGATATGCATCGATGTATTACGGAATCGGGAATCCCCTCCACCGTGGGCTCATCACACACAGCTATATCCTCAATCATATATCCGATAGTCTCTATGTCATCAAGCGAATCAAAGCGAACTTGCCGCGACAAAGCCTTCAGCGACTCATTGACAACGATGCGCACCATCCAGGCTTTCAATGCTCCGGGACCACGATATTCAAATCGGTCAATGGACGAAAAAACACGAAGAAAACTTTCCTGCAACACATCTTTAATAGCATCGGCATCCGACAAATAACGTGTGCACACACCTGTAAGATATCCCACATAATGCCGATAGATACATTCCATCGCATTACGGTCGGCCCGTCGGGCAATCCCTTCAACAAGCCTACGTTCTGATATGTCATCTACAACAATCGACATCATTATATGGGAGGCAGCATAACACAACAAGTTATCATAAACCCGCATGCTATGCCACCATATTCAAAAGATGAATTTACTATTTTTCAACAGCTGACTTACGCTCAGACACAAAACGATAAGTGCGCGGCGTAAAACCTTCGATTTTAACATCATCATAGGACACGGTCGTGGCTCTGAACTCCAACTTCAATTGTTTGGAATTGTAATCATAATTACCCGTAGGCAGCACTCCATCAGTTGTTTGTTGGAAAGTGACAAATATATAATGCTGGACCCCGTTTATTGCCACCGGAATCGAAAGTTGTCCATTTAACAAAAGTGTCACCACCACCGTGCCATCCGACATCTTAGCAGCTTTGAACGGCATAGTGAATGCTATTTCCTTTGGAAGCGAAGCAAGTGCTTTGTCTACATCCTGCATCGGAACAGCGGCCCTGACCAACGAATGAAACGGGAATTTTAATATTCTTATTTCATAATCGTCGACAGTAGTGGTAGTCGACAGAGGCTCACCGCCGTTAGTGGTCAACGTACCATCATACTGGCCATAGATGTCCTGTGCGTCAGACGGCACATTAGGCTCCGGCTTGGAGTTGCAAGATGCAAATAAGGCTATTGAAAAACACCCTACTAGTAATAATTTGAATAATTTCATCGCAATAAAAATTTTAAACATTCAACTCTTAAATCAGCTTACCCTGAATTCCTTGCACCATCACAGCAAGTTTTTTTCCAAAATTACAAAAAATCACCATATATGAGAAAACGCCACCATTCCAATCGACCGAAGATACCAATGAAGGTACAGAAAAAAATGTTTATGGCGTTTTGTAAGGCTAATTTTCAGGTTTTTCACCGAAAAATTTTCATAACCGAGAAATTACTATTAATTTTGCACTTCGTAAAATCGGCGAATAAACGATTTTACAATTTAAAACCACGACAAAAAAATTAAAACATATGGCAAAACAGAATGAAAACGAGACTCGTACTACAATCGACGATCTCAACGATTCACTTTCGGGCATAGAACAGAAAGTGCAGAACAACCAAAAAATCATCGCTTGGGCAACAGTAGCCGTAGCCGTAGTGGTGTGCATTGTCTTGATATACGTGTACGCCATCCGCAAACCGGGCATCGAAGCAGCCAATGATGCGATAGGCCAAGCTGATATGTCATTGGCAATCGGCAATGATTCGATAGCCTTGGCACAATATCAGCAAGTAGCCGACAACTACGGCTATGATGCAGGCAATCGTGCCGCCTTAAACGCTGCAATCATCCTTTATCGCAACGGTAAATATGAAGAAGCATTGAACTACCTGAAAAAGTATAACCCCACTGAATCGATTATAGGCGCTGCCAGCCAATCGCTCGAAGGCGACTGCTACGTCAACCTCGAACAATATGAACAGGCCGTGAAGTGCTATAAAAAAGCAGTGAGCATATCAGACAACAATCCGTTCTACACTCCAGTGTTCATGATGAAAGAAGCTACTGTCGAACGTGAACTTAAAAATTATGCCGCAGAAGCAAAAATCTATCGTGAGATATTGGATAAATATCCAACTTACGGCAGCTCAGCAAACATCGATATTGAAAAATATATCAAACGTGCCGAACTTCAGGCTGAAGGAAAATAAGACAAATCTATATATGTGATAAAAAGCCTTGCATCAACAATGCGAGGCTTTTCCTTTTTAATTAATTTGAAATACATCGGTACATCTACCCTACAACATATCATTCGGGCAAGGGAATGGAGTAGGTGTGTTTCACTTCTTCCATCACAAACGTGCTTTCGATAGAGCCGACATTTGGCATAGCCCCGATAACATTCACAATAAACTCACGATAATATCGCATATTGGGAGCATGAATCCTCAGCATATAATCGAATGCTCCCGATACGTTATAGCATTCAGTCACTTCCTTTACGGCTAAAATCTGATTGATGAAATCCATAGCCAAGTCGCGGTTGAGTTTGATGAGCTTTACGTTACAATAGACCACAAAACCCTGATTCAACTTATCGGCATCGAGCACGGCCATATATTTTTTGATAAATCCGGTTGCTTCCAACCGCTTTATACGCTCAAATACCGGCGTAGACGACAGATTTACTTTTGAAGCAATCTCTTTGGTGGTCAGACGGGAATTTTCCTGAATCACACGTAGAATTTCAATGTCAGTTTTATCAAGACGATCCATAAGAATATTATTCTGTTTGATGTTATTTTTGAGCGTTAAATCAGAACGCATAAAGTGATTACAGCTACAAATATAGTAATTTATTCCAAATAAATAAATATTATTGGTCATTTAATCTATTACATATAACTTTGCGACATAATAAAACTCAAAACAGACCAATTATGGAAACAAAAAATCTACACTTCGAAACCCTTCAACTTCACGTCGGACAAGAACAGGCCGACCCCACAACTGATGCACGTGCTGTACCGATATATCAAACGACATCATATGTGTTTCGCGATTCGGCACATGCTGCAGCTCGATTCGGACTAACTGATGCCGGAAACATCTATGGTCGCCTAACCAATCCGACCCAGAGCGTTCTTGAACAGCGCATAGCAGCCCTCGAAGGAGGAGTGGCCGCATTGGCCGTAGCGTCAGGCGCGGCAGCAATAACCTATGCAATACTGAACATAGCTCGAGCGGGCGACCACATAGTAGCGTCTAAAACCATATATGGCGGAACATATAACTTGCTTGACAACACCTTGCCATCGTATGGAATCGACACCACATTCGTAGCTCCCACCGACCTCGAAAATTTCAAGAAGGCACTACGTCCGGAAACCAAAGCAATATTCATCGAAACCTTAGGCAATCCAAATTCCAATATAATCGAAATAGAACGTGTGGCAGAAATAGCTCACGCCCACAAAATTCCGCTGATAATCGACAACACATTCGGCACGCCGTATCTTATACGGCCAATCGAGCATGGCGCAGACATCGTGGTGCATTCGGCCACTAAATTCATTGGAGGACATGGCTCGTCATTGGGTGGGGTAATCGTAGATTCAGGAAAATTCGACTGGAAGGCATCAGGAAAATTCCCGACTATCACAGAACCCGACAACGCATACCACGGGGTAAGATTCATCGATGCGGCGGGCGATGCCGCATACGTTACGCGCATACGCGCCGTATGGCTACGCGACACCGGTGCGACACTCAGCCCATTCAACGCATTCATATTGCTTCAAGGGCTCGAGACTTTGTCGCTTAGAGTTGAACGCCATGTGGAAAACGCTCTGAAAGTGGTGGAATATCTCGCCTTGCACCCAAAAGTGAAAAAGGTGAATCATCCGTCGCTACCCGACCATCCTGACCACGCATTGTACAACCGCTATTTCCCGACTGGCGCAGGCTCGATATTCACATTCGAAATCGAAGGTGGCGAAAAGGCTGCCCACCGATTTATCGATTCGCTCGACATATTTTCGCTCCTCGCCAACGTGGCCGACGTGAAATCGCTGGTCATACATCCGGCATCGACGACCCATTCACAACTTTCGGACGAACAGAAAGCAGAACAAGGCATAAATCCCGGCACTATACGCCTGTCAATCGGCACGGAGCATATTGACGACCTTATAGCCGACCTGGCACAAGCTTTTGAAGCAATCGACAAATAATCGCCAACTAAAAAGCCAAAAAGCCATAACCTACATCAGAAAAAAGGCTCAGAGCATAAATATATCGTAATAAATCACTAATTTTGCACTCGGAGCGGCTTTTGTGCCGTTCCGAGTTTGCACGTTCATCACCATCTATCTCATTGTCTATGCATAAGCTACGTTATTTAATCTTCCTGCCGCTTTTGATTGGCATCAGCTTCGTAACGAACGCACAAAATAATAATTTACAGATAATTGAAGAAGACCCTGATTCTTTAGTTATTCTGCCTTGGTTTGACGACGAAGAAATGGACATCGATTCGCTGAACATAGAGCTTGAAATAGATTCGCTGCCAATCGTTCCGCCAAGAAAGCACTATCCGATGACTCTCGCCTCGTATCGTCCGATAGTGTATGATACGTACCACGTCCTCAAACCACTCGAGATAAAGGCTAAACAGCGCGAAGATTATACGGGTGACGCCTTTTACTGGCTGGACGATATGCTTTTCAATGAACAACTTTTGAGCCATGCGCGCCAGAATTTCATCGTATATAATCCGAAAAGTATAAAATATAACGTAGCGACATTGCCCGAGCCGCCAAAGGACTACAAGGAATCGGTGGACGCCAACAAGGCTAAAATCGTGCTGAAGGACAATATGCCAAATATCGACAAGAGCAAAGCGGCAAAGGATATAGGTGCGTCAGTCGACCGAAAGAATTGGCTTTATAGTTTTACGTCGACACTTCAATTTTCACAGGGCTACGTATCACCCAACTGGTATCAGGGCGGTACGAACAACCTTACGTTAAACACCTATCCCCGGTACACGCTGAACTTGAACGAGAAATTCCATCCGAATGTGATATTCAACAATACGTTTCAGTATTCATTGTCACTTAACAACGCGCCTAATGATACAGTGCATGCATATAATATAACCAACGACCGTCTGGAAATATACTCCACCTCAGGTTACAAGGCAATCAAAAATTGGTATTACTCACTGATCATTTCGCTAAAGACCCAGTTGTTCAACGGCTATGGCAGCAACTCAAATCAGTTGAGGTCATCGTTTATGTCGCCCGGAGAAATAAACGTAGCTCCCGGTATGACGTATAATTATAAAAGCCCGAAAGGCTCGTTTTCGATAAACGCAAGTATATCTCCGTTCTCATGGAACATGAAAACATGCTATAACTCGAAGCTCAATCCCCAGAATTTCGGCATAAAGGAGGGACACCGAACCTATCGCTCATACGGTTCGACAGCAACGATAGTCGCTAATTGGCAAATAGCATATAATGCCAAGTATTATAGCCAATTACGGTCATATACAAATTATGACTACATCGAATCGAACTGGGATCACAGATTTGACTTCACTATAAATAAATTCCTGAACTGCACGCTGGAATTTAATATGCGATATGTTTCAAATGGCCGCCGACTCGAAGACAGCAAGTGGCATAAATTCCAGATGAAAGAGTCGCTTATGTTCGGCATATCTTATACGATAAAGAATAGTTGATATGGTGCTGAAATCTCTCCTCATCCATATCTTCATAGCATCGGCATTCTGTATTTCGGGTCAAAACGTATTGAAGGAACTTCCGTCGGTGTCGCCCGTGCTAAGCGGCTACACCCGCGAGTCAGCCGAACGTAATCTGCGCGAATCAGGGCCACACCGGATAGAAGGAATATGGCAATTTACCGACGATGGCGCCACGATGACAATAGAGCGATTCACGCCAACTGAAAACCACGGAGATGAGTCGACAGCCTACCGCATAGTGTTATTGCGTTCACCAAACCGCGCACTGCGCCCTGGCACAGTTATGGGCTACCTCTACCAATCGTCGAAAAGCGGTGTGTATCTGGCCCGAATATACACCTCATCTCATAACGGTTCAAAGCTTTCGGCGGCCAAGGATTTCACCATCACGCTCACCGAAAATGACAGCCACCTGACATTGGCCCGGCAGCGCGACAAATACAGCGTGAACGTATGGAGGATGCTCCCATATATGTTCAGATACACAGTGAAGCGCAACACGCCGTCTGATGCCAACCTCCACGGATGCATAAAATTATTCCCCCAACCGTCCAGCCCGATAGAGCCTATTTATCTGTAACCGATGAAAAATTCATTGAGTCATATGATTTCGATTGTGGCGGCACTGTCATTGTGTTGCACATCAGCTATGGCTGACCGCACTACTCGCAAGGGGTTGAAGTTGAAAAAAGAGACAACCACTGAATTAAAAGCCGATTACGATACGATTGACGTAACTAAAGACATAAAAGCAGTGCGACTTTCGGGATTTGACAAGCCTTTGCGCTCAAAGTATGAAACGATGTTCGTGAGCAACGAGACCAACGACACGATATACGGGCTCGTTCTGTCGCTACGATATACTGACACAAGAGGAGGCGAACTACATTCACGTGAAGTGACGGTGGAGTGTGAAATAGCTCCAGAGGCGACCAAGCAAGCTTCGTTCAAGACTTGGGACGTCCAGAGCTCTTTCTACTACAAACTGAGCCAAAAGCCTCGCCGCTCAGACGGCACACCATTCGACGTAAGCTGTCAAGTGAAACGCATAATAGTCAGAAAACGCCTATGTCAGACCCATTAGACCGAATACGCTCATACGTAGACCTTACACCTGAAGAAGAAACCAAATTGAAATCACATATGATTGAAATGCGGTTCAAACGAGGTGAAAAACTTACGGCGTCGGACATAAAAGATTCGGTTTTCTACATCAAATACGGGTCGGCACGATTCTTTTACATCACTAACGGAAAGGACAATACTTTTTCATTTGCGTTTGACAATCAGTTCATACTGATTCCAAACTATTTCCTACATAAACCCGATGCCGTCATAAGCATCGAATTTCTTGAGCGAACGGAAGTAATCGCCATTTCACACCAGAAGGCATTGTCGGCAATCCGTGACCTACATAAAGACCATACCCAAAGTTTGTCGTTGTTTCTGTTCACAGCAATGTATGAATACAACCGCTTCCTGGAGGAACGAGTGCTGATGCTTCAGACATCATCGGCATTGCAACGCTACGATTGGCTAATAAACCGCCATCCGATAATATTCGAACGTGCTACGCTGACGCAAATAGCTTCATTCCTGGGGATTACTAAAGAAACTCTCTATCGCATACGCGCAGGGAAATATCCTCCACAGCAAGCGTGACCGCCGATAGGCAACGATTAAAAGTCGGGGCAAATTTCCGTGTTTCACTTATTATGACTATTTTTGCACTATAAGAACCTTAACCAACTTTTATGGATCAGGATTTAATAAAACACTTAAGCAAGGACACGGACGGCTTGCTCACATACGAGTATATAGCCAACCACATCAATTGCTGCAGCGCAGAAATGCCCCAGCTGATAGACAATATGATACGCGTGGACGCAACAGGGCAATTCATCGTGAGCGGTGCCAGATACCTAAACGCAATAGACCCGGTGAAATATGCCGACGACATAAAACGTCTGATAGCAGCCGCAATAGAGAAAGACCGCGAACGCCGCTACATCGGCGACCTGCTTACAAGCATATGGGGCGCAGATTACGAAACGCGCGTGGAGGAACTGAAAGCATCGGACGATAACTTCAGGCGAATATATAAACGCTTACATCCACAAGGAATATGACCAGAAACTCGACCCATCGCTGCGCGCGGACGTTGCTCACAGCGATTTTCGGCTTAGCCACAATAGCATCGGCATTCGCATTAAACCAGTTAAAAACATCGATGGATATGACAACACAACCCACCCAGGCCCAGAAAGACGTGACAGTGGAAATGAAAACCACTCTCGGCGACATAAAAATATTGCTCTACGGCGACACTCCCCTGCACCTGAACAACTTCGTGAAACTCGTCAATGACGGATATTACGACGGATTGCTTTTCCACAGGGTGATCAACGACTTTATGATACAGGGGGGCGACCCTAATTCGAAAAAT
>CAZRJT010000016.1:0-28293 GCA_964600585.1 uncultured Bacteroides sp.
GGGTTCATAGCAACCGACAAGGAAATCACCAATTTCCTCCGTCACCATTCACGTTCCTACATCTTCACTGCAAGCATCACTCCAGCCTCTACCGCAGCCGCACTTAAGGCCCTTGAGATTATGCAATCGGAGCCCGAACGACAGGAACAGTTGTGGGCCCTCACCAACTACGCGCTCGACGGCTTCAGGAATATGGGATGTGAAATAGGCAATACCTCTACGCCCATCATTCCGCTCTTCATCCGCGACAACAACAAGACATTCGCCATCACACGCGATTTGCTCGAAGAGGGAATATTCGTGAATCCAGTTGTGTCGCCGGCAGTAGCTCCCCACGACACACTCATCCGATTCAGCCTTATGGCCACACATTCAAAAGAACAAGTCACTACGGCACTAGAAAAGATTCAGAGCGTATTCCGCAAATACGGCCTAATCAACTAATCGGTTCCAGCAAGACAACAATATATCATCCGTCGACAACCATAAAACCCAAGAGTTGTCGACGGATTTATTTATGCGCCGAATCAAATAATACGCCAATTTGCAACTCCCGCCACATCCGCCGCTACCGCTCGGCAACCAATGCTTAACTATGCCTAAGCAACGTCTGGCCTGAATAAAACAAAAGTTTTTTTATTTTTCGGGAATTTTTTCTTGCATAATAATTGTTTTTACATGATATTTGCATCGTGATTACGTCAATCGCCGTTTCATACGTTTTGTTAACTATACGGACATTTACTGACTATATATTATGATATACAATTTCAGGATAGTATCAGACGAAGTCGACAACTTCAAACGAGAAATCAACATCGATGCCGATGCCACATTTCTTGACCTTCGCAATGCGATATGCGAATCGGTTAATTACGACAAAGCACAGATGAATTCTTTTTTCCTATGCGAAGACGGCTGGGAGAAAGGGAAAGAGATAACGCTCGAAGACATGGGGTCGGATGCAGACGAAGACGTGTACCTTATGGACGAATGCATCTTAAGCGATTTCGTAGAGGACGAAGGCCAACGTCTGATTTTCGTGTTCGATTATATGACCGAACGCTCTTTTTTCATCGAATTGAAAAAGACCATCCCCGGGAAAAGCCTGCATGACCCGGTATGTGCAGTCGCTATGGGCAACCCACCAGCCCAATTCATCGACCTTGATGATTTCGAGGCGAAAATCGACGCCAAAGCAGCTGCCGCAGCAGCCGCTCCTGACATCGACGAGGATTTTTACGGCTCTGATGAATTTAACGAAGATGAATTCGATGCACAAGGATTTGACGAAATGACCTTCGACGATTAAAATACCACATCCACTTTCACACATTAAAGGCCCGACTTCGAAGCTTAACGCTGCAGAAGTCGGGCCTACAATTTATTCGACCGCTTAACGCAGGAACTTGGGAGCAAGCATAAACACGCCAAACGATATGCCAAAGTTCCAATTATTTGCCGGATAGCTCGTGTAATTCCCATATAGGCTCAATGACGCAAACGGCAATGACACGACCGCCGCCATTTCGCCAAAGAACTGAGGATTTGCAAACCATTTACCATATTTTGCCACATAACCATCACCTTCCATTATCTTACGGAACGGCATAAAGCCATGGAATGAGCCGCGGAGCTGCAATGTCTCTGTTATTTTAAACACCGGCACCACGCCTCCGGTCACAAACGAATTTGCCCTCAATGCCGGATTAAATGAATTGTAACTTGCCGGAGTGGGATTGAATGCCGGAGCCTCCACTATCGAAGCATTGTATGTCTTAAGCAGCTTGCGGGTCGATGCTAAGGCACTAAATTCAGTACCAACCGCAAAATGCTTCGATACGCCGAAATAGTTTTTAGCGACCACTTCAAGCTGCGTCCAATACACATTCTTATGCTCTGCTTCCGACAACGTAGCATCAAAAGGCGAATAGGCATATCTGCCATAAACCCCCATCGCCGTTACCGCATATGAGGCACCTCCGCATGGATTATATTGATTATCGAGCGTATTATACTTATAATTAGCGTATACCTGTCCTAAATTCTGTATTGCTCTGTCTCTATCACTTTCCGCGAAATTAACACGATTGTTATGAAAAAACTTGTTCAGAAGATGTCCGTATCCCACACCGGCCTCAGCCTTTCCGCGGCGACCGGAAGCCATGCTATAAAGCAATCGGGCGAACATCTCGGTGCCAGCAATGAATGACGGCTGATTATCCTCAAAGAACAGATTGTCGGTTTCATAAAATTTTTGACGGCTTATTACTCCTTGGAATCGCAATGCCGACGGCACACCGGAAAGCAAATTAATCTTGGCATTCAATACTCCGGCCAGATAACTTTGTCCAATCCAGGCATTGGCATTCATATCGAGCGAATTGAAGCTCATCGTGTTGTAACCACCCGACAAAAACAGCATACTGCTTGTTGACGACGAAATGTATCCGCCGAAACCTATCCGGTAGTTATCTTTCATGTCAGCCTTCAAATTAAGCTTGAACAAACCCGTATTTTCATTATATTCAGCCTGTGGCAATAAATTCTCAAGTTTACCCGGAGCGATAGCTCGGTAATATGAATCCTTCGCCCTATCGATACCGAACGTATCTGGATTATTATGCGTAAACAGATATTCAATGTAGGCATTTTGCGAACGGGTACCCCCCTCCACCGAAACGGAATCGAACCGCAAATATGGTGTCTGCGATTTAAAGACTTCTCGGCGCAGATTTCGGCTCTCCGGCGAAATTCGCGACTCTACGCGTCCGCATATCGAGTCCATCATCTCCATCGCCTTATCATATCCGGCCTGATATATGGCCTGCGCCTTCCCCCAATCGAGCAAGCTGAAATTTTCGACATTGACTTTTATGCGTATGCCTTCATCGTCGGGCAAATCGTAGTCATTGTTCTGAATTATCATATCTTCAAGCTGTTCTATCAAATCATTGCTCTTTGGCTTACCATCGGGAGCCGACACATCGACACCCAGCATTATATCGGGAGCAAAATCTTCCCGCATCACATCAACGGGAAAATTGTCATAAATGCCGCCGTCGTACATCAGCACCCCATCCATTTCGATAGGCCTGAACACAAGCGGAAAACTCATCGATGTGCGTATGGCATCTCCCAACGACCCTCCGCGGCAAACGACTTTATGCTTTGCATATACGTTAGATGTGACCGTGCGTAACGGCACAAACAATTTATTGAAATCGCCGCCACATTGCGCAGTGTATGGCGCAAACAAATCCATAAACGCAAAATTCATTGGTAGCGGATCGATCAAACTCGTGGGTAATATTGAGGTGATTTCCGACGAATCTCTGTCCCCTATGTTAAAATGGACCAAAGCCGGAGTCGCATCGGGCTGAGAGAAGTAATATGTCAATTTTTCGTCTATGCGGCCCGACGACCAATAAGCAAACCCCTTTGACTGTATGAGTTGCATCATTTCTTCAGGAGTATATCCGGCTGCATATAATCCGCCGACAATTGCGCCCATCGAAGTCCCGGCTACATAATCAATTGGTATATTATGCTCCTCCAGAGCCTTTATAACACCAATATGTGCAATACCCTTAGCCCCCCCTCCACTCAGAACGAGCCCTACCGACTGCGTTTTTTGGGCAATAGCCAACAACGGCAGCAACACAACAAGCAATGAAACTTTTAGTCTGACCATATAACTGATTTTTTTACAAAAATAACATTTTAAAATAATAACAAATTAACTTCCGAATTGTTAATTGATTCTTTTTTATCATTTCACCGTATTGATTATACCGCTAATAGCACAATAACCGGACTACGTACAAAAAGCGCAGCCTTTACTTTTATTTCTCCATTTGATTGAAAATAATTATATTTGCATTAAAATTATCAAAATATTCCACATTTAATTTATTGACAATAAATATGGGACGTGTACAATTTGATTCTTTGGACTGCAAAATACTGCATATGCTTTCACAAAACGCACGCAAACCGTTTCTTGAAATTGCCCGTGAATGCGGCGTGTCGGGAGCTGCTATACATCAACGCATACAAAAGCTCACCTCTCAAGGTGTTATCAACGGATTCGAATCATTGATAAGTCCAAATGCCGTAGGATATGAAACCTGCGCCTACATCGGCGTATTGCTATCGGACCCTTCGAAATTCGATTACGTGGTTAATGAATTCCAGAAAATTCCGGAAATTGTGGAATGCCACTTCACGACAGGAAAATACGACCTGTTCGTCAAACTTTATGCACGCAACAACGATCATCTGCTGCAAATAATACACGACAAGATACAAAGCATAAACCCCGGACGCACAGAGACTTTGATTTCTTTTAAAGAAGCTTACCGACGTCCGGTGCCCATCAATGAGTCGAACTTCAAATAAACCGCATAGGCAGTATGACGACTGACAGAACAGAGCTGCTGCTTAACGCTATGAGCTGGGCGCGCGAAGCTGGAGCAGTTCATTTGCGATACTTCAGAGGCGACAAGCTTGACATCAAATCCAAGCTAAATGACAGCGACATCGTGACAGCGGCCGATAAGGCAGCTGAAAAATTGCTGATTGACCATATAAAATCGACCTATCCATCTCATTCCATATTATCGGAAGAGTCTGGCGAAACAAATTCGTCAGACGAATACCGATGGATTATAGACCCTCTCGACGGCACGACCAATTTCAGCTCAGGTTTGCCACTGTTTTCCGTATCCATTGGCATTGAACATAATGGCCAACCCTTGATCGGCGTAGTGTTTGCGCCATATCTCAACGAACTTTTCCACGCAATTGCCGGGGAAGGTGCGTTTCTAAACGGTCAACCCATACACGCATCCAACGAGTCGAATCTCGCTCACGCCGTTGTGGCTACGGGCTTCCCGGTCGATAAAGACAAAAATCCCGACAACAATATAGACAATGTCGCACGTGTGCTGCCGCACGTAAGGGGCCTCAGACGTCTTGGCTCAGCGGCAATCGACATCTGCTATGTGGCTGCCGGATATCTGGGAGCCTACTGGGAGCTTAATCTGCACAAATGGGATGTAAGCGCCGGGTTGCTAATATTAGCCGAAGCAGGAGGACGCCACACGGCATTCCGCACCGACCGCAACATATCTGTATTGGCCGGATGTCCTGACATCCATGACCAACTTCTGCCTCTACTATCCAACAAACCTTATATGCCGAAATAAATATCGGCTTATATCTCTAAGATTACTTACAATAGGCTTTTGTTGCTAAATTGCCATATAATGCCTACCTTTGTTTTCACATATCCAACATATCTCAATTTATGGAACGTAAAGTAAGAGTTCGATTTGCCCCATCACCAACGGGCCCACTTCATATTGGCGGCGTTCGCACGGCGCTTTACAATTATCTCTTTGCCCGCCAACATGGCGGAGATATGATTCTTCGCATCGAAGACACTGATTCGAAACGCTTCGTGCCGGGAGCCGAAGACTACATCAACGAATCACTCGCATGGTTAGGCATAAAAATTGACGAAGGAGTGAGAGAAGGTGGCGAATTCGGCCCTTACAAACAAAGCGAACGTCGCGACATCTATCGTCAGCACACTCAAATGCTCCTTGACTCAGGGAAAGCATATATAGCATTTGACACGCCCGAGGAATTGGAAGCCGCCCGCGCCGAAATGCCGAATTTTCAATACGACGCTTCTACACGTCTGAAAATGCGGAATTCTCTTTCGCTCGACAAGGCTGAGGTCGATAGACTTTTGAGTGAATCGACACCATACGTCGTAAGATTCAAAATCGAGCCAGGCAGAGACGTCGAAGTCAACGACCTTATTCGTGGCAAAGTAGTCATAAATTCATCGGTGCTCGACGACAAAGTTCTATATAAAAGTGCCGACGATCTGCCCACTTACCATTTGGCAAATATTGTCGACGACCATCTGATGCAGGTGAGCCACGTAATACGCGGCGAAGAATGGCTACCTTCGGCTCCATTGCACGTGCTGCTATACGAAGCCTTCGGTTGGGCCGACACTATGCCTGACTTTGTGCACCTGCCTCTGTTGCTCAAGCCTGACGGCAAAGGTAAATTGAGTAAACGCGACGGTGACCGCCTCGGATTCCCGGTATTCCCATTGGAATGGCACGACCCCAAAAGCGGCGACATATCTTCAGGATATCGCGAATCGGGCTACCTGCCTGAGGCAGTCATAAACTTCCTGGCGCTACTCGGATGGAATCCGGGTGACGATTCGGAAATAATGTCGATGGATGAACTTTGTGCCAAATTCTCGCTCGACCACTGCTCAAAGGCCGGTGCGAAATTCGACTTCGAAAAAGGAAAATGGTTTAACCACAAATATTTGCAAGAAATTGAGAATGCCAAACTTGCAGAGATGTTCAAACCGGTATTGACACAGCACAACGTCGATCCGTCAAATTATTCTGACGACTACCTGACGCGAGTTGTTGAGCTTGTGAAAGGCCGAATAAATTTCGTCAGCGACTTATGGGATCAGGCACGATTCTTCTTCGTCGCTCCGGAAGAATATGAGGAAAAATCCGTAAAAAAACGCTGGACAGAGGACACTCCTCGCATCATGGCCGAACTAATCGACCTTCTCAATTCGATTGACGATTTCTCAAGTGCGTCTGCCGAAAAAATTGTGCTAGACTGGATTGTAGAGAAAGGCTACCATATGGGAAATGTGATGAATGCGTTCCGTCTCACGGTGGTCGGCGAATGTAAAGGGCCCCATATGTTCGACATCACCGAACTCCTCGGCAAAGAAGAAACCATCAACCGCATCCAAGCCGGCATCGACAGAATCAAAAAAGCATAACGAATGATACGGGCTCTTTTTTAGAGCCCTATCATATTTCTGGAAGGGATGAACATATTTTACAACACCGGAATACATCTGTTCAGGCTTGGTGCCCGCATTATTTCGCGCAGGAATATAAAGGCATCGAAGATGTTGGCCGGACAGCAGCATACGATTGAAATCCTAAAGTCAAAGCTCGTTGCCGGACGTAAATACGTGTGGATACACGCCGCGTCGCTTGGCGAATTCGAGCAAGGACGTCCGCTTATTGAACGCATACGTAAAAACCGCCCCGATTTAGGTGTTGTGCTCACATTCTTTTCACCTTCGGGATATGAAGTGCGACACAATTACCCACAGGCCGATGCCGTATGCTATCTGCCTTTCGATATTCCCGGTAAAGTAAACGAATTTCTCGACATACTGAATCCTGAAATGGCCATATTCGTAAAATACGAATTCTGGGGCAACTACTTACAAGAACTTAAGCGACGCAACATCCCTAAATATCTTATATCGGCAATTTTCCGCGATAGCCAACCATTCTTCAAATGGTGGGGCGGAACATTCCGCAATATGCTTAAATGCTACAGCACCATCTTCGTTCAGGATAGAGACTCACAAAAACGCCTCAAAGCCATAGGAATAAACAACGTGAAAGTAACCGGCGACACCCGTTTTGACCGTGTAACCGACATATTGAAAACGACATGCGATATTCCGGCAATTGACCGTTACAAACGCTCAGCACCGTTTATGTTTATAGCCGGCAGCAGCTGGGAACCGGATGAAGATGTGTACATTCATTGGCTAAACTCTCACGACGACGTAAAAGCAATCATCGCCCCGCATGAATTCAACGACGAGCGCATCAATACTCTGCGAAAGCGAATCAATGGCACTGTATTGCTTATGTCGGAACTCGACTCAGCAACCGACGAAGAAATCGCATCAGCCAAGGCCATAATAATAAATTGCTTCGGACTTTTGGCTTCGCTATACCGATATGCCGACGTGGCCTACGTAGGAGGCGGATTTGGCGAAAGCATCCACAATATAAATGAAGCCGCCGTATACGGCATACCAGTTCTCTTCGGCCCAAAGCATCAGAAATTCAAAGAAGCGCGCGACCTGATTGCCGCAAATGGCGCAAAGGAAGTCACAGATGCAAAGTCATTTGAAACTGCCATTGAAACCCTTCGCACCAATCCTGAGCTCAAGAACGAATGCGGCCATAATGCAGGCGAGTACATCCGTCAGAACATAGGTGCATCCGACAAGGTTTACGACAGCATATTTGCCAACCGCAATTAACCGGCAACAGCCTTAGGCACCACGTAGAGCTGTGCATTCTCATATCGCACAACTTTCACCGGTGTGCCATTTTCGATGAACCCACGTTGGGCAACAGCGTCAAACTCTTCCCCGTCAATGATTATTTTGCCTGATGGGCGCATATCGGTAGCAGCAATAGCTTCGGCCCCGACATACTTGCCCACCTCGGCATCTACACCTATATAGCCGTCTTCAATGAGCTGCGAGTGAAGCAACTCCGATTTGCGCGTGATGAATTTAGGCCCAAATCGCGACGTAAGAAATAGAATGGCACCAATTGCAGCCACCACACTCACAAGCATCGTAAGGCATGCCTTCCATATCGCCGACGTGTCGAATCCCGAACCATCATAAGTGAAACTAAAATCCTCCAACAGGCCTATGAACAAGGCGGCCGCCATCAACACTGTCCCGGCAATACCTGTTATTCCAAAACCGGGAATAACAAATATTTCCAACAACAGGAGCACCAACCCGATGAGAAACAGAATGACAATCCAACTGCTGACGATTCCTGTTATGTATAGCGGCAAGAAATATAGCGCAGCGGCAATAATGGCAGCCACAGTCGGAAATCCCATTCCGGGCGTTTGAAGTTCAAAGTAAATTCCGCCGATTATTATCATTATAAGTATCGCCTGCACACCCGTGGAAGAGAAGAAGCCCACCAACCCATCAATCCAATCGGGTTTGAACTCCTCCAACCTGTATTCGTCAACTTTAAGTTGCGACAGCACATCGGCCACCGATTCGGCTTTACCTTCGGCATATCCCCATTTTATGGCTTCGTCGGGAGTAAATGTCAGCACCCTTGTCGAGTCAATGAGTCCGGGCACCACCACTCGCGTGTCGACCATCGCTTCGGCAATCAATGGGTCTCTGCGCCATTTCAGAATTGAGTCGGAATCACGGTACTTTCCATGTCGCTCGGCTGTGGCCCGCATAATCCCTCGCATATATGACTGATACTTGTCGGGCATGGCAGCTCCATCAGTTCCATTCACCACCGTAGCAGCTCCCATACTCCCATCCGGACGCATATATACCGAATCACAAGCCAACGCAATCAGGGCACCCGCCGAAGCTGCATTATTATCAACGAACGCCACCACAGGAATTGGCGTATGGAGCAGTGCCGTACGAATTGAATCGGCGTAAACCACTTCACCTCCGTAAGTATTAAGATGCACTACGACCATATCGGCATTGATTGCCGCGGCCTCGTCTATGGCACGACGAGTATGATGCCAGGCAGTAGCACCTATTTCATCCTTTATATTAAGCAGATACACCAATCTCGATTCAGCATATCCGGCAAATGCGCTAAGCATCATTGCCAGCATTATTATTGCCCTCACCATATGATTGTACTTTTATTGTTTCTTAGACTTAGTATTTCTTATTCCACGTATCCATGACGGCACCATAAAGGCCCCGACTGCCAGATATACATAATACGATATAATCCTCCACATTACGGCAATCACCAACACCACCGATGTGTCGTGCAGCATATCGCCATAATAGTTGGTAAACAACCATTCACTCACGCCGCTGCCTCCGGGCGTAGGGCTCACCGTCAGCAAAGTCCATACGACAAACTGCCTTGCGAACACAATTATCTGCGACGCTCCTGCCGCAAGCCCCCAGAACAAGGCATTAACAACAAGATATCGACATAGCCACGACATTACGGTGGCACCCATAGCCTCAAGCCACCATCGCATTGAACGAGTACGCAAATCTTGGCTTGTCAGCACCATATTATCAGCCAATTCAACAACCTTTCCTCGCCAACGGCGAATCCATCGGAAATCGAACAGTCTCAAAAGTGCATTTTTAACAGCAATGGGCTTAACGAATATTCCCCAGAACAACAATGCCGTCCATAGGCAAATCCCGCCATAAACGATCCAGAATGCCGCACGTATTCCTAATGTGAAATCATTGCCTCCAAAACCAAACACCAATTGGTATGGCACAAGCAAAAGCACTATCGGACACGCCAACACAAAAAACAGCTCGTCAAGGAATAGCGTGCTCATCATTATTGACACGCCACGGCCCATAGCTATCCCCTCACGATTCATGAACACCATACTGAGCGCACTTCCACCGGCAGTAGTTGGCGTAATAGCCGATGTAAATTCACAAAGCATCGTCACTTTCAGCGACTGCCGCCACGAAAGTTCTCTGTCGGTCATAATCCGGAAACGCCAAGCCAATCCAAACTCCCTGCCTCCCATAAACATCCACGCAGCAACAATTGCCAGCATCGAGTGCATACTCCAAGATATACGCCCAAGGTCGGAAGGATTGAATTCCCTGACAAACAACCACACGACCACACCCAATCCGATAACCACCGGAATAAGAGTTTTCAGCAACAGATTGTTTGTACGGTTCATTGTCTAATCTCAACACTTTGAATTACAAAGATAGCATTACAATCAACAGAATCCAAAAAACTGCAAGACAAAAAATTGGTTTAACAATGTTATATTGAATAAATTTCCGCCCCCTCACTACCATTTAACTTGTGCAGAGGCAAGAAATATACTACCTTTGCAAGCTATGTCAGACATCAACAAACACAACATAATAGTTAAAGGAGCTCGCGTCAACAACCTGAAGAACATCGACGTAGAGATTCCGCGCAATAAACTCGTAGTCATAACAGGATTATCCGGTTCCGGCAAATCGTCTCTCGCATTCGACACCCTTTATGCCGAAGGCCAGCGCAGATATGTGGAAAGCCTTAGCGCTTATGCCCGCCAATTCCTGGGCAAAATGGCAAAGCCCGAATGCGACATGATAAAGGGCTTGCCACCTTCAATTGCCATTGAGCAAAAGGTGAACACACGCAATCCACGAAGCACCGTAGGCACTTCAACTGAGATATACGACTATCTTAGACTGCTATACGGCCGCATCGGACGTACATATTCGCCGATAAGCAATCAGGAAGTCAAAAAACATTCAGTTGACGACGTGATAAATGCCGCCTTGTCTTATCCTGAAGGGACTCGCGCTGCCGTGACAACACCAATCAACCTCCCTGAGAAGCGGAAATTCGAGACTCAGCTCGACATCTATTTAAAAGAGGGCTTTTCTCGACTGATGAAGGGCAATGAATTCGTTACGATAACCGACATATTGCAATCCGACAACAAACCGACATCGCCCGACGGTTACGACTTGCTGGTCGACCGACTCGCCATAGCGCACGAAGGAGATGAATTGAGCCGACTCGCCGATTCTATCGAAACAGCCTTTTATGAAGGCAATGAGCAATGCTCACTACTGGTGTGGGCCGATGGCAAGGTGATTCGCCACGATTTTTCGAAGCGCTTCGAAGCCGACGGATTATCGTTCATCGAGCCCTCGGAACAGATGTTCAATTTCAACAATCCCTACGGTGCATGTCCGCGCTGCGAAGGCTTCGGACGCACTATCGGCATCGACGAACGTCTGGTGGTGCCCAATCCCGCACTGTCGGTCTACGACAATGCCGTTGTGTGCTGGCGCGGCGACAAGATGAGCGAATGGAAAAACGACTTGATTCACATAGCCCCACTCTACGACTTTCCGATTCATCGTCCTTACTGCGAACTCACTCCTGAACAAAAAGACTTCCTATGGCACGGCAACTCCCAGTTCGGAGGCATAGATGGTTTTTTCAAGATGGTTGAACGGAAACAGGATAAAATACAATATCGCGTTATGCTCGCCCGCTATCGCGGTAAAACCATATGTCCAGTTTGCCATGGCAACCGTTTACGTAAAGAGGCTGAATATGTCAAAATAAACGGTATGCCGTTATCGTCATTGGTAAAAATGCCAGTCGAAGAGCTGAAGGAGTGGTTTGAATCCTTGGAGCTTACGCCTACTGAAGAAAAGATAGCAGCACGGCTGCTCGTAGAAATCCGCAACAGACTTCAATTCCTAATTGACGTCGGCCTTGGATATCTAACGCTTGACCGCCTGTCGTCAACACTTTCGGGCGGCGAAAGCCAACGCATAAATCTGGCCACGTCACTTGGCAGCAGCCTTGTGGGCTCGCTGTACATCCTCGACGAGCCGAGCATAGGGCTCCATTCGCGCGACACACAACGCCTCATAGCCGTGTTGCGCCGCCTGCAACAGATTGGCAACACCGTGGTTGTCGTAGAACACGACGAAGAAATAATGGAGGCTGCCGATTACATCATCGACGTAGGTCCTAAAGCCGGACGACTAGGAGGTGAGATAATATATCAAGGCGACTTTAAAGACATCGCTTCTGCCAATGAAAGCATCACGGCCGGCTATCTCACCGGAAAACTGAAAATCGACGTGCCGCGGCATCGCCGCAAATGGCGCGACTATATTGAGGTGACCGGAGCCCGCGAGCACAACCTAAAAAACATCGACGTTAAATTCCCCCTCGAAGCCATGACCGTAGTCACCGGCGTCAGCGGCTCAGGGAAATCGTCGCTTGTGCGCGACATTCTGTATCGTGCCCTCTTGCGTCACCTCGGAGAGTCAGGCGATGCCCCGGGGGCTTTCAACGAACTAAAAGGCGCCCTTTCACGCATCACCGCCGTTGAGTTCGTCGACCAGAATCCTATTGGACGTTCTTCACGCAGCAACGCAGCAACGTATCTTAAAGCTTACGACGAAATACGTCGCCTGTACTCTGAGCAGCAAGGAGCCAAACAGATGGGATTCGGACCTGGATACTTTTCTTTTAACGCCGAAGGCGGTCGCTGCGAAGAGTGTAAAGGTGAAGGCACAATCACTATCGAAATGCAGTTTATGGCCGACATCACCATTCCTTGCGAAGAATGTCACGGCCAACGGTTCAAACGAGATGTACTTGACATCGAATATCGTGAAAAAAACATAAATGACATCCTGAACCTCACCGTAAACGAAGCCGTCGAATTTTTCAGCGAGACATCCGGATCGATAGAAAAGAAAATCGTCAAACGACTGAAACCGCTTCAGGACGTAGGGCTGGGCTATATAAAGCTCGGCCAAAGTTCTTCGACCTTGTCGGGCGGTGAGAACCAACGCGTAAAGCTAGCCTACTACTTGGCGATGGAAAAGCCCCAACCAACGATGTTCATATTCGATGAACCCACTACCGGACTCCATTTCCATGACATACGCACTCTTATGGATTCATTTAACCGCTTGATTGCGCTTGGACACACGGTGGTTATCATCGAACACAATCTCGACGTGGTGAAATGTGCCGATCACGTTATCGACATCGGACCGGAAGGAGGCGAATCCGGAGGCACGCTCGTGGCTTGCGGCACGCCTGAAGAAATCGCACAATGTCCGCAATCATACACCGGACGATTCCTTGCCGAAAAGCTAAGGGCTGATTGACGTTAATCAACCAGCCCTTAGTTTTTTCGACAAAGTTCCAGGCACCAGCTATTTGCTTGACATAAAAGAATCCTTGAACCCTATAAAATACAATATTCCGTCGAGTCCTATGGTCGACAGAGACTGTTCAGCGGTTTCTTTTACCTTTGGTTTGGCATGGAATGCAATGCCAAGACCGGCCGTTGCGAGCATCGGCAAGTCGTTAGCACCATCGCCAACGGCTATCGTCTGCTTGATGTTCACATTTTCCACCTGGGCAATCAGCCTTAACAATTCGGCTTTCCTTTTGCCATCCACTATTTCGCCAAGATAACGCCCCGTCAGCTTGCCGTCCTCAATCTCAAGGTCATTGGCATACACGTAGTCGAATCCGTATTTCTGCTTCAGATAATTTCCGAAATAAGTGAATCCTCCCGACAATATCGCCGTTTTATAACCTGTGAGTTTCAGCACCTTCATCATACGGTCGACTCCCTCAGTTATCGGCAACTTCTCTGCGATGTCCTGCATCACGCTCTCATCAAGCCCTTTCAGCAACGCTACGCGCTCAGTGAAACTTTCGCGGAAATCAATTTCACCCCTCATCGCACGTTCGGTTATTTCGCGCACTTTATCGCCGACGCCGGCACGATCGGCCAGTTCGTCAATCACTTCAGTGCCTATTAGAGTGGAGTCCATATCAAAACATACCAGCCGGCGGCATCTACGGTACATCGTATCCTCCTGCACCGAGATATCGATTTCCTCTTTCGAAGCTATGCCCATAAAGCTCTTCTGCATATCGCTGTAATCGGCCGGACAGCCGCGCACTGAAAACTCCACACAAGCTTTGCTCTGCGCTTCTTCGGATTCCGTCAGAGGCATACGTCCAGTCAGACGTTTTATGCTATCGATATTCATCCCTTGCTCGGCAATCACCTTCGACACCGACGCTATATTTCTTGCCGTTAGACGACGCCCGAGAATGGTGATAATCCATCGGTCTTTACCTTGCAATCCAACCCATTCTTCATAATCCGACACATCAACCGGAGTAAAACGAACCTTCACCTCCATCTCATATCCTTTGAACAACATTTCCTTCATAATGTCGCCCGACACTGAGCTATCGGTCTTTATCAGTACGCCCAGCGAAAGGATATGATGGATATCAGACTGCGCTATGTCAAGAATCGTAGCGTCATATTTCGCCAGAATATCCGACAGTTCTGCCGTTACACCCGGCCTGTCATACCCTGAGATATTGATTAGTATCAGTTCTAATTTCTTCTCCTTTTCCATACACAAGTTTTATTTTTCAATTAATGTCAATACGGCCATCTCTCAACCTTCTGCTGAAATATTCTACAAGCCCATCCATCGGCGAAGCACAAATGCGGCCCAGCCGGAATCCGGTGCTTTCGGCTGCAACAGCCAATGATTCCGAAAAATTCCACGCGATTGAACCGCAGAAATTGACGGGCAAATCGCCATATACCGCGTAATGCGACACATTGCGCACAAAAAAACGTTCAAATTCCGATTCGACAAGATGTCTTATCTCGCAACATTGCATATTGTCCTTCAAGAATGGAGCAAACGATGCAAGAAATCTGCTTGGTGCTTCACCTCGATATACGCGTCTCACTATTTCTGAACCATCCAAACCATAACGGTCATAAAATGCATCGCAAATCTCCGAAGGCAGCTGTCCCTTCAATACGTCGCCCAAGAGTCGGCGCCCCAGCACTGCGCCAGAACCTTCATCGCCAAGTATGAAACCTAATGGCGATACGTTGTACGCCACTCTCCGACCATCATAATAACAGCTATTTGAACCTGTGCCCAATATACACACCACGCCGATGTCATCGCCGCACATCCCTATTGCCGCGCCAAGCAGGTCAGATTCAACAGCCACCCCATCAGCACCAAACACGCGCTTCAAACTTATGGCCATTTCCAATTTTATGGACTCCGTTGCACACCCGGCTCCATAATATCTGATTTCCGCCACATCTGCCGCGCCTAACCGCTCAGCGACTTCACTCAATCGCCGTTCAACATCCGACGAGCCGACGAGCATAGCATTGATACCCGGAGTCTCGAACCGAAAAACCACAGTGCCGGCTCCATTCAGTCCGACCCATTTCACATTAGTGCCGCCGGCATCGGCAAACAAAAATATGCGTCCGTACATATCCCGTAAACAAAGACGCTCCTTGCATTCCTCTGACAAGCGAATCCAAAGAGCGACTTTATCTGATTTTATTAGGTTATTTCACTTCATTATGCCTGAGGTGCGGCCGGAGCTGCAGTTGCAATGGTCGACATCGTAGCGGTGAGCGGTTTTGCCTCCCAACCAAGAGCACTTGCGCCAAGCACAGCCGCATCAGCTTCCTTCAATTCAGAAAGCATCACGCTCACTTTACCCTTGAACACGCTAAGCATATTCTTTTCCATAGCATTGCGCAAAGGACGCATCAGCAATTCGCCCGATTTGGCAAGGCCGCCGAACAGCACAAATGCCTCAGGCGACGAGAATACAGTGAAATCGGCCAGAGCCTCACCAAGGATAGTGCCAGTATATTCAAACACTTCCTTTGCCAACTTATCGCCTGCCATTGCCGCGTCATAAACATCCTTCGACGTAATGTCCTCGATAGGCATATTGCGCAACAACGACGGCTCATTGCGAATTTCGAGATATTCGCGTGCAGTGCGAGCCACTCCGGTTGCCGAACAATAAGTTTCAAGACAGCCCGTACGGCCGCAACCGCACAAACGTCCGTTGTTACGCTTCACTATCACGTGACCAAGTTCGCCAGCGAAGCCATCATGACCATATACAAGCTGACCGTTGATAACGATGCCGCTACCTACGCCAGTGCCAAGTGTTATCATTATGAAATCCTTAAGACCACGAGCCGCGCCATAAGTCATTTCGCCGATTGCGGCAGCATTGGCATCGTTTGTGATGGCAACGGGAATGCCGAATTTTTCAGCAAGCATCTGAGCAAAGGGGATGGGCGTAGGCCAGGGAAGGTTAACGCCATCCTCAATCATTCCGGTGAAATAATTGGCATTAGGAGCACCTACGCCAATGCCATATATCTTGCCTTGGGCATCGATTGAACGGATAAGACGCATCGTCTCTTCATACAGTTCATTGATATAGTCGTTTATATTCGAATGCTTAGCCGTCTTGATTGAGCTGCTGGCCAAAACAATGCCGCGGGCATCCACTATACCAAACACAGTATTGGTACCACCCATATCGATACCGATTACATAAGGTTTCATAACGTTCATATTAGGATTGTTTTAAATATAAAAAATTTCAATGCTACAAAGATAACAGAAATATTCAAACTTATTCTACCTATTCTCATCTTATTTTTCAAAAAAATAGTCTGCAATATGTTAATTTATAAAACCTCCTGACGTTAACAACATCTTTTATTTGCCATACTCTCAAATATGTCATATCTTTGTGTTATGAAACATTGGTATATCTTTATAGCTCTTATAATAGGCATTTTCTTTGTATCGGGCTGTCACAAGAAAGACCCGAAACCTACTATCGACCCCACTCCACGAACCGTATTGGTTTATATGGTAGCCCGCAATGACCTCGGCGACCGCAAGCTCGACCTTATGGACATCGACGAGATGCGCACAGCTGTCGAAAACGGCGCGCTCAACGGAGGCCGACTACTTGTGTACAATTCGAGCAACCGTTCAAACCCTAAACTAATCGAACTCACACAAAATGGAGAAACGACATTGAAAACATACTCGTCCGACATTCCCTCGACCGACGTTGAGCGCATGAAGGAAGTGTTGAATGACACCCGTCGCATAGCGCCAAATCTGGGATATGGCCTGGTGCTTTGGAGCCACGGCACAGGCTGGATTGACGACGCCGGTTCACGCACGGAGTTGCGTCCTTATTCATTTGGAGCCGAGATTGACGAGGCGAATGTGTTGCATAAAATGAAGATCACATCCCTTGCCAAGGCCATCAACGGATCCGATTTGGAATTCATCTATTTCGACAACTGCCACATGGGCACCATCGAAGTTATGTATGAATTGCGCCATGCCACGTCCTATATCGTAGCTTCGGCGACCGAACTTCCATTGGAGGGCATGCCATACGACCTCAACATTCCGGCGTTTTTTGAAAAAAATCTCGACTTGACCAAAGCTGCAAAAAACACCTATGGATATTACTGCAGCAGTGACGCTTCAACAAATTCTTGCACTATCGCCGTAGTCGACACCCGACGCATCGACGACGTGGCTGCTGCCACAAAGAAAATCATGGAGCAAGCACCCGTATTGCCTGATGATTACAACCCAATCAGGCTATTCCGTCCGGGAGTGGTTCCGAATGGAAACATCTACGATATGTTCCACTATATAACGGCCCTTTCAGTCGACCCGTCATTGCTTGATGAATGGAAACGAGCATACCGGTCTGCCATAATATATTATGCCGCTACCCCGACGGCATACGGACTCAATTTGGACGGGTTTTCGGGCCTTGGCTGCAACATATTGACAACTGAAGCTGACGCCGACAATCAGGGATACAAGGATTTGAGCTGGTGGAACGACGTAATAAGTCATAATCCGGCCCTTCATTATGGCAATATGTAATTAATCTATAACCGAAACGCCGATGTATTTTCTACAAGTGCCTCTGACCCCGACGGTTCCCAACGACTCTATTCCCATAAAGAATCCGGATTGGAGCACATTGAAAACAATGTCGCTCGACGATTTGCTCACAAAACTGATAAATAATCTCGTAGAGTTTACTATCAGTCTTGCCATTGCAATATTTATTTTTTACGCCGGCAAATTCATAATAAAAAAACTGTATAACCTCACAGCATCAATATTAATACGCCGTGAAGTAGACAAATCGTTGTCTACATTCATACTCAGCCTCATTCGTATTGTGCTATACTTCATACTTATTGTAACGGTAATCGGCATACTCGGAATAAATACTAGCTCATTCATTGCCATATTCGCATCAGTAGGCGTTGCCATAGGTATGGCCCTCAGCGGAACATTGCAGAATTTTGCCGGTGGAGTGCTGATTCTATTATTGAAACCATATAAGATCGGCGACTACATCGAGGCTCAGGGATTTGCCGGAACCGTAACCGAAATCCAGATTTTCTCAACCATAATATGCACTGCCGACAACAAATCAATCATAATTCCAAATGGCGGATTGTCGACCGGCACAATCAACAATTGGTCGCGCGAAGATTACCGACGCGTACAATGGACCATAAGCATAACTTACGGCGACGACGTAGCTCTGGCTCGCCAAGTGATACTGGACCTGTTGGCCACCGACGACCGCATAGTAAAACAATTTGTCGAGGACGACCGCGAATACCGGAAAAATCTTGCTACACAACTCGCCCAATCTGAAAATCCCAATAAACAACCCGAGACGATAGAGGCAGCCCCGAAACGAAGCTTTTTCAAGCGCATCTTCTCAAAGCATAAAAAACGCGTCAAATCAAAAATCGAATCTTGGGAGGATGTCCAGGAATTCAAACTGAAAGCTCTGATGCCGAAAGTCGACCGAAGTCCATCGGTGAATCTTGGTGAACTTGCCGACAGCAGCATCAACCTATATGTGCGCGCATGGGTACAGTCATCAGAATACTGGAGTGTGTATTTTAAATTCAATGAGCTAATTTACAACGAGCTGCCCAAACAAGGCATTTCATTCCCCTTCCCGCAAATGGATGTGCATCTCATACGCGACAATCAGATGTCATAATCCGACGTCCCGAAGACGCATATTCATTTACATAAATAAACTTAACAGGTACAATTTATTCCATTTTTTTTGTTACTTTTGCGTAATTCAATCATACGTGTAGGAGTGCGCCCTGTTGCATCTGTTGTTTCAGAATCGATGCTCTTACGAGCGACCGGACTTTGACCTTAGACATTTGCCTTACTCAATCTCTTCTCGTTGTTTAACGGTCAATGAATGTCCAATATTTGTCGCCATATGTGATCGAAAAAATAAAAAATTACATAAATGACAAGTAAATGGAATTATTCACCCCTTACCACCGAAGAGCAAAAACTAGAGAACGAAATATCTAAAAAATACGCCAACTGCCCACCTATCAGCGAACTGCTGGTACAGCGAGGCATTACGTCAATTGAAGAAGCTGAAAAGTTTTTTCATCCATCATTAAAGGACCTGCACGATCCTTTTCTGATGCCGGATATGGATAAAGCCGTAGCTCGACTAAACAAAGCTATGGGCTCTAAAGAGCGCATAATGGTATATGGCGACTATGATGTCGACGGAACCACGGCTGTGGCTTTAGTATATAAATATCTTCAGAATTTTTACTCCAATGTGGAATACTATATCCCGACACGCTACGACGAGGGATATGGAATCTCTATGCGCAGCATAGATTATGCGGCAGAACAGGGTGTACGGCTCATAATCATCCTCGACTGCGGCATTAAGGCTATCGAAGAAATAAAGTATGCAAAAAGCTTGGGCATCGATTTCATCATATGCGACCACCACGTTCCCGATGACGAGTTGCCTCAGGCAGCGGCCATACTCAATCCAAAACTTGAGGGAAGCACGTATCCCTGCCCACATCTGTCGGGATGTGGCGTAGGATTCAAGTTCATGCAAGCATTCGCGATAAGCAACGGCCTCCCAACCACCGAGCTCGAAAATATGCTCGACCTGGTGGCTGTAAGCATTGCGGCCGACATAGTGCCGATGGTAGACGAAAACCGCATTATGGCCTATCACGGACTCCGACGGCTGAACACCAACCCCAATATGGGTTTGCGGGCTATCATACGCATATGTGGCCTGAACAACAAAGAAATTTCGATAAGCGACGTAATATTCAAAATCGGGCCCCGCATAAATGCTTCCGGCCGCATGCAAAGCGGACGTGAAGCCGTTGAACTTCTTGTGGCCAGAGATATGGCCGAAGCCTACGAGAAAGCTAAAGCCATCGACCAATACAATAAAGACCGAAAAGAACTCGACAAACGAATCACCGATGAAGCCAATGCCATCCTCGAGAAAAACGGCGAAATGCTTTCAGACAAAAAATCGATTGTAATATACAACAAAGATTGGCACCGAGGCATAATAGGCATCGTAGCATCGCGTCTCACCGAGCTATATTATAAGCCGGCCGTAGTCCTCACGCTCTCAAACGGCCTCGCAACTGGCTCATCGCGCTCCGTGCAGGGATTCGACGTTTACAAGGCTGTCGACTCGGCGCGCGACCTCATAGAAAATTTCGGTGGCCACACTTACGCCGTGGGGCTGTCGCTAAAGGAGGAGAACATACCCGAATTTACGCGTCGATTTGAAGAGTACGTAGCAAAAAACATATTGCCGACTCAACTCACCCCGTTGCTCGACATTGACGCTTATCTGACGTTTTCAGACATCACGCCCGAATTTGTCAATATGCTTCGTAAATTCAATCCGTTCGGTCCAGGCAACCAGAAACCTGTATTCTGCGCACGGTCGGTGATGGATTTTGGAACGAGCAAATTAGTCGGCAAAAACCTTGAGCACATAAAGCTTGAACTCGTAGATGATACGTCGGGAAAAGTGATGAACGGAATTGCATTCAATATGGCTGATAAGTTCGACTACGTACATTCCGGAAAAAGATTTGACGCCTGTTTCACCATCGAGGACAATAAGCACCAAAGCGCATCAGGGTCGATACAGCTCCTTATAAAGGAGATACATACGCTTGACGACTAACCCAACGCCGTTTACGTAAAAATGCGTGCCGATATACACAAAGTGCTTCAGGACCACTGGGGCTATGACCATTTCCGCGAGTTGCAGCAGGAAATCATAGCTTCAGTTCTTGACGGACACGACACGCTTGGATTGCTCCCAACCGGCGGTGGAAAGTCGATAACATTTCAAGTGCCGGCTGTGGTTCTTGACGGACTGACGCTCGTCGTCACACCGCTCATTTCTCTTATGAAAGACCAGGTTGACAATCTGCGTGAACGTGGCATAAGAGCCTTATATCTGCATTCAGGGCTGTCACTCCGCGAACACAATCTGGCCATTGACCGTTGCCGCCTCGGCAAGGTGAAATTGCTTTATGTTTCGCCTGAGAAGCTACAATCGAAGAGATTCGTCGACACACTGTCGACTTTCGATGTGCGTTTGATTGTAGTGGACGAAGTCCATTGCATATCGCAATGGGGATACGACTTTCGCCCATCCTATCTGAACATCTCACGCCTGCGGTCGATGTTTCAGTCGGTGCCTGTACTCGCGCTCACTGCATCGGCCACGCCCGAGGTCGTGAACGACATAATTGAAAAGCTCAATTTTTCCAACCATCGCATTTTTGCGAAAAGCTTCGCCCGCACCAACTTATCATACGTAGCCCGCTATGGCGACCATAAGGAGGGCTTGATGGTGAAAATACTCCAGGCCACCAATGGTAGCGGCATAGTCTATGTGCGTTCGCGAAAACGAGCCCGTGAATTAGCCGAAATATTAATTGAAAACAACATTTCGGCCGACTTCTACCACGCCGGTCTGTCAATCGAAGACAAAAACGAAAAGCAGCAACGCTGGAAAAACGACGATGTCCGCATTATGGTGGCTACGAATGCCTTTGGCATGGGCATCGATAAACCCGACGTAAGAATCGTTATTCACTATGACCTGCCGTCGTCGCTCGAAGAATATTATCAAGAAGCCGGACGAGCCGGACGCGACGGCGCACCGTCGTACGCAGTAGTTCTTGCATCCAAATCTGACAAATCGCTGCTGACCCGTCGAATAAACGATAGTTTTCCGGATAAGGATTACATAAAACGCGTATATGAACTGGCCGGGAATTTTCTTGAAGTACCCGTAGGGTCGGGATATAACCAATTGTATGAATTCAATTTCAATCTGTTCTGCCAGCGATTTTCGCTAAAGCCCACTCCGGCACGAAGCGCACTCATGATACTCACCCACGCCGGATACATCGAATTCATCGACGAAATTTCATCTCGCTCACGAGTAATGATGCTCCTCACCAAGAACGAACTCTATTCTTTGCGAATCGATGACGAATCCGACCGCGTGCTGCAATTGCTGCTGCGCACATACACCGGACTGTTTTCCGACTACACATTCATCAGCGAAACCCTGATAGCCCAAAGGCTGAACATCACAGAGCAAAAGGTATATGAAGCCTTGCTAACGCTCGGACGTCACCATGTGTTGCACTACGTGCCGCGCAAAACCACGCCTTACATCATCTACACTACCTCAAGAGAGCTTCCTCGTTACATTCAATTCCCGACGTCCGTGTATGAATATCGCAAAAAGCAGATGGAGACACGGATTGAAGCTATGAAATCATTTGCATTCTCCACCGATAAGTGCCGTGGCAGCATCATACTGGAATATTTCGGAGAAAAGACTCCGCAACCATGCGGAAAATGCGATATCTGTCGAGCAAACAAGAAAAAGACATCATTACGCGACGACTCTTCGATTCGCGATAGCATATTATACTTGGCAGCTCAGCGTGGCGGACACACGATTGCTTACATTGCCGAGCAACTTGAAGTGCAGCCTAACGTAATCGTGCCGGTAGCCCGAGAATTGCTGGATTGCGGCGACATAAGACTTGATGGCGACAAGCTATACGTATAGTCTTGAACAAAATTAACGTAATGTTAACGCAACGCTCCTTTTTATGTGAAAATGAGCTAAGAGTTTACATCTTTTAATCTCTTTTAGTGCATTAATTTAGGCTTAATCGCTTGTTGGATTGTTTTAATATCGAAACAAAGATGAAGAGTATGCATTTATAAATGGAAATAGCATCCCTCGTCCTTAACATCAGGTAGTGATACTAGGTTTTAAGGCTCTCATAAATAAATAGTTGAAACGTGAGAGAAGGAGCCGCGAGTTAAATCGACGGCTCCTTCTTATGTATTACGGCTTCTATATGACCTAACAGACTTTGAGCACCAAACAATAGGCTCGCGCAAATTCTCAAGAAAATGCGCGAGCCTATTATATGTCTAAGTTAAGTTGATTAAAACACTAAAATGTCACATCGTATTTTTTCAAAATCTCACATGGATAATATGCTAGTTTGGCCTTACGAAGTCCCGGGTCACCAACATCTTCTTCTCGATTCACATATCTGATATTTGGATGCCGCTTAAGCATATCGGTAACGAAATTCTTAAAGATGGTCTCGCCTGAACCTGTAACGTCATGCGACATCTTTTCAATATGCACGTACAACGTGTCGTCACGCACTTCTCCTACCGTGAATGCCACTATACCTAATTCAGGCACTGACAGAACAGCTCCCTCAAATGGATAGCGATCGTAATGGTCGAGGACATCCACTACCTGGCTATATTCGAAAACGGCCGTCGGCGATTTCTCGACCGAAGCATATTCCCTTTCCAAAAAGAGCTTCACGTCATCTATGTCGCATTTACACAACGGCTTGAATCTGTAATCAGGATGGTCTGCCTCAAACCGGTTTACATGATTGCGTTTCTTACTTAATTTTTTTCCTGAAAACGTTGACATTGCCTGGGCATCATACAGATAATCTGACCAATCGTTAAGCTCGTTGACATATTTGGCTCCTAATCCCACCAATTCGTCAACCGCAGCCTCAGGCACCGCAGTAAAACGGAGTTCGACATTATTAGACAAACAATACTTTCGAAGCATATCTACCGATTGAGCTAAAGGCATCTTGCCTATCGGAAGATAAAATCCCGATTTCGACAAATCATCCTCAGCTACACCTTTTATAAATACGGTGTCGTTTACTATGCTGTACTTATAATCAAAATAGCCGGCCCACATAAAAATCCCTCCGACCGTAAAGTCGCATGTTCGCGTTCCGGCATATTGCATCAATGCCGACACGGGTCGTACATCATCAAGTTTCAATGCCTTGAAATCAAGCGTAGACTGTTTTGCCAACGAATGACGTCGGGCAATGGGCGTGTGTTGTGTGTATAGATAGGGTCTCATAAATTATTTCTCTTTTAATGAAGAAACAGCCTATCACACCCGAATGTTCGACTTTTGACCTATTTCTTTGAAAAGTAAAAATCCAAAACTTCACGTGCCGCCGTAAACGAACTTTGAAGATTGGAAAGCACTCTCGCCTCTTTTTCCTTCAGCATGGCTTCAACTTGCGAATCATTATAAAAGCTTGCCCTTAGCTGCTCATTTATCGTCTCATACATCCAATATCGAGCCTGCTGACTACGCTTAAGTTCAAAATATCCGTTGGCCTTGACGAATTCAAAATACCGATCAATCATATCCCATACCTCGGGTATGCCCAATTCAAAATAGCCCGAATACGTTAGGACTTCCGGCATCCAACCCGAAGTCGTTGGCGGGAACAAATGCAACGCACTCCTAAACTGAGCCTGCGCCAAACGCGCCCGGTCCACGTTATCGCCGTCGGCCTTATTTATCACAATGCCGTCAGCCATCTCCATAATGCCGCGCTTTATACCTTGCAGCTCATCTCCCGTGCCTGCCAACTGTATGAGCAGAAAGAAGTCAACCATTGAATGTACGGCAGTCTCGCTCTGCCCCACACCAACCGTCTCAACAAATATGTTATTATATCCGGCCGCCTCACAAAGCACTATTGTTTCACGAGTCTTACGGGCCACACCTCCTAACGAGCCTGCCGACGGACTGGGACGAATGAATGCCGACGGATGAATTGCCAGCTTCTCCATTCTTGTTTTGTCGCCAAGAATGCTACCCTTGGTGCGCTCGCTCGACGGGTCGATGGCCAGCACGGCAAGCTTCCCTCCATCACGAAGCACATGGAGGCCGAACACGTCAATCGACGTGCTCTTTCCCGCTCCCGGAACTCCGGTTATGCCTATACGGCGCGAATTTCCGGAATAAGGCAAGCATTTCTCAATGACTTCCTGCGCTATCGCCTGATGGTCGACCGACAAACTTTCGACAAGCGTCACCGCACGACTCAACATCGTCACATCGCCTTTAAGTATGCCGCTCACCATTTCATCCACTGTGGGCAACGGCTTGCGTTTGCGCTTCACCAAATATGGATTCACCACCGGTGGCTGGGCCACTCCTCCATTAACAGTGAGACCTATATATTTATCGTCATTTTCAATATGCTGCATTTCCGGAGATTTAAAAATTAATTTCTATGAATGTGTACATACAAATATGTCAGTCGGATATTTCACCCGCCACACGTATTATCCGTTCGGGCATCGATGGGTCGTTGGTAATCAACACCACGCGGGCATTAATCAATCCATCATCTCCAACTTTCGAAGGATCCACCTTTATGGTAAGCTTCGCATGCTTACCTTTTTCAATAACATTGTCTTTTAAATCAACGGTAACGGCATCGTCCACACTACTCACTTTTCGTATAATCAATGGCGAATTTCCCTTATTGGAAACGCCTAAAGAATAGTTTGCCGGTTTTGATTTGCGCGACAATCCTTCAATTGAAAACAGCTCCGTATCCAACTCTGCTTTTGGTGCATTTGCGAGCTCTCCCGGCGTCAGATTGCTAAAATCTTCTTTCACCGTCATTACGGTTGACAATTTTATGGGTTTTGCCGATTCCACATTATTGGCCAACAACATAATAGAATCGGTCACAATACCCCAGTCGTCACAAAGGTCGCTAAAAGCCGTAGCCGTCATGACAAACTGCTCTCCGGGTCCTACACTCTTCGGTTCAAAAGTCACTTCTATGTATTCTGGCTTCGACACGACGGCTGGTCGTATGGAATCCGCCGTAACATTATAACCTTTGACATAGGCCCACGCACTTTTTCCTTTCGGCACTACGCCAAAAGGCTGAATAGTATTATCTATACGAGCATCGCCTGCCTCGACCGGATATCGGCTCTTAAGCGTATTCGAAGCACCTATTACAGTGCCTATGATATCAAGCGACACATTGCCCACGTTTGTCGTGACGTAGACATTCTTATTGAACTTACCGGGACGACCTTTTGCATCATAAGCCACACTAATCACCAGCGTGTCGCCAGGCTGCACGGGGTCAGTATCATATTTGGGTGTGGTGCATCCGCAGTTTGCACGGGCCGAATATATCACCAGAGGTTCATCGCCTATATTTACAACCTTAAACTCACATGTCACCATACCCATTTCTTCGCTGAACGCACCGAAGTCATGTGTTTTGCCAAGCCACTTCATTATTGGTTCGGCAGCCGAGACCGACATTCCCAATGTAAATGCCGCCACAATCGCAACAAGAATTCTATTCTTCATAATCAGATTCCATTATAGTGGTTTAAGGGACTATAACCCCCGAAAATTTCAACGACACTCGCTTTTTCTGGGAACTCAATCGCACTTTCACCTCACGATTAAACTCCCCCCGACGACCGGCTGGATTAAATTCAACCTTTATCACGCCACTCTTACCCGGAGCAATCGGCTCCTTCGGAAATGAAGGCGTAGTGCAGCCACACCCTCCGTTAGTCACCGTTATAATTATCACCGGCTCCTTGCCCTTATTGGTGAACTTATATTCATATGCCACAGTGCCGCCGGTAGCCTTAATCGTACCGAAATCATGTTCGGTCTCCTCGAATACCACCGGATTTTCCGATGCTTTTTCAGTCTCGGCCAATGCACACATTGCCATAACTGGCAACAGCATCACAACCAGCATAAGTAATTTCTTTTTCATAATAGACCTGTTATATATTTATACGATTGCAATAGGATTTTCAAATTTAACAAAACTATTTCTTAATTGGGCAATGTGGAGCGCAATAGTTAAGATTTATTTTGATTTTCACCGATTCCTATGCCGAATAGAGCATAGTCGTACCACACTGGGTCATCCGGTCTACGCGCACGCAACAACTCCGTAAGCTCAATCACCGAACGCTTGTCGTTAGCTTTACGGTCGAGCAAACCGAGCTCTCGAGCCGTATTGCCAACATGCACATCCAACGGGATGAACAGTTGCGAGGGTTTAAGCGCATTCCAAACGCCCATATCGACAATGCCGTCGTCCCTTACAAGCCACCTCAATGCCATATTCACCCTTTTCAAAGCCGTATTTGCCAAATTGAGCGGCAAACATCGCGAATCAGTTGCGCCGCCGTTCGCATTCTTCAATTCACCATTCAAAGCTTCAACAAGTGCCCATGACGGTGTCTCCGAGTCGGCAATATGACAGTGGCGGGCAAAATCATTTATCGAACCATACTTAGCATAGATTGAGCGCAATCCTCTTAAAAAATGTTTTAGATTATGATTAAAGAACGTACGGTGTATATTTCCCTCCGGCAAATCCTCATAACCTTCGTCCATGACATAGTTATATGGGTCATGTCCCATAAGAGCCAGCATTTTGTCACAATTCCGACATATCATCTTGCGATTGCCCCAAGCTATGGTGGCCGATAACAGAGCGGCAATTTCGATATCGGGCAATGCCCCAAACCGTCTCGGGAATTGCACAGGGTCATTATCGATAAAGCCAACCGAATTTATTGCAGCAGCTTCTCTATCTAAAAGCTCCCATACGTCATTATCCACGTTTTTCATAAAACAATGTGTATAGTAAACAAAAGATGCGCTTCCAATAACGAAGCGCATCCTGTAATGATGTAGCCCATAGGAGAATCGAACTCCTCTTTCAAGAATGAAAATCTTGCGTCCT
>CAZRJT010000017.1:0-28037 GCA_964600585.1 uncultured Bacteroides sp.
CGAAGCAGCGGTACCGGGTCGTAGCGGTGCGATGTAGTCAGCTTACCCTTTTTTTGTGCCCTTATATCTTTACAATCTTGCCTGAATCGAGATACCAGAGGAATCCCCTGACATTCTTGAATCCCATGCCCTCAAGCGCGGCCACATACTCGCGAACCTTCCGCGAATAGCGCTTAGTGTGTTCTTCACCAAACTTGTAATCGACCACGTCGACAGTGCCCTGTGCCGTCCATACAATGCGGTCGGTGCGCATATGGTTTCCAGCAGCATCGGTCAGCGGACGTTCACACAGCACACGCCGGAAGCCGTCAAACCAACCTTTAACTTCATCGCGCTGCAACTCGGCTTCCAACCCTGCGAGGATATCGGCCGCGGCCACGGTGGGAATATATCCGGCCTTGACGGCTTCGGCCACGGCGTTGGGCAGGTCGGCGACATTGCGAACATTCCGCAACACATTGTGAAGTACGATGCCGCGGTCGCGCGAGAAGCTGAAGTCAAGCGGACGCGTCTGGTCAATGTTTATGTTGTCCCAAAGGTCGTTCCGGTCATTGGTATAGTAAACCGGCATATCTTCCGTATAAACCGGCTCTATCGCAGTGATCAGTTTGCGTTCTTCAGCCTTGCGTGTCGTGGGGGCCCCTTTGCGCAGCACTCCATTCTCGTCGACGAATGAGGCGAGACCGGAGGTTCGTATGGCTGCGGCGAGATAATTACCGGCCGTGACCATCGTTGCGGACTTCGGCTTCGGATAACTGACTATCAATTCAGTGACCGCACGTGTGAATGCGACATACAATATGTTGAGCTCGTCGAGCAATTGCTCGGAATAGCGTTGACCGTACTGCACAGCCCAAGGGGTGAGGCGCAACGCTTCTTTAGGGAGCAATGGAATCAAGGGAGGTATTATGTCAGGGTCGATGTCGGTGAACGTGGCGGCCAGGGCTTTGCCGTCAAACCATTCGTGCGACATAAAGTCGACCAGTTTATGACTCATAAACGGCAGATGCACGCACTGGAATTCGAGACCTTTGGACTTGTGGATGGTCATCACCCGGAGCGCATTTTCGTCCTGCGGAGCCGACACTTTGGAGAGATGTCCTTTCTCTTCCCACCAAGCAAGGAATGAATGGATGTCATTTATGCCCAGAGAGCTGAATTCGGCAACGACATCCTGGAACGCCGAGATATACATATTTTCATCGTGGTGCATAGCGGGCGACAGATAACGATTTATTATCCGCTCGACAAGCGAGGTGAGGTTGAAGCATTCCATCGACGTGAGTTCGTTGACGTCGCCGGCAAACTTGACGGGATTATCTATGGCCGCCTTCAGAGCATCGTGGGTCGCGGCTCCGCGGCTCACCATAAACTCATAGGCGTTCAGCATATTCATAAGATGGCGGCGGGTTTTGCGCGGCCGCATGCCTGTGTCGGCTTCAGGGCTTGAAGCCTGGGGAGTGGCAATCATTTTCAAGACGCTTACGATGAGTCTGACGGATGGCGCCGAGTCGACCCGCAGTGCATCGTCGGATATTATTCGGAATTTCGGGAATCCGTCATCATCGGCCATAAGCCGCATAAGATAATCGATGGCCTGCGCCCCTTCCGACGAACGGCGCGTAAGGATGGCAATATCAGAAGGTTTGTAGCCAGAGGCGAGTTGACGTTTTATCTGTTCGGCCATGCGACATAGGGCGCATTCGCCGTATTCGACAACGCTATCGGCCTCGACGGCCGTCACCTCCACGTAGCCCGAATGATGGGCGTGAGCAGGCGAAATACGTTGCGTCACGTTGGCATATACGTCAGAGCAACCGCATTCCAGGGCCAAGGCCGAGAAGAGTTCGTTGTTGAACTCCACCACGTCGGCCGAACTGCGCCAGTTGGTGTTATCTTTTTCAGAATTTCCTGAAATTTTAGTCTGCCCGCTGAACTGCCTCTCTATGCGATGCTGAAGCAAACTGGGGTCGGAGTTACGGAATCGGTAGATGCACTGTTTTTCGTCACCTATTATCAGGCTGTCGGACGCATTGGCCACACTTTCGCCCACCATCGGGCTCAGATTGTCCCACTGCATACGCGAGGTGTCCTGAAACTCATCGATCAGGAAATGGTGGAGCCGCAGGCCAAGGCGTTCATAGATGAACGGGGTGTCATCCTCGCCAATGATGCTGCGAAGCAATGTGTTGGTGTCGGACAGAAGCAGGGTGTTGTTTTCGGCCCTGAACTGCTCGATGAAACCGAAGATTTTTGCCAATACGCCGAGCACGAATATATTCTGACGTATCTCGACAATGGTGATCATCTCGTTGTAGCCGTCGACCACCGCTTTGCATGCCTCCCTTATGGCTGCTTCCAGCTCGGGCATAGGATGTGTTTCGGCATATGCCTGCATTGCTTTCGAATAGTAAGCGGTAGGCTCCATGGCCGCTTGTGCTATCATCTTGCCCGGTTCGGCTACCTTGCCGGAGCTTATGCGGTCAATAAGCATCTTTGTGAATCGGGCATTAATCTTTGCGTTGCCCGACTCATGGGATTCTATGACCTTCACCGCATAGGCGCAACGGCTTTGTATATCGGCTATTATCAGCTTACGATGCTCGTTGACGTGAGTCAGGAACTGCTCGATACGGGTGGGGTCGGCCAGATATCGAGTCATTTCGCCGTGGTGCATCGACAGCGTTTCATTGTTCAGGCCATCAATCAACGACACAAATTCTTTGTGCGGACGAGTCGAACGGTTGAACAACGACGTCGAATCGCCTTTTTCCATCTTCGACAGCAGATAGTCGGTAATCCACTTTACGGTGCGCTGAGTGTCGGGGGCGTCATGTTGTGTGGACAACGACTGGAAAAGCTCATTGACGCCATAAGCCACCGCGTAGTCAGAGCGAAGGTCGAGCTCGTAGTTGCCCGTAAGCTCGGCTTCGCGAGCGAATGTGCGCAATATAAGCTGGAAAAATGAATCAATCGTGCTGATGTTGAAAAAATTGAAATCAAACAGCACCCCTCGTAGCGCATTTTCGGCAGCGAACTTCAATTCTTCACGGGAGCATTTGAACAAATCGGTCAGCTTTTGGGCGTAGGGGCTTTCCTTTTCCCAGCCGGGTTCCATTCCGGCAATCACGGCAAGCTCATGGATGATGCGCCGCTTCATTTCGTCGGTTGCCTTGTTGGTGAATGTGATGGCAAGAATTGACCGATGACGGTTGGCCGTCTTTTTGTACAGCCTATAAGTTTCGGTGCCCTCCACTTTGTAGCCCAGGAGCAACTTTATGTATTCATATGCGAGCGTGAACGTTTTCCCTGAGCCGGCCGAGGCTTTGTAAATGGATAGCATAGGATGAGGGCGAGGGGGTTGATGTGCGCTTATATAATACGGGCTTTGAATCCCATTTTCTCAAGCAGCTGTTTCGATTGTGTACGACGGTCGCCCTGGAGCAGTATTTCACCACCGCGTGCCGATCCTCCGATGGCCAGTTTCGATTTCAACTCGGAGGCTATGGCGCGCAGTTCATCATCATCGCATTCAAATCCGACGATGACCGTAGCGGGTTTTCCTGCACGGCCTTTGCGCTCATAGGCAATGTCGAGACGCGGATGCTTCGGTGTGTCGGCAGGAGTTTGAGGCATATCGGCCCCCTCCGGCAGGTCGGGATTGGCATCCTTGAATGCTTTCAAAGCGTCGGTCCAGTCCATACGGGAGTTTTTAGAGCAGTGAAACGGATTCGACATCCAAATTGTCGGAATTATCGTCGTATAGATTTATCGAATCGTTAGAATGTTCGCTATTCGAAAGAGCCTGAAGCATCATAGTGTAGCGCGTATGTTCGGGGGGAACAGAAAGATAAAACATTTCGGCACTGTCGGCATCGTTCTGATAAGCCTGATTATAGCACTGGGTGGCCAAACCCACGTTCTCGCCCTGATTGATGCTGTCGGCCAACTGCATATATATCAGCGACAGCCGGCCGAGTTGGTTGACCGGAATTCCAGTAATCCTCGAACCGTTTTTGGTGATGTGCGAGACTATACTTTCGGCAGCCCGTATATCGCCATTAGTAATGGCTATTTCAGCCTGTTGCAGGTCTTTTTCAAACGAACTCTCTCCTGAACACCCAATCATAGGGAGTGCGAGCAGCAAAGTGATTATAAGGTATAGATAAGTTTTCATTATATTAAGGCTATCACATTTTTTACATTGACAAAATTATAAAACTATTTTCATATTTCAGCCAATCACGAGTTTGAAATCACTGATGAATTTTTTCAGCTCGGGCGATTCCTTCACCATTTCGGCCACTAACTCACGGTCGTTGAGGGTATATTTGCTTCCGCTGCCCTGGTTTATGCTAATTTCAAACTGTATGGTGTCGTTCGAAAGGGAGTCGCGCATGAATTTCAAGATGTCGGACATGGATTTTTCCATCAGGTCATGCTGTATCTCGTTTTCCACGGTCAACGAGAAGAGACCATCGCCTTTATGGGTGGGATTGGCGGCCCGCATAGTGTTGATGAGTATGTGGGATTTGGGGTGCGTTGCTATGTACGTGTCCCATGCCGATTCGAACGCCGACAAGGGGAATGGCTGATTGCGCTTTGTGGCGACTTGCGGCTGGCTCTCCTGCTGTTGGGTTGCAGCGGGCCTGTTAAGCGACATCGAGGGCACTTTAAGTGTCGTGGCGTTTTTGCGGCCATACATAGGCGCGGGTTCGCTTGTCGAGCCGTAACCACCGTGGGCGGCCATATGGTCGGGTTTAGCGGCGGTGGGCGCAGATGGCGACGTGGACACCTGCGGTCTACTCTGTGGCGCAGCAGGAGCCTTTACGGGCTGTGGCGCAGGAGCAGGCGCGGATACGGGCGCGGGAGAATGCATAGCCGGACCGGCAGCCTGTATGGGTTTCAACTGCCCCTCGTCGTGGCTGCCTTTATTGGGCGAGGGGCTGACTGATTGGCATATTTTGGCCAACGTGAGCTCAATGAGGAATTGTTTGTTTGAGGCCACGCGGTAGTTAAGGTCGGCATCGTTGCAGAGGCACATTGCGCGATAGATGAAATCGGGCGTGCATTTCGACGCACGTTCAGCCATCGAACGTTTAGCCTCTTCTCCGGCTTCAATGAGACTCATCGTCGACGGGTCGCGGGCCACCATCAGGTCGCGGAAGTATCCGGCCAAGCCGTTGATGAAGAACTGCGAATCGAATCCGCGATCGCGAATCTCTTTATATATCACCCAGGCGTCGAGGGGCTTATTTGCCAGAAATGTGTCGAGCAACCGATTGTAATATTCGAAGTCGAGGACGTTCAGGTTTTCGATTGTTGCCTGGTATGTTATATTGCCCCGGGCCGAAGCCGCCACCTGGTCGAAAATCGACAGGGCATCGCGCATCGCGCCGTCGGCTTTACGCGCTATTACGTTCAGGGCCGCAGGCTCCGCAGTCATGCCTTCGCTTTTAGCCACGTAAGCCAGATGGTCTATCATATCCTGTATGGTGATGCGGTTGAAATCGTAGATCTGGCATCGCGACAGGATGGTGGGGATTATCTTATGTTTTTCGGTTGTGGCAAGGATGAACACCACATATGAAGGCGGCTCCTCGAGCGTCTTAAGGAACGAATTGAACGCCGCCGTGGAGAGCATGTGCACCTCATCGACAATGAACACTCTGTATTGTCCTTGCGAGGGCGGAATCTGCACTTGTTCCACGATTGCCCTCATATCGTCGATGCCGTTGTTAGATGCGGCGTCGAGTTCGATTATGTTCATTGAAGTTCCGGCGTTGAATGCCCGGCAGGAATCGCATTCGTTGCATGCTTCGCCGGCCGGCGTACGATGCTGGCAGTTGATTGTTTTGGCGAAAATACGCGCACATGACGTCTTGCCCACACCGCGCGACCCGCAGAACAGGTAGGAATGAGCCAGACGCCCCGTGGCCACAGCATTCTTAAGCGTAGCGGTCAGGGCCTTCTGCCCCACGACGGAATCGAACGTCGTCGGACGGTATTTTCGGGCGGAAACCAAATAATTCTCCATTATGTAAACTGATGAGTGTTCGAATACAAAATTACGATTAAAAATCGGTTTCCAGGCCATCGCGCCGTTAAAGTTTGAATAGGTTTGAAAAAAAATAAGTCACCCGATATGTAATACGCATTAAAGTGCGTATCTTTGTCGTGTGAATCAAAGGGTAAGAAATACATACCGCTGGTGCCGCCGATATATGAGCTTCACTTTTTTTGCCATGGTTGGCGTTTTGGCCTTCGTGTTGTTCTTCAACGACAACTCGGTGATGAGCAACTATGGCCATGAAAAAGAGATCGAACGGCTGCGCGCCGAGATCAAGGCGAATCGCGATACGTTCGAATATTATCGGCAGCTCAACCGTCGGCTCGACACCGATCCGGAGACGATGGAACGCATAGTGCGCGAGCAATATCATATGCAACGGCCCAATGAGGACATTTACGTAATAGAATAACGACAGAAATGAACGATAGTCAGAATCCGGGGCAAATGCCCATAGGCGTGTGGGTGGCCGTGTGCGGCTTGCTCCTTGTGGGCGTTGGAACGCTTCTGCCCATACTCCGCATTGAAGGAGTGTTGTATAAATACATCTACTGCACAGGCGCCGTGCTGACGCTTGCAGGCCGATTTATGAACTCGCGTGGCCGCAACGGCTCATTGAGACTGAAACGCCTCTACCGGCTCGAGGTGTGGACGGGCATTATGTTCTGCGTAGGAGGGTTCTTTATGTTCTATCCCGAAGCATCATCGCGTGACTGGCTGGCATTTACGCTTGCAGGCGGAGCTGTACAGATATACACGTCCATAATGATTCCACGTCGAGAGTCGCAAGAATGCCGATGAGCCAACCGAATAGTAAAAAGAGTTAAAAAGAACTTAAATGTGGGCAATGGCGGTGTGAACGGCGATTTTTAGTCAGCTTAAAGATACCGCAATTATTAATGATTTACTAATTTTGTGGCCTAATGGCGTTTAATTTAACAATCGATCAGGGAAACACGGCGGCCAAATTGGCACTGTGGGACGGCGACAACCTTGTGGATGTGGCCGTCGAACCCGACTTGTCGGCAGAAGTCGTGCGCGATTTCGTGGCCGAACGCGGGCCGGTAAGCCATATAATGTATTGTTCAGTGGTGTGCCGCGGCGACAAATTGCTCAAGAACATACGCCATCTGGCAACTGGACGGGTATTGCGCCTGAAAAGCGACATGAACCTTCCCATTAAAATCGAATACGGCACTCCGGGCACTCTTGGTGCCGACCGCATAGCGGCTGCGGTAGGGGCCATTTCAGTGTTTCCTGACACGAACCTGCTCGTGGTTGATGCAGGCACGGCAGTGACATACGATGCAGTCACCGATTCGGGACGTTTCATCGGCGGCAACATAGCCCCGGGAATGCGTATGCGGCTTGACGCGCTGCACCGCTACACCGCGCGATTGCCCTTGGTAGAAGTGCCGCGCGAGATAAATTATGAAAGATTTATGGGCAACGACACGGCTTCAGCCATGATACTCGGAGCGGTTTATGGCATCGTCGGAGCGATATCGTACTATCACAGCCATCTGCCCAAGGACACTAAGGTGGTGATGACCGGCGGATGGGCGAGAGAATTGAGCAATCTGTGCGACTTTCCGGTTGCCGTAGAGCCTAATCTTGTAAGTAAAGGATTGAATCGAATATTATTGTACAATGAAAATAAGTGAAAAAATTATTGCCGTATTATCGGCGGTAGCAATGTTCGCTACCATTGCAGTCAACGCTCAGAATACGACGAGCCCGTATTCACGTTTCGGCTACGGCCTTCTAAGCGACAACGCCACATTGGCTCAACGCCAGATGGGCGGAATTGGGTATGCAATGACTTCAGGCCGCAATGTCAATGTGATGAATCCGGCATCATATGCCCGCGTCGACTCGTTCACATTCATATTCGACATGGGTGTCGACCTTTCCATCATCAAGCTGCAGGAAGGGAGCGTGCGCGACCGCCGTACCGGAGGAGGCCTTAACTATATGACAATGCAGTTTCCGGTAAGCAAATACATAGGAATGAGCATAGGCATGGTTCCTTATTCGTCGGTGGGATACTCGTTCGGTAATAAAATAACCAATGGGCGCAACTCCCATGAGGGCGGAGGCGGCCTCAATCAGTTATATATGGGTATCGGCGGACGCCTGTTCAAAGGGTTCACGCTGGGAGCCAATGTGTCATACATATTCGGCAATACGGTGAACGATGTGTACGTGTACACATCGTCGGGCTCGACATCACTGTTCGAACAGGTGTTTGAAGTGCGCGACTGGAATCTGAATTTCGGAGCCCAATATTCAGTTAATGTCAATTCGCAAGACAAGCTATCGCTTGGCGTTTCGTTCACTCCGGGCAAAACCTTGTTGGGACACGCACAGGTGACAAAATATGATGTGTCGGCCAACGAGACACCCGACACACTGGCACGCGTGCCATTGCGAAACAACTATTCACTCCCCTCAACTTTCGGAGCCGGAGTGAACTATGAGTTCAACAAAAGCCTGATGCTTGAAGCAGACGTAACTTATCAGCCATGGAGTAAGGCTAAATTCAAACAGATGGAGGACTTTTCCGCCACGCAGTTCAACGACCGCATCAAATTTGCGATGGGTATGCAGTGGACACCCAAACAACGCGGCAACTACCTCCAGATTGCGACGTATCGTCTTGGCGGATTCTATAACCGCGACTATATGAAAGTGGGCGACAATTCGGTGCGTGAATATGGATTCGGCTGCGGTTTCGGTCTGCCCACCCACAGCTCAAGGACGCTTATAAATCTTGGATTTGAATATCGTCATCGTCAGGCTCATCCCAATCCGCTGCTGAAGGAAAACTACTACACCATCACTTTAGGTGTCAATTTCAGCCAGCTCTGGTTTGAAAAGAGAAAGATCCGTTAATATATGCGATTTGGCGCAACATCGATTTCGAATGGGATGAGGGGACTCCCGCTTATTGCGGGAGCAATGTTGTGTTGCGTGTCGTCATTGGTGAGCTCCTGCGGCGGGAATTCCGACGCCGAAATAGTAGAGGCTATCGACCCTGAAAATTTTGCGACGATGACGTCGCGCGACGTATCGTCGCTAATTTCCGATTCGGGCATTACACGCTATCGCATCACGGCACCGCTATGGGTAGTCTACGACGAGGCCAAAGAGCCGCGCTGGACATTCCCGGAAGGACTACATATCGAAAAGTTCGATGACAATTTTAAATGCGACGCGACAATCGATTGCGACTCGGCCGTTTACTTTAAAGACCGCCAACTTTGGCGACTTGACGGCTACGTAGACATCCGCAACGAAATCGGCGAGAAATTCCTCACTGAGCAACTTTTCTGGAATCAACAGAAGCATAAGGTCTACTCCGACTCATTCATCCATATCGAACGAGCCGACCGCATAATCGAGGGATATGGCTTCGATTCGAATGAACGCATGACCTCATTCCGCGTGCTCTCGCCGTCGGCCATATTGCCTGTGAGCCAATTCACCGGAAAAGACGACTCATCGACAGCCGACTCTCTTGCCGCACCGGCCGACAGCATCGAAATTCCGACCGTCGACTTACCTCCGGCAGCCGATCGACGCGGCCCACGCCAACGTCGCTCGCAAAGCGATGCATTTTCAATCGACACGCTCCAGGCAGTAGCGACACAAGACAATCCCACACCGCTAAAAAAGCTGCGATGAGATGATTGGTTTGCAAATTGACAATTGACACAAATTTTAATTATAAATGGATTTTACCGCTTGGATAATATTGGCATTGGTTTCGCTGGTGTTTTCGGCTTTATTTTCCGGAACAGAGATAGCCTATATCACTTCCGACAGAGTCAGGGTTGAACTGGACGTGAAAAAGGGTGGATTCGTGAGCCACATAATCAGTCGATTCTATTCCGACCCCGACCTTTTCATATCCACCATACTTGTCGGCAACAACATAGTGCTCGTAATCTATGGCATGGGAGCAGCGGCCATCCTTGAGCCGTGGCTCAAAGGGATATGCTCAAGCCAAGCGCTCATCCTCATATTGTCTACGCTCATTTCAACCGGCGTGATATTGCTTACCGGCGAATTTTTCCCGAAATCGGTGTTCCGCATCAACCCCAACACGTCGCTGAAGGTATTCGCACTTCCAATCTATCTGTTTTACATCGTGCTCTACCCCGTTTCGGTGTTCACGTCCTGGCTGTCGAAAACCCTTATGCGATTATGCGGAATACGCACAGAGGGGTCACGTCTGGGCGTATTGTCAGTTGGCGACCTAAACCAGTATCTCGAACAAGCCATCGACGAGGTGAATCCGACTAAAGCACCAGTTGAAAACGAAGTGAAGATATTTCATAATGCATTAGACTTTTCGTCGACTCATCTGCGCGACTGCATGCTGCCGCGCAACGAGATTGTGGCCGTTAACATCGACTCGGTGACACGCGACGAACTCAGTGAGCTATTCACGTCGTCGGGCCGAAGCAAAATTGTGGTTTATCGCGACGACATCGACAGCGTCCTGGGCTATATACATGTGAGCGAACTATTTGATTCGAAATCGGATTGGAAGTCCAACATCAAACCCGTAATATTTGCGCCTGAAACTCTATTGGCCAATAAGCTTATGCGTCGCCTGCTATCCGAAAAGCGCTCGATGGCGATAGTCGTAGACGAATTTGGAGGCACGGCCGGGCTGGTGACGCTGGAAGACCTCGTAGAAGAGATATTCGGCGACATACAGGATGAGCATGACAAGGGCTCGGTGCAAGTGCATGAGGTGGAACCAGGAGTGTATGAATGCAGTGGACGTGTGGAGATCGAGACCCTACGCGAAACATATCATATCGACATACCTGAGGATGACGAATATCAGACATTGGCCGGATATATATTATATAATGTGGGAGCCATCCCGTCGCAGGGCGAAGTTCTGAAAATCGGCTCGCTTTTATTCACCATAGTAAAGCGCACCGCCACTCGTCTTGAATTAATACGTATGACTCGCGACGAGTCGGACGATTAAGCCAACAATTCATTCCCCTTAGCTAAGAACGAGTTAAATTACGTTAACGTCATCAAAACTACAAAAATAGTTTTATATCTTTGCCGCGTACTAAATATTTAGTTTATGGCAACAAAAAAATATAAAGCTATACTTACCGACAAAGAGGAGGAGATCATGGGCCTGCTGTGGCAAAACGGGCCAAAAACCGTAAAAGAACTTCAGGAATATTATTCTGAGCCCCGACCACATATCAACACCATATCAACATATCTCCGTAAGCTCGAGGAAAAAGGAGCCGTGAGCCACGAGACTGCACCAGGAGGCGGCTACGTATATGTTCCGGTGGCAGATGCGCGAGAAATGAGCCGCAAATCGCTTGGAGCCGTAATCAAGAACTATTTCGCCAACAGTTATCTGAATGCCGTTTCGTCGCTGCTTGAGGACGAGAAAATCGGGATTGACGAGCTAAAACGGTTGATAGAAATGGTAGAGAACAACCGCGACAACGCTAAAACCAACACTCTGAAATGATTACGACCAATGAATATGTGATTATCCTCACTGTGGGGCTAACACTGCTATGGATTATCTACAAGTGCTTCATCTCGGGACGCCAGAGCCCGAGAGCCATGCGTTTCACCATACTGCTCATATATGCGCTGGCATTAGGAGCAATTCCGGCACTGACAATCGGCCGACAACTTATGCCGAAATCAGAAGAATCGGACACCTCGGCAATCCTAATAGAGGCAACCGACATGCCGGTGACAGTGACAGCATCGACTATCGACATCACCCCTGACACGACGATCCGACCAATCGCATCTATCAGGCAAGAACAATCGTCGAGCTCAAGCTGGATGTCCTGGGCGATTATGGTCTATCTGGCCGGAGTATCGGCTATGCTGATATGGAGCGTGATGGACTGGTGCAAAATCATGCACATCATATTGAGCGGCAACAAGATTGCATGTCAAGGATACGTGCTTGTGACAAGCAGCCGAAAAGCATGCACTCCATTCAGCTGGGGACGATATATCGTGATGAGCAAGTCGGACTACGATAAACCGAATCGCCACATAATACTTGCCCACGAGAATGTCCACATCGCCTTGCATCATTGGGTGGATTTGCTGCTGGCCCAGATGGCGATAGTGCTCAACTGGTTTAATCCGGCGGCATGGCTGCTCCGCAACGAGCTGCGGCTAACCCACGAATATCAAGCCGACGCGGGCATTGCCGATACGGGCATTTCGACTTACGACTATCAAATGTTTTTAATAAATAGGGCTGCCGGCCGGAGATTGGCGTCATTGGCCGACAGCCTGAATCACAGCAATTTATCTAAACGTATCACTATGATGATGAAAAAATCAAATCAAAAGTCGGGTCTATGGCGCATCGCCGTTTTGCTGCCCGCCACGTTAGGGTCGGCCATATTGCTAAGTTCTTCGGCAATGGCCGGCATAATCCAATCAACGGAAGTTGCCGCATCTTCGATGGTGTCGACAATGAATTCCATTGACAAAAGTAATCAAAAAATTCCATTATTGGTGCCAACGAATCTACCGGGATTCGATAATGTCACCATATGTCACGACGACACACTGTCTAAAGCCGACGACAAGGGCAAGACTGTGGTTACGACCGCGCATAAATCGGCATCGGACAGCTCTAAGCTCAAATCCACAGAGATCACAATCGTAAGCGACAGTGACGGAAAGCCTTCAAGGAAACATACCGTAGACGGTAAGATGAAGGCTTGGAGTGACAAAAAGATTAATGCAAATAACAACCAATCGGTCGATGACAATAACTATATTGCTTTGCGCGACAGCACAGGAACTCGATTTAATAGAATAGGCTCGAAAATCGACGGGATGATATCGATTGGCGGTGTCTTACCAACTGATTCGATATGGTTGCACGGAAGGAAGACCAGCATAATGGTCCTTGACAGCATTTTGGCAACAGATTTAGTCCATGTCGAGATTATCAAAGGTGACGGTGATATGCTCGTTACCTTAGAGAATGCGGGCATCATCTATCGCGTGGACGGCAAAGACGTTTCTCAGGCTGAATACGTGGCAGCAAAAAAGAAGGGGCATAAAACAGAATCAGTATCAGTGTCGGTTACGACCCAAAATGGCAAGACGCGCAAGACGGAGACATATGAACTGACAACTAAGTAACCACATCCGCACTACATAACGCTAAAACGACATTGCCGTACATTCAATGAACCGAATGTGCGGCAATGCTGCATTTAACAGAAATGTCATGAGGCGCAATTCGGCCAATCGGCTTGCACAGGAGAGAAATTATGCATAATTTTGAGAATCCGTTGAATACAGCAACTACACAGTGCATAACCAATCCTAATAACCTACAGATGGAACTAAAAAAGTCATTAAGTCTCGCCATACCGCTCATAGTGTCGGTGGCAATGAGCAATCCTTTTCAGACGACAGCCCAGACAAAGGCCAGATATCAAGATAGCAGCCTGCCGATAGACGAGCGCGTAAACGACTTGGTGAGTAGGATGACTTTGGAGGAAAAAATATCTCAAATGACGCACACCGCCAAAGGAATCGAGCGCTTTGGCATCAGAGATTACAACTGGTGGAACGAGTGCCTGCACGGGATAGGACGCTCGGAAGAAAACGTGACGGTATTTCCACAGCCCATAGGGATGGCGGCAACGTTCAACCCACAGGCATTGCTTGAAACGGCCCAAATGATATCGGACGAGGGCAGAGCGGTCTACAATCTGTCGGTGGCAAAAAACAACACGCTGGACTCCTATACAGGTCTGACCTTCTGGACACCAAACATAAACATATTCCGCGACCCGCGCTGGGGACGCGGCCATGAAACATATGGCGAAGACCCTTATCTGACCGGAGAAATGGGGAGCGCGATGGTGAGAGGGTTGCAAGGCGATGATCCTGAACGACTGAAAGTGGCAGCTTGCGCAAAGCATTTCGCCGTGCATAGCGGCCCGGAGCCATCACGCCACAGCTTTGACGTGTCTGTAAGCAAAAAAGATCTGAAAGAGACATATCTTCCAGCCTTTCACCGTTTGGTGACCGACGCACACGTAGCTGGCGTGATGTGTGCCTACAATCGACTTGACGGACAGCCTTGCTGCGGGAGCAACGAGCTGATGCGCAAGATTCTGCTACACGACTGGAAGTTCGGGGGCTATGTGACGTCGGATTGCTGGGCCGTTGCCGACTTCATCGACGGGCACCACACACACGCCAATTTGACCGCGGCCGCGGCCGATGCCGTGCTACACGGCACCGACCTCGAATGCGGCGATGCCTACCGCCGACTGAAAGCCGCCGTTGAAGCGGGAATGATTACTGAAGAGCAGATAGACATATCGCTCAAAAAGGTGTTGAAGATTCGTTTCAGATTGGGGATGTTCGACGAGGCGGAGACCAACCCATACGGAAATCTTGGCAAAGAGACGCTGGAATCTGCACCGCATAAGGCTCAGGCTTTAGAAATGGCACGCCAGTCGATGGTGCTTCTGAAGAACTCGGGCAGGACACTGCCGCTATCGGCCAAGAAGGTGAAAAAGGTGGGGCTGTTAGGGCCTAACGCCAACAACGAGACTACGCAGCTCGGGAACTATAACGGCACGCCAAGCAACAACGTAACGTTGCTGGAAGCCTTGTCGGCCGAACCTGGAATCGAGGTGATATATGATGATTCATCGGATTTCACCAAGCTTAAAAATGGCACAGACCTTGACAAAATCGTCGAAAAAATGAAGGACGTGGACGTGATAGTGTTTGCCGGCGGAATATCGCCCTTGCTCGAAGGTGAGGATGGCGATGCCGGTAAGGACGGCATAGAAGGATTTTCTGGCGGCGATCGCACAACGATAAGCCTACCGTCCATTCAGACGATGATCATGAAACGGCTATCACTACTTAAAAAGCCGATAGTGTTCGTATGTATGTCGGGAAGCGCAATAGCATTCAACTGGGAGGCAGAGAATCTGCCGGCCATAATTCAGGCCTGGTATGGCGGACAGGACGCAGGGACGGCCCTCGCCGACATAATTTTCGGCCGCTACAATCCATCGGGCAAACTGCCATTGACCTTCTACCGGTCAGACTCAGACTTGCCTCCAATCGACGACTATGCAATGGACAACCGGACGTATCGTTACTTTTCGGGCGATGTGCTCTATCCGTTCGGCTATGGACTGAGCTATACCACATTCAAATACGACAAGCTAATCTGCCCGGAGACGACCCAGACCACCGACACCGTAAGTGTGAGCGTCGAGGTGAAAAACATCGGAAAAACAGCCGGAGAAGAGGTGGTGGAGCTATATCTGTCGCACCGCGACATTGATCCGGGAGCGCCGTTAAGCCAACTCGCACGATTTGAGAAAGTGAAATTAAATCCGGGAGAGAAAAAAACCGTTGAATTCAAACTCACGCCACGAGATCTGGCATATGTGAATCAAGAAGGCTCCATCGAAGTAACCCCGGGAACAATCACAATATGGGCCGGAGGAGTGTGTCCGACCGCTCCGGATAGATTTACGGCCGGAGTTGTGTCGACACGGTTAGAGCAGCTCGGCGAGCCGATGCATTTCGACTATTGAGGACGGCAATAGTTTCAGAGCGATAAATAAAGATGCCGGAGGCTATGCCTCCGGCATCTTATGTTTCAACGAATGTTGGAAGCATACGCAAAAATCATCCAACACCCGTAAATCAGTTTTTTCAGGCGAATTTAGCCCAGTCGACATTTCCCATATTGCCCGAGCGCAAGAATTCATTGTGGAATTCGAGCGAAGCTTCGAGCATATGAGGCGTCTGGCCACCCTTGCCAAGCTTGAGATAATCGCGTAGGAGTTCGCGATACATCGGGTGTGCGCAGTTGTCGATGATGGTGTTGGCACGCTGCACGGGGTCTTTGCCACGCAGGTCGGCGATGCCTTGGTCGGTTATTATGACATCGACAGAATGTTCGGTATGGTCGATGTGCGAAGCCATAGGCACGATGTTGCTTATCAGGCCGCCTTTAGTGATTGACGGACAGCTGAAAATCGACAGATAGCCATTGCGAGTGAAGTCGCCCGAACCGCCGATGCCGTTCATCATCTTAGTGCCCACGACATGCGTAGAGTTGATGTTGCCGAAGATGTCGGCCTCAAGGGCGGTGTTCATAGCTATTACGCCTAATCGACGTATAACTTCGGGGCTATTCGAGATTTCAGCCGGACGAATCAGGAGCTTATCGCGGAAGAAGTCGAGATTTCCGAGCACTTCGGCCTCAGTGTCGTCAGAAAGAGTGAGCGAACATGTGCTGCCGAATACGCAACGGCCCATCTTCATAAGCTCGATTACGGCGTCCTGTATAACTTCGGTGTACATCTGCACCGGGGGAATTTCCTTAGCGTCGCCAAGTCCGAAAAGAACGGCATTTGCCACGTTGCCTACACCCGACTGAAGCGGAAGGAATTCCTTGGGAATGCGTCCGGCTCGGAGCTCACCCAAAAGGAATGAGCAAACGTTGGCTCCAATCTGGAGGGTAACGTCGTCGAGGGCGGTGAACTTCTTGACCATATCGTAGGAATCGCTATGTACGATGCCGACGATCTTTTCGGGGTCGATTTTCACCGTCGGAGTGCCGATTCGGTCGCTGGGCTTATAAATGGGTATTTCACGACGATAAGGCGGGTCGAGAGGGAGATATATGTCATGGAGACCATACATCGCTTTAGGCAGCTTGGCATTGAGCTCAAGAATCACCTTCTTAGCATACTTTGCATAAGTCGGCACGTTGCCTGTACCGGTGCCGAGCACCACTTCGCCGTTGTCGAACACCTCGGCAACTTCGATTATGGCCACGTCAAGGTCGCCATAAGTTCCGTAACGGAATTTCTGAGCAAGTTCGGAGAGGTGCAAATCGAAATAGTGGGCATCATGAGAGTTGATGCGTGTGCGCAAATCAGGAGTGTTCTGATAGGGTGTGCGTCGGTTTATCGCATTGGCACGAGCGAGCGCACCGTCGGCCTTATTGTTTGTAGAAGCGCCGGTGAATACGTTGATTTTGAACGGACGGCCAGCTTCGTGTTCTTTCACGGCCTTTTCGGCTATTGCTTCAGGCACTACCTTAGGAGAACCGGATGCGGTAAATCCCGAAAAGCCTACATTGTCGTCATTTTTAATTAATTCGGCTGCTTCTTGAGCCGAAATGATTGGAAATGCCATTTGTCGTGATATTAAATTATTATTTTTCTTTAATTGTGTTTCAAAATTTGGTTGACAACACTTCATGCGCAATCAGGGCATCGCGCCATTTCTGACGCCAGGCGTCGAGCGTCGGATCGGTGTCGGACACTATGGGCAAAACATCGGCGTCCATATCGGCATCAGTGACACGCACCCCTTCTTCAGGGAGGGGCGAACTTGCCAACCGAGGCTTTGGCACCGAAGGCATAGAGGGAGCGGCAGATGCCAGCGGAACCACCGGAGCGACTGCGCCCTGCAGATGCACAGGTTGCGAAGAACGCGCTTTTTTATTCTTGCGGTCCTTCACCCAGGAATAAAGCGCGGAGATTGCAAAGGTGAGTATGATGCCAATTATTTCTTTCATAAATGGGCTCTATATCTGCACAATTTTAGTAATTTTGCGCAAAAATAGTCAAATCTCCCGTTAAAAGCAAGACTTTTTGGGAATTACTTTATAAGAGAGGAACTTTATGACACTCATCGAACCAATTGGACCAAATAACGGCCGCGAACGACGGCTATACATAGAGACATACGGCTGCCAGATGAACGTGGCTGATAGCGAGGTGGTTTCATCGATAATGGAAATGGCCGGATATGTGCCTGGAGAGACTGCCGAGGACGCTGACGCGGTGCTGCTAAACACTTGTTCGATACGCGACAACGCCGAGCAAAAAGTGGTGGGCCGCTTGCAATATCTGAGTGCGCTGCGCCGTAAACGCGGAAAAGAGCATCCGCTGATAATCGGAGTTATCGGATGCATGGCCGAGCGAGTGAAAGATGAGCTCATCAACGAATATGGCGTCGACCTGGTGGCCGGCCCCGATGCCTACCTCGACCTGCCCAATCTGTTTGCCGCTGTGGAAACGGGCCACAAAGCAATAAACGTGGAATTAAGCACCACCGAAACATATCGCGACGTAATTCCGTCGCGCATCACCGGCAACCTCATATCGGGCTTCATCAGCATTATGCGCGGATGCAACAACTTCTGCTCATATTGCATCGTTCCCTACACTCGAGGACGTGAGCGGAGCCGCGAAGTGAAAAGCATATTGTCGGAACTGGCCGACCTCAGAGCCAAAGGCTATAAGGAAGCGACCCTTCTCGGCCAAAATGTGAACAGCTATTCATACACCGATGCCGAGGGAAAAACCACCGACTTCTCCGACCTGCTGGGAATCGTGGCCGAAGCCGCTCCCGACATACGCATACGGTTCACCACCTCCCATCCGAAAGACATGTCGGACAAAATACTGGAAACAATCGCTCGCCACCAGAACATCTGCAACCATATACATCTTCCGGTGCAGAGCGGCAGCAATTCGGTGCTGAAAGCGATGAACCGCCACTATACCCGCGAATGGTATCTGGAGCGCATTGCGGCGATACGCCGCATCATTCCGGACTGCGGAATATCGACCGACATGTTCACCGGCTTCCATAACGAAAGCGAGGATGATTTCCAGGAAACCTTGTCGTTGATGCGTGAAGTGGGATTCGACTCAGCATTTATGTTCAAATATTCAGAACGCCCTGGAACGCTCGCATCCAAGCACATGCCCGACAACGTGCCGGAAGACGTGAAAATAAGACGTCTGAACGAGATGATAGCACTGCAGAACGAACTGTCGGCGACATCGAACGCCCGTGAGATAGGACGCACCGTGGAAGTGCTGATTGAGGGTGTGTCTAAACGTAGCCGCGACCAGTTTGTGGGGCGGACGGAGCAGAACAAAACCGTGGTGTTCGACCGTGGCGGCTACCGCATAGGCGAGATTGCCAAAGTGACAATAACCGGAGCTTCATCGGCGACACTTATAGGCCAACCGGCATAACTCTTCGGGTGCCCGACCATAATTTACACGACAAAAACGACAGGCAATTTGCGGAGTTTTTTTCTTTAACTACGTTAAAAGGCTTGACAAGGGGCCATTTATATATTAATTTTGCAGATTAAACGGGCCTTGGGCCGCAATACGTAGAGATTATGAGCAAAAAACAACGCCATGGCATCCCGGTGACAAGTTCACAGATAACGGCCACAGTGAGTGTGACCCTTGTGCTGCTGATACTGGGTATCGTGGCCTTGACAGGAATCATCAGTCGCAACATCAGCAGCGATGTGCGCGAAAGAGTGGGTTTCGTGGTGGTGATGGACGACAAGACATCTGACACCCAGATAAACCAGCTGAAATCTATGTGGCAGAACGCCCCCTATGTTTCGACGGTGACTTATCTGTCGGCCGACGACGTGCTCCACCGTTGGAAAGAGTTGATGGACGACGACGAGGATATAGTGGAGACGCTCGGCGTCAATCCGTTTTTCCCGGAATTCGAAGTGAGGGTGAGAGCCGACTATGCCTATACAGACAGCCTGATAAAAATAACGCGTCCATTGGCCGCAATCGACTGTGTGAACGAAGTGAAACTCCAAACGGCAATGGTGGACTCCATAAATTCAAGCATGAAATCGGTGGCACTCGTGCTCGTGACGATAGCAGGCGCACTGCTGCTCATATCGTTCATGCTTATAAACAACACGGTGCGTCTCACCATATATTCACGCCGCTTCACAATCCACACAATGAAACTTGTCGGAGCCACCGCTGGATTCATCCGCCGTCCGTTCGTCACGAGCTATATGCTCAACGGCATTGTTTCTGCCTTCGTGGCCATAGGCATCCTGTGCGTGGTAATAGTGTATGTCTACTCAATCGACCCTGAGATATATGGGCTCCTGTCGTGGGCCGAAGCCGTGAGCGTGTTCATCGGCCTGATATTGGCGGGTATGCTCATATGCACCACCTCGGCCATATTGGCTGCGAACAAATATCTGAGGTCGAGTTATGACAATATGTTCAAATAAAATAAAACCAGAAAATAATAGACTAGAAAATGGCTAAAACAAAAACAAACGGCACCTCGGCCTCCCGCGTTCATCAAAACGAAATCGAGGCAGAAAGCCCGGCGCAACTCCCGTTGCTGAAACAGAATTTCATATTGATGGCCGTGGCAGGTGCAATGATTGTAATCGGATTCGTGCTTATGTGCGGTGCCGGCTCGACGGAGACAGAATTCAACCCCGACATATTCAGCACACGCCGCATAGTGGTTGGGCCGACGATAGCCTTTCTGGGATTCCTGTTCATGGGATTCGCCATAATGTGGAACGGCCGCAAAGACCGTAAATCCGAAACCGACAAAACCGATAATGCATAAACCTGCTTGGAGATGGACTGGATTGATGCGTTGATAATGGGCATTGTGCAGGGTCTGGCCGAATACCTCCCCATAAGTTCGAGCGGACACCTGGAGATATTCAGGGAAATACTTGGCATAGACTTAAGCGGCGGCGAAGCGTTGGAATTCGACGTGGCGCTGCATGTAGCCACCGTGCTAAGCACCATCGTCGTGCTATGGCGTGAATTCGTGCCGCTGTGCACGTCGTTTTTCGGATTTAAACGCGATGCCAACTTCTACTATGTTTGCAAGATATTGCTTTCATGCATTCCCATCGCCGTCGTGGGGCTTTGCTTCAAGGACACGATTGAACAGTTTTTTGGAAACGGATTGACGATTGTGGGCATATGTCTGCTCGTGACAGCCGCACTACTATCGTTCGCCTACTTCACCCGCACCCGCCAGTCATTGGACCATAGGGGCAAGCCGGCCCACGAGATAACATGGGTCGACGCATTCGTCATCGGATGCTCTCAAGCCATAGCCGTATTGCCGGGGCTCAGCCGTTCGGGCACGACAATCGCCACCGGCATTTTGCTGGGCGACCGGCGTGAAGAAGTGGCCAAATTTTCGTTCTTTATGGTGATAATCCCGATTCTTGGCGAGGCATTGCTCGGAATCAAAGATATAATCAGCGGCGAGTCGCAAGACGGCGAATCAGTTGGCATGCTGCCGTTGGTAGTGGGATTCATTGCGGCATTCGTGATAGGCTGCGCCGCTTGCAAATGGATGCTCGAGATCGTGAAACGCGGCAAGTTGGTGTGGTTTGCCATCTACTGCGTGGCAATGGGCTTGTTGTGTCTAATGTGGAACGCATTCTAACGACAGCAAAGGATGGATTATATTTCAGGCGAAATATTCTATATCGACAAACCGCTTAAATGGACTTCGTTCGACGTCGTAAAGCGGGTGAGAGGCACCCTCCTGCGCCGTATGCACAAGAAGAAGCTCAAAGTTGGACACGCCGGCACGCTCGACCCATTAGCCACCGGAGTGATGATAGTGGTCACCGGCCGCGCCACCAAGCGCATCGAAGAGCTGCAGGCAGGCATAAAGGAATATGTGGCTACCATTGCTTTAGGAGCCACCACTCCTTCATTCGACCTGGAAACCGAAATCGACGCATATTACCTGACCGAACACATCACCGAGAATAGCGTCATAGAAACATTGAGCCGCTTCCGCGGAGCGATAGAACAAGTGCCGCCGGCATTTTCGGCATGCAAAATCGACGGCCGCCGCGCCTACGATATGGCACGCAAAGGGCACGACGTAGAGCTCAAGCCAAAGACACTCGTGATTGACGAAATAGAATTGCTCGAGTACGCCCCAACCTCCATAACCATCAGAGTGGTATGCAGCAAAGGCACTTACATACGGGCCCTGGCACGCGACATCGGCGAAGCACTTGGCTCGGGAGGACATCTGACGGCGTTACGGCGAACTCGTGTAGGCGAAGTCGGAATCGACGAATGCCTGTCGGTCGACGAAACAGTGAAACTAATCGAGCACGAACCCTTCAGCATCCCCGAATGGGCCGCGCCCGACGACGTAAGCGACAATGACAAACAGAAACGAAACCAAAAAACACTATAAGGAAATATGAAACTTTCGCAGTTTAAATTCAAACTTCCCGAAGAGCTGATAGCCAATTATCCGGCAAGCGAACAGCGCGACGAGGCACGCCTGATGGTGCTGAACCGCGCATCAGGCGAAATCGAGCACCGCGTATTCAAGGACATAATAAATTATTTTGTCGACGGCGACATTTTCGTGTTCAATGACACCAAAGTGTTCCCGGCATTGCTTTACGGCAATAAGGAAAAGACCGGAGCCCGCATAGAAGTGTTTTTGCTCCGCGAGCTGAATGCGGAAAATAAACTTTGGGACGTGCTGGTGGAGCCGGCCCGAAAAATACGAATAGGCAACAAGCTATTCTTCGGCGATGACGACTCGATGGTGGCTGAAGTAATCGACAACACCACCTCACGCGGCCGCACGCTGCGCTTCCTGTTCGACGGATCGCACGAAGAATTCAAAGAAGCCCTATTTTCATTGGGTCACACTCCCCTTCCCCCCTACATCAAACGTGAACCCGAGCCCGATGATGCCGAACGATACCAGACCATATATGCCGACAAAGAGGGTGCGGTAGTGGCTCCGGCTGCCGGACTGCACTTCAGCCGCGAGCTGCTGAAGCGTATGGAGATAAAAGGCATACATCAGGCATTCCTCACCGTTCATAGCGGCTTGGGAAATTTCCGCGAAATCGATGTGGAAGACTTGACGAAGCACCGTATGGACTCCGAACAGATGGAAGTGACACAAGAACTCGTCGACCGGGTGAACGGTGTGAAGGACAACGAATATCGCGTGTGCGCAGTGGGCACGTCGGTGTTACGTGGAATTGCAAGCGCAGTCAGCATGGGCGGCCATATGAAAACCTATACGGGCTGGACCAATAAATTCATCTTCCCTCCCTACGACTTTACCGTTACCGACGCATTGGTAACCAACTTCCACATGCCATATTCCACGATGCTTATGATGGTGGCTGCATTTGGCGGCTATGACCTTGTGATGAAGGCATATCGTGAAGCAATCGACGAAAAATACCGCTTCGGAGCATACGGCGATGCGATGCTAATACTCTGACCCTATGGCCGACAGCAGCGAATATCTCACCATAGCCGGGCCATCACGCGGACTCTACAAGGAAAAGATGAGCAAATTCATTTCGTTCGCTTTTCCGGTGAATTCGGCGGCCGAAGCCAAGGATGCGATAGGTAAAATCGCCAATGAATATCATGACGCCCGGCACGTGTGCTGGGCGTATATGATTGGGCCGGCCGGCAGCGAATATCTGTCGTCGGACAACGGCGAGCCTTCGGGCACCGCCGGCAAACCGATACTTGGGCAAATACGTTCGTTCGGCCTCACCAATGTAGCAGTGGCCGTGGTGCGCTATTTCGGCGGCATAAAGCTCGGCACGTCAGGATTGATATCGGCCTACCGCGAAGCCACGCGCGAGGCATTGTCGGCAGCCGAAATTGTCACTGGGTACGAAATGGCCCTTATCAGCTTCACATTTCCGTATCTTTCGATGAATCAGGTGATGAAAACCCTAAAAAATCCCGATGTGAAAATCCTGGAGCAGACATTCGACAACGCCAGCTCCATCACACTGTCGATACGCGCCGACCGCGCCGAATCGCTGAAATCGCGACTATGCGACATCGATGGTGTCACGCTCAGGGACATTGATTCATAAGGCTCATGTGGATAGTCCTTGCTTTCATATCGGCAACGCTCCTGGGTCTTTACGACGCCTGCAAAAAGCATTCGCTCCGTGAGAATGCAGTGATTCCGATTCTCTTTCTTAATACGCTCTTCTGCAGCTTGATATTTCTGCCGGCCATAGTGCTTTCGGCGACCGGAGCAATCGACGACGGCTCGCAATTCCATATTCACGCCTGGAACTGGGCCGACCATCGTTATATATTGCTGAAAGCCGTAATCGTATTATCGTCATGGATTTTAGGCTATTATGCAATGAAGCAGCTTCCGCTCACGATCGTTGGCCCTATAAACGCAACGCGCCCCGTGATGACCATCATAGGCGCGTTACTCATATTCGGCGAAGACCTCAATGCCTGGCAGTGGGCCGGCGTGGCGCTCGCCCTCATATCATTTTTCTTGCTCAGCCGCAGCGGCCGCAAGGAAGGCATAAGGTTTTCCCACAACCGTTGGATATACTTTCTGGTAGGTGCTGCCGCTCTTGGCGCACTGAGCGCGCTGTACGACAAATACTTGATGTCGCCAATCGACCAGGGTGGCTTGGGAATACACAAAGCCACCGTTCAAGGATGGTATAATATCTACCAATGCATTATGATGGGTGCGGTCACCATATTCATCTGGTGGCCCAAACGCCGCGAAGGACACAAATTCGAATGGCGATGGTCAATCGTGCTGATCAGCATTTTCCTCACGGTTGCCGACTTCGTATATTTTTATGCCCTCACCTACCCCGATGCCTTAATATCAGTGGTGTCGATGGTGAGGCGAGGGAGCGTCGTGGTGTCGTTCGTATGCGGAGCTCTGGCCTTCGGCGAAAAAAATCTGCGCAGCAAGGCCATCGACATGGCTCTGGTGTTCGCCGGCATGGCATGCCTATGGATTGGCACCCGATGACCACACTCTGATTGTCAATATTTATGGTCGGTCGAGCGCATCTCAGCCGGAGTGATTGGAGTGCGGTCCATCTTATACCATACATAGGCGATATAAGCCACCACGAACGGAGTGATTACCGACACGATGGTCATCACTTGCAAAGTGAAAAGGCTCGATGAGCTGTTGACAATCGTCAGCGAGCTGTCGGGCGACAGAATCGACGGATAATAAGGCGTAGCGTTGAAGGCCGCCACAGCGAACAGCGCCATAACCACCAGCACTGTGCCTACACCACTGAACCATATTCCCTTAGAAAAATTACGGTCGAACACCGTACGCCCGATGGCATACAGCACCGCACATACGCCCAGAAGGAACAGCACCAGTACCCACCACATATCAATGAAATTGTGGAAATACTTATAATCGACCCACTCAAACCGATGCAAACCTACCGCCTGCAGCCCTTTGGTAGTAAGCAGCAATGAAAGGAATGCAAGGAAGAAAACCACGAAAATCAAACCGTTGACAAGCACCTGTTTACGATTATGTGCTCCAAAGCGGTCGTCGTGTGATATGTTTCCGAGAAAATAAAGTGCCGCTTGCGTACGGGCGAGAAACAGCACTGCCAGACCGAGAATCCAGTTTTTCCAACAGAATATAGCCTCAAATCCGTGGGTCGGAGCCCACTGTGATATCACCGGCGCACCTGAATCGAGGATATTGCCCTTCGAAACAGAAAATTCGGCCCCGAAGAAAAACATCGACACTGCCACCCCGAGCAGAAAACATCCCACACATCCATTGATGAACAGAAACACATCGTAAGTATGAGTGCCGTATAGATTGCCCGGCTTATTGCGGAATTCATAGCTCACCGCTTGAAGTATGAAGCTGAACAGAATCAGCATCCAAAGCCAATATGCTCCGCCGAAACTTGTTGAATAGAACAACGGAAACGAAGCAAAGAATGCGCCACCAAACACCACAAGCGTAGTGAACGTAAGCTCCCATTTACGGCCCAGCGAGTTAACCATCATCGAACGTTCGTCCGAATCAAGACGATGAAGGAGCATCGACTGACCACCCTGCACAAACAGCAGAAACACCAACAGCGCGCCGAGGAGCGAAATTAGCAACCACCAATATATCTGTAAATTTTCGAGTTCCATAGTGTTTTAATCGTTAAGTTTATCGTAATCATTCTTCGAGCCCTTTGATATCTCGCGCAACATAATGCACATTTCGGCGGCAAGGAAAGCCGTGAACACCGCCGCAAACATCCAGAATGTTATCTGCACCGTGAGCGTGGAAATGTCGGAGATGGCCGCACGTGTAGGCATCAGGCCTTCGATAATCCACGGCTGACGGCCCACCTCAGCCGTAATCCATCCGCATTCGCTGCATATCCAAACGATGGGAATGGTAAGCATCCCCACCCATTGCACCCAGCGCTTCTCAAGCAGCAAGGGCTTGCGGTAAAGCATAAAGAGCATCCCGACGAAGAAAAGCAGCAGATATCCTCCAAGTGTCACCATTATATGAAATGAATAGAACGTCACACCAACAGGCGGCACAGCCTCATAAGGCGAATCAAGATAACCATAGCCGAAATAGCGGTAGTTTTCCTGAAGCTCCTTGCGAGCAATCTCCATAGCCGCGGCGTCGCCGGTCTGCGATGCCATGTCATATGCCCGGAGTGCTTCATGGGCCTTTTTGCCGATTTCGATTCGACGCGCATAACTGTCAGTGTGTACGGTGTCGCCGCTCTCGGTCAATTCGATTCCATCTATCAAATCGTTTATTCCAGGCACGAATGCATTGGGGTTATGCGTTGCCAGTATTGAAAGGCCATAGGGGATGGTTATGTCGAATATATATTCTGGCTCATCATTTTCAGGAGTCTTATCCGGGTTCAGGATGCCGGCCGCCACGATGCCCTGTCCGCATGAACCGCGATAGAGTCCTTCCATAGCTGCAAGCTTCATAGGCTGCACGCGAGCCACGTCGACGGCAGAGCTATCGCCGGTCCACAACGTGAGCAACATACCGGCAAATCCCACCAGTGCGCCCACTTTCATCGAATCCGTGGCAAATCGGCGATTGCGCTTTTTCAACATAAACCATGTGCTAACACCTATCACGAAAACGCCCGCGAGAGCCCATCCGCTGAAAACGGCATGGAAAAATTTGTGAATTGCCACCGGCGAAAGCGCCACGGCAAAAAAGTCGGTCATAACATTGCGCATCTGCGCCGGATCGAACTCCATACCTACCGGATACTGCATCCACGCATTGGCTATCAGAATCCACAGAGCCGACAGAGATGCACCGATTGCCGTGAGCCAGGTGGCGGCGAGATGAAAACGCGGACTCACCTTCTTCCATCCAAAGAACATAACCGCTATGAACGTCGACTCCATAAAGAACGCCAATAGTCCCTCGATGGCAAGCGGAGCCCCAAATATGTCGCCCACAAACCAGCTATAATTCGACCAGTTAGTTCCGAACTCAAATTCAAGTATTATACCGGTGGCCACACCTACGGCGAAATTAATGCCGAACAGCAGCATCCAGAATTTCGTAATCGCCAACCAACGCTGGCTACGCGTACGGAAATAGCACGTCTCCATAATTGCAACTATCACTGATATTCCGAGCGTAAGCGGAACAAACAGCCAATGATACATCGCCGTCAGCGCAAATTGCCAGCGCGACCAATCGACTACACTCATCAAATCATCCATATCTGCTTCTTTATTTTAAGTTATTATTATCGGAAGGACTCCTACAGTCAGCGACGCGGGTCAAGAAGCGAACTGCGCACGGCTTGTGCCCGTTCGGACTCGGTGGAATAATCGCGACTGAGAATGTTGGGGAAGAAAAACAATTTGAAAACGAAAAACAATATGAACAACTTCAACAGAATCATCACCCAAAGATAGCGGCCAACGGTCATCTCGCGAAATCCGTCGCGATAAAACCTGTATATTCGGCCAATCGACCAAATGCCGCCCGAATCAGGCCGAGATGTATGTGAATTTTGGCTCATATATTTCTATGGGTTAGACAATCGGTGAAGTTGTTTGCAAAACAAACAATAATTGAATAGATATCCAAAAAAATTTGCCAAAAACAGCCCCAGAAAAATTTTTAGACACCAAAAAACGTTTTTTTCGGCAAAAACATTTGGCAGTTCAAAAAACTATATCTACCTTTGCATCGCTTTAGCAAACCTCGGGTGCTTAGCTCAGCTGGTTCAGAGCATCTGCCTTACAAGCAGAGGGTC
>CAZRJT010000018.1:0-27623 GCA_964600585.1 uncultured Bacteroides sp.
TACATGCTTAGTTTCTACTTGGTTTTCGTGTTGAGACAGGCAAGAAACGACCAATGACGGCCTTAGCCTCTAAAATTTCGGATGTCGCGCGAGGCTATTGACATCCTATTCCCGATTTACCTGCACCGCCATATCGATCCGTCTCGGAAAAAGGACAATCGGGCGATGTCTTGTCGCTGCAACTGTTGCGGCGATTAAGCTAATCTACTGTACTTCGATTAAGCAGCAAGAGCGTAGTTATTTTCGCCATTTAAATTTTTGATGTCTCTGATTAAAGAGCGTGGGCATCAAATTGCTCTGCATGCTTACACACCACCTCTACACGCTGTCAAAACCAGTCAACCCCATATCGTGGATGTGTAATCCGATGCAAAGATATAGTTTAGGCATCTGACGAACAAACTGTTTCACACAATTTAACGAATGCGCGGTGTGGGAATGAGACGCGATAAGGCTTGTCGACATTTGGTGAAGATACGCTTTTTTAGCGGCGGTTTGCGGTTGAGCATCGCTTGTCGTTTGATGGCCATTGTTTTGAGTGTCGTGGTGTCCATATTTCGATAGGGCGCCACATTTTCAATTATTCGTCTGAATATAGCGTCGGTTTGCTCGGCAGAATTGTCGTTGAGCATATGGGCCGCATAGTTGAGCCCAATCGAAATGTAAGCATCGATATAGCCGTCGCGAATGATGCTATTTGAAGCGAAATGCCTGATGAGATGTTCGCGCACTTGCATTGCCATATCGAGTTGTCGCAAATTATTCCCGCTCCATATCCCATTGATGTTCTGGCGATAGACGGCCATAGGGCGGTTGATGTAGTGTATTGCGCCGTTGGCGGCATGCAATGAGTGTATAGCGTAGTCAAAGAGTGGGATTTCCGACACCCATGACGGAATGTCCTGAAATGGAATAGCGCGGTACATCACCGAGAGATTGGTGATGAAGTTTCGGCGCGAAAGGTCGGAGAGTGTAAGGTCGGCTTTTTGACCGCCGTTGCTCAGGCTCATAGTGCGTGAGTCGGCAAAGTAATTGACTACGCGGTGGAAACACAAAGCGCATTCGGGATGTGTTTCCATGTATCGCACCTGTCGGGCCAGTTTATGCCGCGAGCACCACCAGTCGTCGCCTTCGCAGATGGCTATGTAACGTCCACGGCATCGGGCGAAGGCGTCGAGATAATTGGCTTGTAGCCCAAGGTTTTTTTCGCGGTCAATGAAACGTATTATGTGCGGATATCGTTGGGCCCATTTCGTTATATGAAGAGCCGTATGGTCGGTCGATGCGTCGTTGGCGATTATGAGCTCGAACGGAAAATCGACTTTTTGTTTTACAACGCCGTTTATGGCTTCATCGATATAATTCTGCTGGTTATACGTAATCATTATCACGCTCACCAGTGGCTTTGCGACTTCGGGCTGGTTCATTTATGATGCATATTGGAGGTATGACGATTGATGTCAGCGTAAGTTTGCAGCTGCCGTGTGCAGGACTTCGCCGAGAGTCGGATGTGCATGGATTGTATCGGCTATATCATCGATGGTTAAGCCGGCAGTCATAGCCAATGTCGCTTCCTGTATCAGGTCGGCCGCATGGGCTCCGCATATGTGACATCCGAGAATGTGGCGGTTGTCGGAGTCATAAATCAATTTCACAAGTCCGTCGGGTTCGCCCATTGCGAGGGCTTTGCCGTTGGCGCGGAAAGTAGCTTTGCCGACGCCGAACTTGAGTCCCATTTCCTGGCAACGAGCTTCGGTGAGGCCCACCATTGCGCATTCGGGTGAGGTGAATACGGCCGATGGCATAACGTCGAGCCGCTGCTTTTTGCCAATGGCCACGCGTCCTTGGGCCGACGCTGCGTGGGCCAGCATGCAGAGACCGTTAACATCGCCAATGGCATATATGCCGGGAACTGACGACTGCATATTTTCATCGACTTTGATTGCGTTGCGAGTCAGCTCTACGCCGAGTTCTGTAAGTCCATCGGGCAATACGGGTTTACGGCCAACGGCCATAAGCACTAAGCCGGCAGTTTCGTCTTTGAGTTTTCCCTTGGTTTCGTAAGTAACGGTGTATTCGCCTGATATCCGTTTCACTTCGGCCGAGGTGATGATGTTTACTCCGCGGCGTTTCATTGCCATGCGCAGTCTCTTGGCGATTTCGGCATCAAAGGGGGGGAGGATTTCCTTGCAGTATTCGATTACGGTGACCTTTACGCCGAATGAGGTTAGAATAGAAGCAAACTCCATTCCGATAACTCCGCCTCCTATCACTATGGCCGATTGAGGCAATTTGTCGGCCGATAGCAGGTAGTCGCTGGTCACGGCCAGTTCTGCCCCTTCGATTGCTAAGGATGCTGGTTTTGAGCCTGTGGCAATAATGATTTGCGGAGCACTGAAAACGGCGCCGTCGACGCTAACTTTGTCAGGGGCCGTAAAGATGGCGTTCCCTTTAATGATGCGTACTTTCGACAATTCTTCGGCCACACCTTCCCGCAAAGTTGCCACGATGTCATCCTTGCGTCGTACGGCGGCTCCGAAGTCAGGCCTAGCCAAAGCATCAGTCGAAATGCCGAATTCGGCTGCATCGCGCAACATATCGGCTACTTCAGCCGAGCGGCATAGAGCTTTTGTTGGTATACATCCGCGGTTAAGGCACGTACCTCCAAGTTCGTCGCGTTCGATTACGATCACTTTTTTCCCGTCGTTGGCGGCTTCGGCCCCGGTGGTATATCCTCCGGGGCCGGCGCCTATGATTATAATGTCGGCTGATTCCATATCAGGCATTCTGTTTCAGGTCAGAGTATGTAATGGTGGGATTCAGGGCGGCAGCCGTGTCGTCGGGTTTGCTGATCGGAGTGTTGTGTGGTGCCGTCTTCACCGTGTCGGGATCATTGATAGCTTCCTGCGCAATCTGTTTCATCACGTCGATGAATCCGTCGAGCGTTTCGAGGCTCTCGGTTTCGGTAGGCTCGATCATGAGCGACTCGTGAAACAGCAGCGGGAAGTAGATGGTAGGTGCGTGGTATCCGTGGTCGAGCAGACGTTTGGCTATATTCATCGTCGTCACTCCGGTAGATTTATCAGCCAGTCCGTCGAACACGAATTCGTGCTTGCACACACGGTCGATTGGTAATTTATATAGGTGTCTCAACGATTCCTTGACGTAGTTGGCGTTAAGTGTGGCAAGCGGACCAACGTATTTTATGCCTTCGCGGCCAAGAGAAAGGATGTAAGCCAATGCGCGCATTTCCACCCCGAAATTGCCCAAAGTAGCTGATATGCTGCCAAGTGCATCTTCGCTCCCGGTCACTACGAAAGTGCCGTCGTCAAGCTTTTTCACTCTCGGATTCGGCAGAAATTGCTCAAGCCCTTTGCGCACGCCCACCGGGCCCGAACCCGGGCCGCCTCCGCCATGGGGCGTAGAGAATGTTTTGTGCAGATTGATGTGCATCACGTCAAATCCCATATCGCCAGGACGAGCCACCCCGAGCATTGGATTTAGGTTGGCTCCGTCGTAGTACATCAGTGCCCCTGCGGCATGTGCCATTTCGGCTATTTCGGGTATGCGGCTTTCGAAGATGCCAACTGTGTTGGGATTAGTCATCATCACAGCTGCAACGGTGTCGTCAAGCAGTGGGCGCAGAGCTTCGGTGTCCACCGTGCCGTCGGGCAAACTCTTAACTTCCACTACTTTCAATCCTGCAACGGCGGCACTTGCCGGATTTGTCCCATGTGCTGAGTCAGGCACTATCACCTTTGTGCGCTTATAGTCGCCGCGTGAGTCGTGATAGGCGCGAATCACCATAAGTCCCGTAAGTTCGCCATGGGCACCGGCAAACGGATTAAGCGTAAACTCGCTCATACCTCCGATTTCCGACAACATGTACTGAAGTGTATGGTATGCTTCGAGTATGCCTTGCACTGAGTGGGCCGGCTGATAAGGGTGCAATTTCTGAATGCCGGGCAGAGCCGATATTTCGTCGTTGATTTTCGGATTATATTTCATTGTGCACGACCCAAGAGGATAAAATCCGGTGTCGACACCAAAATTGTTTGTGCTCAGATTAGTGTAATGTCTTACCACTGATGGCTCATCGACTTCAGGGAGGGCCGGCGATTTTTCGCGCAGCAAATTGGCCGGTATGTCGTGTGTCGGATTTTCGACTGCACGTTTGGGTAGCCTATAACCTTTGCGTCCGGGACGCGATTGCTCAAAAATTAGTTTTCCGTAATATTCTCTATTCATTGTCAGCGTGTTTTTGCGTTGATTATTACAGACATTTTACAATTGAAACGAAGGTATCCATATCCTGTCGGGTCTGCATCTCGGTCACAGCGATAAGCAGTTTGTCTGGCGCGATTTTCACGCCGCATAACACTCCTTTTTCGATTCCCTTTGCCAGCAAGTCGTCGATATCGCCATCCACCTTCATCACAAATTCATTCAAGAACGGACGCTCGGGATATTTAAGTTTCATCTTTCCGGTCGACGCCAGCTGGTCGGCAAGATAAGTGGCTGCGCTATGGCTGGCTTCGTTCACCTCGCGGAGACCGTCGGCTCCAAGCAGCGACATATATATCGTGGCATACAAAGCCATCAGGCCTTGGTTCGAACAGATGTTGCTCGTCGCTTTGTCGCGTCGGATATGCTGTTCTCGAGCCTGCAGTGTGAGCACGAAAACCCTGCGGCCTTTTTCGTCGGTGGTTGCGCCTACGATTCGGCCCGGCAACTTGCGCATCAGGCTTTTGGTGCAGCACATGAATCCCAGATACGGGCCTCCATACGACAGCGGCATTCCGAGTGATTGTGCGTCGCCAGTGGCAATGTCTGCACCCCATTCGCCCGGAGTTTTCACATATCCCAGAGCCGACGCTACGCAGTTCATGATCAATAGCGATTTATTGGCGTGGCACATATCTGCTACTCCGGTGTAGTCTTCAAGTATGCCGTAGAAGTTAGGAGTAGCCACGATAACGCCGGCCACGTTCCCTTCTGACAACTTCTGCTCGAGGTCGGTCTTTGACGTCACGCCGTTGTCTTCCGCTATCGTATCGATGGTCACGTTGTGATATCGGGCATAAGTTTCAACGACCTTGCGCGTGGCCGGATTCACTGTTGCCGAAATCAACACTCTGTTGCGTTTGCGAGAGTTGGCCACTGCCATCATCATAGCCTCTGCCGTGGCAGTCGTGCCGTCGTACATCGACGCATTCGACACTTCGAGCCCTGTCAGTGTGGCCATCATACTCTGATATTCAAAAATGTATTGCAGAGTACCTTGAGATATCTCCGGCTGATAGGGTGTATAAGCCGTCAGGAACTCCGAGCGCGACAGCAGCGCCGGAATCACGGCAGGAGAATAATGGTCGTAGAATCCGGCTCCGGCAAAGCATGCTAGATCCGATGTGTTTTTGTCGCACAGATCTTTGAAAAAGCGGCGCACTTCAGTCTCGCTCATTTCCGCTGGCAAATCATAGTCGCGTTTCAGTTTCAGGCTGTCGGGCACATCGGAGTACAGGTCGTCGAGCGATTGCATATTGCATCGGTCGAGCATCGTCTGAATGTCGGAGTCAGTGTGAGGAAAATATCGGTGTATCATATGTTTTTCAACGAAAATTAGTGGGCGGCTTCGCTCTCGCACAGTGCCTTATAGGCGGCTTCGTCAAGAAGGTCGGCAAGTTCAGCCGGATTGCTTAATTCCACTTTGATAATCCAATTGGCCATTGCGTCTTCGTTCACCAGGCGTGGGTTGTCGATTAGGCTTTCGTTGATTTCCACCACCGCGCCGCTTACGGGCGATATCAGGTCGCTGGCGGCTTTCACGCTTTCGACAGCTCCGAATTCTTCTCCGGCAGTCACATCGTCGTCGACTTCTGGCATATCCACATAAACTATGTTGCCGAGGGCGTGTTGTGCATAATCGGTGATGCCTACATAGCCTATATTATCTTCAACTTTTACGTATTCGTGTGTGGGTGAATAATAAATTGCGCTCATAATCAAATTATATTTAATGGTTAGATTGGTTGTCGTTATTTTTTATAGCTTTTCTTGTAGAATTTTTTTGCGGTTACGCGAGCCGGAAACACTTTCTTGCGGATCTTCACGCACACGTCAGTGCCGTTTTGGGCGAAAGCTGCGTCGATTAACGCCATGGCAATACTCTTATCCACCGATATGCCTCGATAGCCCGTCGTTACGTGGCCTATCACATTGCCGTCGGTGTCGGTCACTTCATATCCGTGGCGTGGTATTGCTCTGTCGAGCAGCTCAAGTCCAACGATTTTACGCTTGGTGCCGTTTGCTTTCTGCTCTGCCACGATTTCGCGTCCGATGAATTCTGGCTTATCGGTCTTTACGAATATTGACAGTCCGGCTTCTATCGGGGAGATGTCGTCGGACAACTCATCGCCGTAGAGCGGCAGCCCTACTTCGAAACGCAGTGTGTCGCGGCATCCGAGGCCGCAAGGCACTGCGCGTCCCGATTCGATTAGCGCGTCCCAGAGTGAACGTATCATATCGTGTTCGGCGTAGATTTCAAATCCGTCTTCGCCCGTATATCCGGTTCGGCTCACAAGTATCTGTTTGCCGTTGAGTGTGTCCTCGCGGAATGTGTAGAATGTCAGGTCGGCGCATTTTATGCCAAGCACCTCTTCCATCACGCTTTCAGAAGCCGGGCCCTGTATGGCAAGTTCGCCCAATTGGTCGCTCAGATGTTCTATCTCAACGTCGAATCCGTTGGAGTGGCTGCGAATCCAATCAACGTCTTTGTCGATGTTAGATGCGTTGATTACAAGGAAAAAGTTGTTTTCGCCGCGCTTGTAAACCAACAAATCGTCAACCACGCCGCCGCCATCGTTTAGCATCATACCATAGAATATTTTGCCTGTCGGAGCATTGGAGATGTCATTTGTAAACAAGTGGTTTACGAATTTTTCGGCATCTGGGCCCGAGATGTTCACCTCGCCCATGTGCGAAACGTCGAAAACGCCACAATTATTGCGCACGGCATTATGCTCGTCGGTTATGCCGCTATATTGTATTGGCATGTCGAATCCGCCGAACGGACTCATTAAAGCTCCGAGAGCCATATGCTTGTCGTGAAGACAGGTTTGTTTGTTTTCTGCCATATTGATATTAAAAAAGAAGGTTAACAAAATTGTCGTTGGTTAGTCCGTAGATAGTTTCGCCCGCATCAAGATGGGCTATTGCGGCCGCTACGTCGGCTCTTGAATATTTGACCCCTTTTAGCTTGTCGAGCAATGACGTGTCGATGTCCGAAAGCACGAAGAAGTCGCCCGAAAGATTTATTTTACGTATTATATCGCCTGAGATTTCGATGTCGGTGCGAAACACGCCCGCGTTTTCGATTCGTTTATCATTGGTGAGCACACATCTTGGATTGTTGCCGAATATCCATTCGTCGGAATAATAAGGCTTCGACATTTGTTCGATTTCGTTTACGTCGTCATTTGTCAGCTTCAGCTCATTATTGCCGCACAATCTCTGGCGGATGGCGGCTTTGAAGTCTTCAAGCGAAATGTCAATATGATTCTTGATGGTGGTGATGCGGCTGCGCACCGACTCCACGCCTTTCGACTCGAGCTTTATGGCCGATGGTGTTATTGCATTGCTCATTCGTTCGATGTCGGTGTCATAAAGCATAGTCCCGTGAGCTATGCTTTTGTGCGGAATATGGTAGAATGCATTACCCGACACTTTCAGGCCATTGATCAGAATATCGTTGCGCGACGTGTTGTCGGCGTTGATGCCTATGCTGCGGAGAACTTCGGCCACCATTGATGTGTAGTGCGAAAATGTGGTGATTACGCTTTCTGATTCCGTTATGTACGACAGCATGATGTTGTCCATGTCGGCATACACGCACCCTCCGCCGCTTTTGCGTCTGAACATCCGTATGCCATTGGCCGTACAGTAATCAATGTTGACTTCAGACGACACCAGTTGGTTTCGCCCGAATATTACAGTCGGCTCCACCTGCCACATAAAGAATAGTTCGCCACAATCGAAGTTGCGCGCCACATATTCCTCCATCGACAGATAGAAGGGGAGTAGGTGTGGGCGTTCGTCGGGCAGCGAAACGTATTTCATATGGCTTGAATTCGGTTGTGGTTATATTATAGTTATGTTTCCGTTCATTCGTCGCTTTCCAATATATACTCTATTGGCAAGGTGGTGAGCCACAATCGGTAGCCTTGGTTGCGGTCCGACGATTCTTCCTCTGTCAGTATTCCAATCCTGCCGTCCGGCAGTATTGTCATTGCCGAATATGCCGAAGGGCAGTGGCTTATGATGCGTTTCTTGGGCCAGGTTTTGCCATCGTCGAAGCTGGCGTATATCGTCACGTCGTTACGGCTGTTTGGCGACCCCGGCAGCGATTGTAGCAATATGTTGTTCCCGTCATAGTCATACAGCTTGATGTCGCCGTTGCATGCGGGGTCGCGAAGATCGGCAATTCCGGTCGGTTCCGACCACGTGACGCCCTTGTCGGTCGAATAAGAGAAGTTTCGTAGACCTCTGTATCGGTTTCTTATGCTCATAATCAATGTGCCGTCAGCTAATTCCACAATCTTCGACTCGTCGCCGTCGAGTGTGGCCGGATTTTTTGACACTTTCCATTTTTTGCCGCCGTCGTCGCTATATATGGCGTAAACTTTGAAACCTTTTACGTCGGGCTGGCGGGTGACCAGAGCAAACATTATGCGTCCGTTTTTAAGTTGGAGCGCTCCACCCGACGATGCAAACGCGCTGATGCATTTTATGGGTTGCTTGCCGTTTGGGTCGGTGGTCAGTATCTGGTCGTTTATGTCAACTGCCGGTAGCCATGTCTGGCCGTTGTCTTTGCTTCGCGATATGCTGATGTGGGCCGGCGATTGTTGCCACAGGCCGTTTCCATGGCTCGATATCACTAAAATGTCGCCTGATTTGCGGTCTACAACGATAGCCGGGTCGCCGTAACCACCTACGCTGTCGTGCTCGGCAACGGTTATATAGTCGCCCCATGTCACGCCGTTATCGGTGCTGCGACGGGCCACGACGTCTATTTTCCCCGGAAGGTCGGCCATCGTTTCTATGCGTTTGTCGGCTACGGCAATTAGAGTCCCGTCGTTTGCGGTGACGATGCCCGGAATGCGATAAAATTTCGAATCATAATCGCCGGGATTGAACACGAGCGAGCGATTTACTGATGCTCCCCATGGATTTGGTGCGTCTTGAGCGGATGCCGATGGGGGAAGCGCGGACACTGAAGCAAATATGGCTATTGCGGATATTAGATTTTTGAAATAATGCATATCGATGAATTTATTCGTGGTTACTTCATTGGCAAAGATACACAAAAACACATTCAATTGAAATAGATGCGCAAAAAAAATGCGGCGGTATCGCATAAAAATCACGCTTGAAATTGAAATAAATACGTATCTTTGTAGATAGTGAATGTTTTTGAAGTTATAATCGGACGTTTGGAGCGCGGCCCACTCTTGTGGACGCTCCTGTTTCTTGCCGTGGCGATGATTGGGCTATTCCTTTTCCTTTCATCGGCCCTGGTCGAAGATCTTGCTGTACAGGAGCGTTCAAGGATGCAGATATGGGCTGATGCCACGAAAGAGATAGCCGAAAGTGCTGGTGACGATAATGTTGACTTTCCACTGTCGATAATAGAAGACAACCGCAATATTCCCATAGTATTGGTCGATTCGGCCGGACGAATAATGATGCACCGTAATTTTGAGTTGCCCCAATCCGGCCCTGGTCAATCTCCATCGTATGCTGATGCCGCGAATCAGGCATTTTTGCTTGATAAGGTTAACGCTATGAAAACGTCGGGACACTGCATCGATATCGAGATTGCCCCCGGCAATATTCAGCACCTTTACTATGAAGATTCATCATTGTTGCGTCGGCTCAATCTGTTCCCTTATCTGCAATTGCTTGTGATGATTGCGTTTGTCGTGTTGGTCTACTTTGTGGTGAGCGCGTCGCGTCGTGCCGAGCAGAACAAAGTGTGGGTGGGGCTGTCTAAGGAAACGGCCCATCAATTGGGGACTCCTATATCGTCGCTGATGGCTTGGATTGAAGTGCTTGGCGATTCAGGTTGTGATTCGGTTGTTGTCGATGAAATGAACAAGGATATATCTCGGCTGTCGGTGATTGCCTCGCGATTTTCAAAGATTGGCTCTATGCCGCATATGGCCGCCGCCGATGTAGGCTCCATCGTTAGGCGTAGTGTCGATTATATGTCCACCCGCATTTCGCCTAAAGTCGATCTGTCAGTCGATCTGCCGTCTAAGTGGGCATGTGCCGTTGTTTCAGAGCCTTTGCTTGAATGGGTGATGGAAAATCTTATGAAAAATGCCGTTGACGCAATGTCGGGATGTGGATGCCTGTCGGTGAGCTGCAAAGTCGAACGTCAAAGAGTCGTAGCCATCGAAGTTGCCGACACAGGTAAAGGTATGCCGCGTAAACTTCACCGTAAAGTGTTCAAGGCGGGGTTCACCACTAAGTCGCGGGGCTGGGGATTAGGGCTGACATTGGCGAAACGCATCATCGAAGAATATCATGGCGGAAGGATATATGTGAAGCGTTCGGAGCCGGGGCACGGCACCACTTTCCGTATAGAGCTTGAAGCTCTGGAGTGTAAAGAAAACAAATCGTAGTAAAAAATAGGAGTTGTGAGTAAACGATTATTCGTCACCGATCTTGACGGCACATTGCTCAATGCCCAGAGCCGGGTAAGCCCATGGTCGGCGCATGCCATATCGGAATTGTCGGCCAAAGGGGCGCTTATAACAGTGGCGACGGCCCGCACCCCGGCAACTGTCGATGGGCTTCTGTCGCATACGTCGCTGTCACTTCCGGCCATAGTGATGACAGGTGCCGCTTTGTGGGATAGAGCCACACGGCGATATGAATTGTGTAAATTCATTGATGAAGCGGTGTCAAATGAAATACTTGAAGTTTGTCGGCAGGGTGGCATCACTCCGTTTATTTATACGTTGGGGGCCGACGGCTTTCTGCACACTTATTTTAATGGCTCGATGTCCAATCGCGACCAACGTTTTGCTGCCGAACGCAATGGCTTGCCTCTGAAACGTATGCATATAAACGAAAAGCGTATGGCTGAAGTAAGGTCGTTTGCCGATTCGTTGCTCTATTTCGCAATGGGGCCCAAAGAGCGTGTCGAGTCAGTGGCTAAAGTGTTGTCCGAAAAGGTTGAATGCTCGGTGTCGTGCTACAACGACATATTTTCTCATTCAACGTCCATTCTCGAGATTTTTGCCGCCGGAGTGTCGAAAGCCTCGGCCGTAAAAGCTATGTCAGATAGATTAGGCGTTGATTCAATTACTGTTTTTGGCGATAATCTCAATGATTTGGCTATGATGGGAGTGGCCGATGAGGCTGTGGCTGTTGCAAATGCGTTTCCTGAGGTTAAGGCGGCCGCCGATTTTGTCATTGGAGCCAACACCGAGGATTCGGTGGCGCGATACATATTAGAACAATGCTCTCAGGACGTCAAGAGTCTTTAGATTCGACATCGACGTATAATGCAGCGTGTAATAATGCAGTATGCTATCGATGATGCGGTTGCGCTCTGTACGGCTTGCCTTGAATTTATGCATATTGTGATATTTCAGGCGTAGAAGCGTATGCACCGCGTCCGACTCTTCTCCGATTAGATAGTCGGAATGCATGGGAGTCGACGGCCGGAATATTGCGTCCACCATGTCGAATACATATCCCGGTTTATAGCTCGATTCGTCTGGGGAGATGCCGAGTAGTTGAGCCAGCCCAAGCATAAAACATATGTGGTAATTGGCCGTATGGGTTTGAGGCAGAGAGTCTAGTAGCACTATCGAACGGCTGATGAATTGCCAGATGGCCGGGTCGCTGATTGGTTCGCGCACCACGTTTAGCAAAACCTCCGACAAAAACATACATAAAGCGTTTTTTATCGGGTGGCGATAATTGTTTAATAGTGGTATTATGGCTCGAGGCTCGGATAATGTGTGTATGTCACGGCCGGGGCGTATGTCGGCAACACATTCCGTGAGGGCCAATGGCATAAACAGGGCCTTTCGCCTGATGGTTTCGCGCCCGTTCCCGGCAGGTATTGCAAATGCAATCCTGCCGTGTTGTAGGGCATATGCCGTCAAAATTGATTTCTTGTCATTGTACTTTGTGACTCGCAGAACCACAAGTTCCAAATGTGTCTTCATATAAAGGCAGTCCTTGTCTTTAGATGCCCGATTGGTTCGGCTTGACTATGCGTATGTCTCAGGATTTCTGCCTTATTGCGTCTAATTCCTGACATATATTGTCAAAAATGTCGTCAACCGACCCTGTGCCTTTAATCTGATGGTATTTGCCTTCGTGCTTATAGAAATCGCTCAATGGCTTGGTTTGTGTGTGATACACTTTCAGTCGATTCTGTATGGTTTCGTGGTTGTCGTCGGCACGACCCGTTTCGATGCCTCTCTTTATCAGTCGGTCGACAAGTTCATCATCGTCCACTTCCAGTCCGATTACTCCATGAACTTTCGAATTTCTCTTCTCAAGCATCTCGTTGAGAGCATGTGCTTGCGGCAATGTACGCGGAAATCCGTCGAAAATCACGCCTTTTGCGGCTTCTGGGTTATGGTCGAGTTCATCGGCCAGAATCTCTATCATGAGGTCGTCGGGAATTAGGTTTCCCTTCGAGATGTATTCGTTTGCTATGCGACCCAATGGAGTGTCGCGCTTTATGTGGTCACGCAAAACTTCGCCGGTGGAGATGTGATGAATTCCGTATTGCTTGATTATCTTTTCACTTTGGGTGCCTTTCCCGCTTCCGGGTGCGCCAAAAATCACGATGTTGAACATATATTTAGCGTTAAAAAGAGTGTACGTGTTATGAATCAAGTTGATCGTTGAGTATCCAGATGTCTGGTAGGTTTCGTGCCATGCCGTCGATGTCGAGGCCGTAGCCTATTATGAATTTCGACGGAATGTCAAATCCAACGTAGTTGGGTGTCACAGCCCCTTTTAAGGCTTCTGGTTTGAACAGAAGTGACGCAACCTTTACCGACGCTGGATTTTTTGACTTTATTTCGTTCACGAGATTTTCAATTGTCAGGCCGGTATCCACAATGTCCTCTACGATGATTATGTCTCGGCCGGATATATCTTCGGTGAGGCCTATCAGTTCTTTGATTTTTCCTGTCGACCCTGTGCCGTCGTAACTTTTAAGCCTCACAAACGCAATTTCGGCATCGATGGCCAACGACCTGAATAAATCAGAGGCAAATAGAAACGCACCGTTTAACACGCATATCATCAATGGAGCCGATTCTGCGTAGTCGTTGGTGATATCGCGGGCTATTTCCTTGACTCGTTGTGCAATACGGGCGGCCTCTATATAGGGGCGAAATGTCAATCCGTTATAAATGACCTTCTTCATTGCCGAATAAAGTAAAATCTTGTACAAAAATACGAAAAAATCTCTGTTCGAGAGAAAAGAAATGAGTAAATTTGTATGCTCGAATGCAATTGCATAATTGAATTTGATTTATGAAAATATTCACCAATGAAGATATAAGGGCGATAGATCGCCGGACTATCGACTCCGAAAATGTCACCTCGCACGATCTCATTCAGCGAGTGGCTGTCGGAGTGACGGCCGAGATTGTGGCTCGTTGGAATCCGTCGAAGCGTGTCACCATATTTGCCGGCCCCGGCAATAATGGTGCCGATGCGCTTGCTGTGGCTCGTCTGTTGGTGGAGAACGGCTTTTCGCCTACTGTTTATTTATTCAATATTGGTGGAAACAGGCTTAGCCCCGATTGCCGCGATTGCCGTGACGAACTGTTGGCCGCGGCACCGAATGTTAACTTTACGGAGGTCACAGGGCATTTCACGACACCTGAGCTTAACAGCCTTTATCTGGTTGTCGACGGCCTGTTCGGTTCGGGATTGCGCGAGCCGCTTTCCGGCGGATTTAAATCGTTGGTGCAATACATCAACGATTCCAAAGCGGCTGTGGTTTCAATCGACGTTCCGTCCGGAATGTTCAGCGACTGGAATGCACAGTCGATAAACCGCAACATAATCCACGCATCGCTCACTCTGGCCATTCAGTTCCCGAGGTTGGCATTCTTCCTTAGCGACAATGCTGAACTCGTTGGAGAGTGGAAAGTATTGGAAATCGGTCTTAGTGCCGAGGCTATACGTCTTACGCCCACCGACTTCCATTTGGTGGAGGGCAAAGAAGTGAAAAAGCTTCTTAAGAAGCGTAAGCCATTCGCATCAAAAGCCGACTTTGGCAACTCTCTGCTTATCGCCGGCTCATATGGTATGGTCGGGGCAGCCGTGCTCGCTGCCAAAGGTGCCATGCGCTCCGGCACCGGGAAGATTACACTGCATTCGCCCCAATGCGCATTCGAAATCGCACAGTCGTCTGTGCCTGAAGTGATGTTTGATGCCGACGCACACAAGCTTATCGTATCCGACATCCATCCCCAGCACGATTATTCGGCGATAGGGGTCGGACCCGGACTTGGCACTAACGAACTCACGATTGACGCGCTCGACCGCTTTTTCAAAGTCTATGACAAACCCTTGGTGGTGGATGCCGATGCCCTTAACTGCATAGCCTTGCGTCCGTCGATGCTCAATCATCTTCCTGTGCTTTCTGTTCTCACTCCGCATGCCGGAGAATTCGACCGACTCTTCGACATTCAGTCGTCGGCCGAAGCGCGTTTGCGCAAAGCAATGGAAGTGTCCCACTATCAGAATCTCCTTATCCTCCTCAAAGGCCGTTACACCGCCCTGGTGCGTCCTGACGGTAAAGTCTACTTCAACTCCACCGGTACGCCGGCAATGGCTACTGCCGGTAGCGGCGATGTGCTCACCGGAGTCATCACCTCGTTCATAAGCCAGGGATATCGCCCCGAGGTGAGCGCTCTCATCGGTGCTTACGTACATGGCCTGGCGGGGGAGATGGCTGCTGAAGAGCAAGGCGAATATGGCGTCACTGCCGGCGACATCGCCGCAAATGTCGGCAAAGCCATAAAACATATAATGACATTGTAATATCATCGCGAAATATTATGAAGAATTTTATCCTATCGATTATGGCTGCAACAGCCGTTGTGATGCCGGCTGTTTCGCAGACGACTCAGAAGCTCACTGCCTCCAAAATCAATGAATATGGACTCATCTACACTCTTCCGCTGACTGTGGTTGATGTGACAGTCGAAGCTGAAAAAACTGTCAAGACTCCCGGTGAGTTCTTTCGGTATGCCAAAAAATATCTCAATCTCGACCCCATCACCGAGCCGTCACAGCAATGGGTATTGAAGTCTGTATCAGTCAATCCGCGTGGCGTAGCTGATGAAAAAGAGCAATATCTGGTGCAGTTCAAGAGCGGAAGCGCACCTTTTATGATTCTGAATAGCGAAAACTTCCCCCTTACCATTAATTCCGAGGAGCTTGTCGAATCAGCAGCTCCGCAGTTGCCGAAAGCCGTTCCGCCGCAGCCAACAATATTGCAGTTGCCGGTGGCCGCGCAAGCCGTTACCGAAGAGATGCTTCAGAGCCAGTCCTCGGCCAAGAGGGCCGAATTGGCAGCTGCAAAGATATACGAATTACGTCAGAGCCGCAACGACATCATATCCGGACAAGCTGATCAGATGCCTTCCGACGGGGCTGCCATGCAGCTTGCGCTCGACAATCTAGCCCAGCAGGAAGCTGCGCTCACGGCTATGTTTGTTGGCACTGTACAGACATCAACCGACGTGCGCACGTTCACTGTCGATATTCCCGCATCCGAAAAATCCCACACTGTTGTTGCCCGTCTGTCTGTGCTTGATGGAATAGTCGACCCATCCGATTTGTCAGGTGACCCCATCTATTTCGACGTAACCGCCACAGCCCGCGGTCAGCTGCCGAAAAACGAAAAAGGCGAAGAAAAGAAATTCCCCAAAGGAGGATTTGCCTACCGTATACCTGGCGAAGCTGATCTCTCGGTCGTTATGGGCTTGCAGCAGCTCTATAAAGGCCACATCGATGTAGCTCAATATGGAGTCGTATTTGGCCTCGATCCAAATTTGTTCACTGATAAAAAAGCTCCGGCTTACGTAATATTTGACCCTGTAACAGGTGCCATACGCGAACTCGGATCTAAATAATTCGTATGCTCCTTTTAAGGGGCGGCATCCTGGACTCCTCTCCACCGTACAAAGTCAACTGCCCGCCGAGTCATCCGACTTGACGGGCAGTCTGTCTATTAGTAATTATACCTATGGATGCTTATTTATTGTAGAACTGTAATATGCGCACGCGCAGTATCGACTCGTATTTAGCCTGTATCGACTCCGACGCAGCTCTGGTGTAGGTGACCTTTGCCTGCTCATATTCAGCTGGAGTGGCACGTCCGTAGTTGTATTTTTCGCGCACGGCATCAAATGCTGCCAGGCTCGACTTTTCTGCAACCGCACTTGTCTCGCGCTTCTTTTCGGCAGCCACGGCCTGCACGTATGCCTGCTGTATTGTCTTGTACAGACGCTTCTCTGCATCGTCGAGTTGCAATTGAGCGTTTATGCGTTGCACCTTCGCCCTTCTCAATGAATTGCGGGTCGAGAATGCGTCAAACACCGGTATGTTCAGCGAAAAGCCCAGCGATTTGCTCAGGTTGTTGCGCATTTGGCGGCCGAACGACTCTGATTTGAATCCCGACAACGTGTAGTAGCTGCTACCAATTCCGGCATTGAACGACACCGTCGGCAGATATCCGCTTTTTGCCAATGCTATGTTCTTTTCGGCAACCGTTATCGAACCTTTCGATGCAAGGATCGTGTGGTTCGACGTAAGGGCGTTTTCATACACTTCGCTGGCCGACAGCAGTCCCAGCGCTGCATCCTCCACTGGCTGGATGTCAAATCCTTCCGGACTCGGAAGCTCCAGCATTTGCGAGAGGTCGACCAGTGCAAGGGCATAGTCGTTTGTCGAATTCAAGAGGCTCAGTTCGTCGCGGGCCACCAATGCCTCCGCTTCAAGCAGGTCGAGTTCGGGAATCTTTCCGGCCTCTAACAGCTCCTTGCGTTTGTTGAGCTCGATTTTCGACACTTCCAGCTGATTCTCGGCCACACCGAGCAATTCCTTGCAATACAGCACTTGCAGATATTGCGATATCACATTGAGCGTAATGTCGTCCTTGGCCGCCTCATACTGCTCCACAAGCACTCTAAGGTTGGCTTTGGCATAATCCAGGCGGCGGATGGCCGACAACCCCTGGAATATCGGCAGCGACACGCCTACGTTCCAGCCAAAATTCGATGTATTGCGATTGGCATACGTATTTTCCGACGTCAGGCCGCGGCCGAAGCTGAACGATTCGTTTGCGCCTGCCGATGCCTGCGGCAGGAACCGGTCCTTTGCCTCCGTTATTTCGAGCTCGCCCGAATACTTTTGCAATTCGCGCGATTTCACGGTTATGTTATGCTCTATTGCATAATTGATGCAGCTGTCCAGGCTCCACGGCTCGGCCGATTGCGCGCTCAGTGTTGCGGCAGTGGTTACGGCTGCTAATATTGTTGATATACGGTTCATAGTGGCAGTGTGTTATTTCTGTTTTTGCTGTCCGCGGATTTTGTCGCCTTTATTCAGGCCCGAAGTCACCTCTATGTTTATGCCGTCGCTCGTATTGGTGCTGATGGCCTTACGTTCGAACTTCTGCGTTGGCACCGAATCGGTCAGGAGATACACGAATGTGCTGTCGCCTGCAAATTCCACGATGCCTTCAGGCACCATCAGCACGTCTGACGCCTTCTTCAGCGTCACCGAGGCGTTTGCGCTGTATCCTGCTCTCAGTTCGGCCACCGAGTCAACGGTTATTGCGGCCTTGATTTCAAATGTATTGGCGCCGTTTTCCTCCACGCCCTTTGGGGCGATGTATTCTATCACTGCGCTTGGTGTCAGGTCGGGCAACGCGCCAATCGATATTGTCATTGGCATGCCCACTTTAAGCTGACCCACTTCTGTCTCGTCGATTTTGCCTTTGAATATCAAGTTGGTCATATCCGCTATTTTAGCCACGGTCGTTCCATCGTTGAACGTGTTCGATTGTATAACCGAGCTACCCACTTTCACCGGCACGTCGAGTATCAGGCCGTTGATTGTGGCGCGCACCAATGTGTTGCTTTCGGTTGCGTTGTATTTCGACACCCCATCCTTCACGATGTTGAATGCGTCGTTGGCCGCATCGAGCTCGCGTACCGCCTGGTTATAAGTCGTTTCGGCCGTTTCAAATTCTTCCTTCGATATTATCTTCTTTTCATAAAGTTTGGTGCTGCGTTCGAATTTGCGCTTTGCGTCGGTCAGAGATATCTGCGCGCTCTCCACCCGGCTCTGGGCCGACGACAGCGACGATGCCTCCGGTATCACCTTGATCTTTGCTATTATGTCGCCTTCCTTCACTATGTCGCCCGGCTCCACGTTTATCTCCGATATGATGCCCGAAATCTGGGGTTTGATGTCGATTTCGTCGCGAGGTTCTATTTTGCCCGTCAGCACGGTCGACGTCTCGATGTTGCCCGTAGTCGGCTCTACTATCTCATACACCACCTCTTCGGTTTTCGAATTCAGATACAGGAACACGAATGTGCCTACGAACACGGCTCCAATCAGAACCCATAGCAGGATTTTGAAAAATTTTTTCATTGCTTATTTTCGTTTATTGGTTATATATTCGTTTAAGTTTGTCTCCTTTTTATTTGTCGCGCATAGCCTCTATCGGTTTTATGTGCATCGCTTTGATTGCCGGTATCAAGCCTGCTGCAGTGCCAAAAGACATGAAAACCAATGCTATTGTCACCGCATGGTTGAAGTGCAGTTCGAAGTGTGCCGAGCCCAATATCGGGTCAAACGTCACATGGTCCACTATCGCCAGCACGATGGTGGCGAAGCAAATGCCCGCTATTCCCGCCACGCTTGTCAGCAACATGCCTTCCGACAGTATCTGTGCTATTATGTCGCGTGGTTTTGCGCCGATCGCCCGGCGTATCCCTATCTCCTGGGTGCGCTCCTTCACGATTATCCACATAATGTTTCCTATGCCTATTATGCCGGCCATCAGCGTTCCAGCTCCGACGAATATCGCCAGTAGGCTTATTCCCAGAAACAGATTGTCTACCGTCTCGAAGTTCTCGGCCATGTCCATCATATGTATGGCCTGGTCGTCGTCCGGATGTATCGGGTGGTTGCTGCGCATCACGCGGTCGATGTATGGCTTTATTTCCGACGGCGAATGTCCGCGTTGGGCCGTGAACATGAAAAATCCCACATTGTTGCCCCAGTTGAATGCTCGCCGCATAGTGGTCGAGGGGATTATTGCCGATTCATCGAGGCGGCTACCCATCGATATGTCAGACTTCTGCCCGACTACGCCGATCACCATGAAATACACCCCGTTTATCGACACGAATTTACCCAATGGGCTCTCCCCGCTGAACAGTTCGTTGGCGCAGTTTTTGCCAAGCACCACCACCTTGCGCACGTTGCGCACGTCGCTGTCGTTTATGAATCGTCCATCGTACATCACTGGAGTCTGGATTTTGCCGAACTCGCTTTCCACGCCCATTGCAGTCGATGCTAACGACTTGCTCCCGTATGCTATGGTTACGCTCTCATCCGTAATCGCCGATGACGCCTCGATGTATTTTGCCGTGCGGCGTATGTCCTCTATGTCATGGTCGGTCAGCGGTATGTAGAGACCCTTGTTATAACCCTTGTACGGCATCGTGGTGCGTCCCGAGAATATGGCGCCCATGTTGGTGTCGAAGCCCACGAAGTTGCGCTTCATCATCCCCTCCAGGCCCGATGCGCCACCCCAGAGCATCGACAGCATCGCCGTGCCCCAGAATATGCCGAACGCCGTCAGGAATGTACGTGTTTTGTTGCGTGCCAGAGTGGCGCCTATCTCGCGCCAGTTCTCTAAGTCAAATATCGGATTGTTCATATTTATTCGTCGCGAAGTGCTTCTACTGGTTTTATTTTTGTCGCTCTCAGCGCCGGGAACAGTCCGGCAAGCGAGCCTGCTATTATCAATGCTACAGTGACTTTGATGGCAATCGAAAGGTCTACGGTCGGATTCTTCAGCATTTCGCCTTCAAACGTCTTGGCCACAAACTGCATTACCAACATTCCCATGACCACGCCGATATAGCCGAACAAGGTGGTGATTGTGACGCTTTCGCAGACTATTTGCACCAATATGTTACGTGGCTTTGCGCCGATGGCGCGCCGTATGCCTATCTCATGGGTGCGCTCCTTCACCGATACGAACATGATATTGCTCACGCCCACGATTCCCGATAGCAGCGTCAGCACACCTATCACCCATATTGCTATGCTAAGTATTCCGAACGCCTTTTGGTTCTGCAGATACGACGTAAAGCGGTTCCAAGTATATATTGCGCTCTTGTCGTCGGGGGCGAACTGATGCTCTTTTGCCATAGTTTCAAACACCTTCTGTTCTGCTATTTCGCCGTCTGTTTCTGTTTCGAGCCCTTCCACCGTCACTTGCAGCTGATAGAGGTTGTCCTTGTTGCCATTGAGCATCTTGGCCGTGGTGAACGGTATGAAGCTTGTGTCGCGCCAACGCGACTTGTACACTCCCACAACAGTCCACGACAATCCCATAGAGTTCACGCGTCCCCCCACGGCTTTCTCGGCCTCGCCGAAAAGCAGTGCGGCGTTTTGTTCCGGTAACACCATCACCTTACGTTTCTCTTTCAGGTCGAGGTCGTTGATGAATCGCCCTGTAAGCATCTCCATTCCGTCATTTTTCAGCGTATTCGGAAACACGCCGCTAAGTCCGCCCGAAATGTAGTCTTTCGAGGTCGATACGGTGCCACCTCTCACATATTCGTTGCTTGTCACGTCGCTCACCATCCCTTTATGCTCGTTCTTCAGCACTTCTATGTCGTTAGCCTTCAGGTCTATGGTTCGCCCCGGCTTATAGCCTTTGTAGGCTTTCGACGTTCGTCCGGCCCATAGTTGTATCACGTTCATCGAACGGCTGTTTGCTCGGTCTTCGAACGAGTTGTTCACCCCTCGGGCCATGCCCAGCAATATTATGAGCATGAATATGCCCCATGCCACGGCAAATCCCGTCAGGAATGTCCTCAGCTTGTTGCTCTTTATCGTTTGCCCTATTTCTCTTATGAGGTCTAACATCTCTCTTTTCTCTCAAATGGTTGGTTACACAATTCTGCCGTCGACTATGCGTATGATCCTGTTGGTCTTTTCTCCAACCGACGGGTCGTGCGTCACTATTATCACTGTCATGCCCTCGCGGTTAAGCTCTCTGAACACCTCCATCACGTCCTTCGATGTCTGCGAGTCGAGGGCGCCGGTCGGTTCGTCGGCCAGGATTATCGACGGATTTGTTATCAGCGACCGTGCTATTGCCACGCGCTGCTGCTGACCACCCGACAGTTCGCCCGGAAGATGGTGCGCTCTGTCGGCGAGTCCCATTCGCTCGAGCTGCTTCATGGCCAGGGCGTTGCGTTTGCGGCGCGACACTCCTTGGTAGAACAGCGGCAATGCCACGTTCTCCACCGCGTTTTTATAGCTGATGAGGTTGAACGACTGGAACACGAAGCCTATCATTCGGTTGCGCAGCTCGGCAGCCCGGTTTTCGCTTAGTCCTTTTATCAGCACGTTGTCCAGATAGTAGTCTCCCGTGTCATAAGTGTCCAATATTCCTAATATATTAAGGAGTGTCGACTTGCCCGACCCCGATGCGCCCATGATTGACACGAGCTCGCCGCGTTCTATTTCAAGATTTATGTCTTTCAGGACATGGAGCGGCACTATGCCCGGATAAGTTTTGTTTACGTCGTTGAGTTTGATTATCATTGTTGTGATGATTGGTTTTGTTTATTAGACGTGCATGTATGTCTAAAAGTTACATTTGCTTATGATTTTTTTGCAAAAATACTCCGTTCGACCATTATACGCCATACACAAAGGTGCATATTTTGAGTTGCGACCTTTGTAGCCGATGTTGACCTGTGTGATCTGTCGCCTGACTGACGACGGGTGATTATTAATGGCATAGTGTAATAGTTTAATAGTACACCGCAAAAGTACATACAATAATTCAACCCGCAAAATAAAAAGCAAAAAAAATCATTTTTTCTTTGCAGAAAATTATTCCGACGCTCGACCGTAAAATGCCTCTTCTGTGTATATCTCTGATTTAAAATGAATTGAATCGCCAAAGCTAATTTTTTCGAAATAAAAGGCCATTTCCCGTTCAACCCTAAAAAAGTGCTTTTTCATTTGGAATCATGAACTCTTTTTATTAACTTTGCGTTATAATCACAAAGCAAGAGAGCTTTTGACGATTCTTTTTGACATACTGTCTACCACATCAAAGTTGATTGGGAAACTCATCAAATTTTACTGAAATACCGAGACAAGCTTAATCGGCTGATGGCGGGCCCCATTCCCCGCAAGGGAAGGCTTAATTAGCCCAGGCGGATTACAAAGGCCGGTGAGCACTCAAATCCTGTCATTCGGAGTTTCATCGCATCCTTTGGTGTGGCTAATATAGAAAGCCTGCATTTCGACCCTTATCCTTAGGGCAGTGCAGGCTTTTTTATTGTCCGTTTCCATATTCCGTCTCCACGCGGCTTTTCATCGTGTTTTCCTAAGCAGCTCCAGCATCGTCTTGTCGAGTTTATGCCCCTTGTAATTTTCGTAGGCCACATCCGAGCGTCCGCTGTCGAGCACTCCGAATGATCCCTTCAGATTCCACAACGCCCATCCCCATTGATTCTCTTCAAATACGTCCAATAGGTCGTCGAGCCACGACAATGCCACTTCGTGGGGTGTGCGGTTATGGCATCCGAACTCTCCTATGTGCACCATCCCGTTTTTTGCCGACCAGGGGGCCCAGCTTTTATTCAGAGTAGTCCTCAGCCAATCCTTGTCATATGTTTTGTCTCCTTCGCGCAGCGGCCACCCCAACTGCTCTTTCGGAAAATACATCGGGCCATCGCCATACACCCAATTGGCGCCATAGTGTGAAATAAGCATCGGCTGATAACCTCGTCCGCTCTGTATTATGTTTTTCTCGTCGATTAGTGTCATCAGCGGCCTTCCGCCCACGTCCAGGCCGTCTACGATGATTGTCCTCTCCGCGCTCACCTCGCGTATTGTCTCTATCAACCGTTTCACAACCTTGTCATATTTTTCGTCGGCGATTGAAGGTGCCTCATTGATTAGATTGAAACTGAGTTCATCTTGCGAATATTCGCTATATCGTTCCGCAAAAAGTTTCCAATGGAAAGCGCATGCGTCCAGTGCCTTTTCATCTTCAAACAGATTGCACTTTTCATGTGGCGGATTGATACAATATCCCGGTGTGCGGTGAAAGTTGAGATTGATGTGTATTTTGTATCGTTTTCCAAGCTCAACCGCCTTGTCGATCTCCCGTAGGCATCTTTCGTCCACGTTGTACCAGTCATCCTCCTTGCTCCAGCACCAATAAGAGAGTGGTATGCGTGCAAAGTTGAATCCCCACTCGGCTATGATTTCAAAGTCTTTCTCGTCAAAAGGCGTTTGATTGTCAGGATTGAACTTGTTCAACAGGTTAAATCCCTTCCAAAGCGTTTTCTTTCTATTTCGCTTTGTGGTGGCAGATGCCAATGCTCCTGGCAGCAAACAGGTCGCGGTGGCCAGTGCGCCCAGGCTTTTCAGAAATTCACGCCGATTTATTGTTTCCATTGTTAGATGATTGTGTTTCACCTCGCAAAGATAACCAAAAACTCTCCGCTACGGGTAAAAAATCGCTCATTATTCGCCTACTTCCTCAAATATTCTCAAACGACCTCGCTACGCCAATCCACCCGGCCTTGTTTAACTCCGTGTTGCCGTTCCACCTTCACGTCAACAGGTTCATCCATACCAAGTCCTTCTATGTTACGTCCATTTCAACATTCCATCCGCCGGGTCCCATATATCCAGTTATATTTGTAACGGTTACTGTTATACTATTCGACGTCGAGTAAATCACCTCCTGATGAGTGTTGCTCGAGCCACCCATCTCGATATAACTGTAAATCCTGGTTAGCTGGTTGGTATATTCACTTGTGTGTGGCTGGTCGGCTGATTGGGCCGATGATGCAAGCGCAAGCCATAGGATTGCTGCCAATGAGATTAAAATTCGTTTTATGTGTTATTGTTTATAATAAACCTTCTGCGCTCTCTATTTTGGGCCTGTGCGTCAATGACTCGTAAGGATTCCTCCCTCGCTCACTGACGCCGCTGAAACATTGAAGCTTTTTGCCGTCGAATTGTTGTAGAAGCTAACCTTCGCTTTCCCGTTGGCATCCGGGTTTACGTCCGGGTTCCAGTAAAGCGTTCGACGGTAGTCGCCATCTATAGGCACCGCCTCGGAATAGTCCGGCGAATAAAATTCCACAGGTTTCGTGTAGCCGTTTAATTTCATCCGGCGCGTTCCCTGTCCCGGGTTCATAAACGAATTCAGTTCCACCAGCACCATGCAGCCGAGCACTCGCTGGAACTCTGCAATGTCATTCTGGGTCGTTTCCGGTGGGGCCAGTTTGGTTATGTATTCCATAATCGACGCATTGTCGGTGGCTATATACACCTTTTCGATGCTTTCCACTGGCAATATGCGCGGATTAACATTTCCCAGGGGTTGGTCGTTGGCCGATATGAGTTCTGGGTCGTTCCCCGTCCTGCCGTATCGACGGTCTTTTTCCTCTTTTTCTGCCTTTTTCTCCATATATTTTTGAAACCGTTCATCCTCCGTCCTCTCCCAATCATAATACTTTTGGTTTTCTATTGGGGCTTCCCATTCAAGCATGCTGGTGCGGTTATGCTTCGGGGCGGTTCCTGTCGCTATTGCTATGGCAGCCTTGATGGCGGTGGTCAGGTCTTCCAGGGCAAACTCTTCGTCCTCTATTATGAACAGCGGGTCTTTCCCTTTATATAATATTCGCCTGCCGAGTGTGAAATTCTTGTCAAGCTTGTTGAGCATGTCGAGCAATGTCCGGCCAGGATTTTTGCCGTCATCTATCAGGTCGTTTTGGGCGTCCGCGATCTCATAGCTCGTCAATGAGTTCTCCATGACGCGTATTCGGCTCAGCTCTTTGGGGTCACCCTTCACCTCCACTGTTTCCAGCAGATACTTGTCGTCAATCGTTATTCCGTCCGGCAATGAATCGTCTATGGTGTCAGTGTTGGCATCGCTTACGAGCATCACCGACGCCACGCTGTCTATGTCAGTCCTCAGTTCGGCTATGTCGTAGCCTCTCACGTCAGGATGCCGTTTCACGTCGAGTATTATGCGGGCGGGCTTCGCCTTCCCCTTTTTCGATGCCGACAGGGTGAGTACGCCAGGGCCTTCGAAGTCGGCTCTGAATGCGAAATCCCCATTGTCGTCCGTGTCGAAATGGTCGATAAACAGCGTCTTTCTCTCTGCCGTGTCTTTCGTGTTGTTGTTGAGCATCGCCGATATGTTCATTCCTTTCTGTGGCTTGTCGCCGTTGCGTGCCAGCACCTTGCCATACACCTCTATCCCCTTTTCGGGCATCACGTCTATTTTGTAAGGGTCAAGTCCCGCAAGCTGATTCCACGAATATTGACGCCATCCCTGCACCATGAGCAGATGGTCCAGTTCCTGTTGGCGACCACGGTCGTTTGGATCCTCGAAGTAATAGGCCGGATTATGCACATACCCCTTTATCTCCGAAGCTAACAGCAAATCTGCCAAGATGTTCGAACCATAGGATATTTGACCGTCGGCATCGGTCACCGATAGCGAAAATGGCACCGCTTTTGTAAGGCTTATGTCGAGTTCAACGGGTTCATAAGGCCCATAGCTCTGCTTGTCGAAACGTATGTCTGCTTCCACTCTCTTTTGATGGTCGTTGAAGAACAGGCGGTCTGCCAGCGTGTTCCCGTCAACGTCGAAGAGCGTCAACTCTATAACTCCGGTCGGCAGGGAGTCGCGGGATACTCCGAATCTCACCCTGTGGTCTTCGGTGAGTCTCACTATGAAGCGTTCGTCCAGCTCTCCGCGGCATGTTATGCTCGTGCCAACTGTCGTAAGTGGAAACCCGTCCGTGCGCGAAATTTCGATGGTCACGCTGTCGGTCGACGTCAGGTTGTCAACCATCACCGATATTCCTTCTGGTTCGACTTTGGGCAAGTCCGATGAATATTTTTTACCGTTGACTTCATAGATGACTCTGTATCGGTCGCTTTGTGGCAATATATCGAAAGCTCCTCGGCCCATGTGGCCGGTGGCGAACGTTGCCACCGTCGTGTCGGTCTTTGCGTCGACTATCCTCCCCGTGGCTTGCAGTGGGCGCCGGGTGCCGTCGGTGAATTCAAATGCCACTCGTGCCCGTAGGCCTTTCACTAAGCGTCCGCCTTCAGGGTAAAATCTGGCCTCTATCTCCTTTGCCTTTTTGAGCTTCGGACGGTTGTAGGTCCTTTCGTTTGAGCCATATTTCAGCATCGTTCGTTCGCTCCAGTCGCCCTCCTTTTTCGGACGTTTGTACACCGGTATCACGCGCGAGAATAATGCATCAAGGCCAAAGTTGAGCATATAGCGCGAATATGCCCTGACCTCGTAATATCCCGAATAAAATGGCGTTTCATTCACGGTGAGCGAACCGTGAAATCTGCCGTCAACGGCCTTGAGCACGTTTCGGTCTATCACCTTGCCGCTGGGGTTAAGAAGCTCCACATACACCGTTTCGCTGAGGTCCGATGGCTTTAAGGTGCCCGCCTTCACTAAATAGCCGGCGAAAAATATGTGGTCGCCGCGGTAATACGACGTGTTGTCCAGATGCACATACACCATTTCCCGTTCCACTGTCCTATTGTTTAGCCAGGTCGATTCGTGGAATACGGCAATAGAGTCAATTGCCGAATGTTGCGCAAATGCCGTTGTCCGGCATAATGTTAACATCACTACTATTATAACAGTAGTTATTTTAGATCTCATTATGTTATTTATTATGCTATTCATTATGTTGATGTATGGTACTTAACAAAAATCACTTTGATTCTACGGCCGGGAGACAATAATTAAATTGATATTACGTACGGAGGAGGAAATGTGTCAACTGGCTTATACAATAGGAACGCTGGGCGTGTGACCTGACTGGACATTCACATTAAATAATGTCGCTAAAGGTGTAAAGAGAAAAAAATAACCTTTTCATAAGATGGATATGATTGGTTTTTGGCGGTTTAGATTTCATCGCCTAAAATAATAATATTGATTTGAGTACGCAAAAACGCCTACGCTAATTAATGTATTTTAACTATTCCAAGGCAAAATCCTCCGCATTCTTAATGCGCCTTCGTAGCCACAGCCCCTACGTAAAAAATCACGAAAAGAGAAAATTCGCCCATTTCCCCGCATCGCTCGTCTTACCTTTGCACTCACCGGAGCCCCGCGGCCCCGGCCACCTAATCTCTAACTTAATCCCTCTGACTTCTGACCTATGACTTCACTCCGTTCCACCGTAAAATACGCCCGGTTGCGTCCACGGCCCCTGTTCAGGCCGCGG